>JBFISZ010000021.1:0-20994 GCA_041608315.1 Acidimicrobiia bacterium | reverse complement strand
GGGGGAGCCGGCGTCGCGGCTACTCCCCGGGGTCGGCGAAGAGATTGATGATGCCCTGAGCCGCCTGCCCTCCGACCCGGGCACCGAGCGGAGCGGTGGCGATGACGATCGCTGGGGATCGGGTGTTCTTGAGCATCGGGACCGCTCGTCCGGCCGTCGAGAGGTGGAGTTCTTCGGCCACCGCCTTGGCGATTATCTGGCCGGCGTGCGAGCTGGAGTGAGCCGATGCGAAGTAGAAGACGGCGGCCTCACCGTCGTAGGGCAGAGCGAAAGATATGACGAGGTCCGCCGCGAATCTGTTGGCACGCAACGCCCGTACCCGCTCGGTGGGCTCGGTGTCAACGCTGCGCGACATCCCGACGTGGGCGCCGAGATCCTGGACGATGGAACCAAACGTCAGTGCCGCCTCCCACGCGGCCTCCCGCTCTTCCACATCGCGGCAGAACGCGTCGACATAGACGCGTTGCCCGGCGACATAGTGGGGCAGCCCCTTGATCCATTGGTGCTCGCGCACGCTGTCCCGCCCGGGTTTCTGGGTGGCGCGCGCCATTAGGTTCAACTCGTCGGCCGCGGCGCGTCCCGCCATGCCGTCCTCCGGCATCCGTCGGTTCGCCTGGAAGTCGAGCAGCGCGTTCAGGGTGTCCGGCCCAAAGATGCCGTCCACCTTGCCGCTGTCGAATCCGAGCGAGTTGAGTCGCCGTTGCAGCTCGGCGACGTCGTCGCCGCGCATCATGGGCACCCGGTGGTAGAGGAGCCGATCGCCCAAGGTATAGCCGGCGGCGACGAGGGACCGCCACGTGTCGGGGCCAACTATGCCGTCGGCCGGAAGGCCGCGGGACTCCTGGAACTTGCGCACGGCAAGCTCGGTCCCGTCTCCGTAGGTGCCGGTGGCATCGCCCCCCGAGTCGAAGGAGAGTGCTTCGAGCCGGCCCTGGATGTCCCGGACCGGTTCTCCCTCATCTCCACGCCGATAGAGCCTCACAGACAGAACGTACAACGTAAAACGTCAAACGTGCAACGTAGTCCGGGAGTCTGCGCCGCGAGAGAGACAACAGCCGCGCGCTCCGCAGCGCACCGAGTGGTGGTTTACGCCTGGATGACGAGATCAGGGCATACGTCGTGCGCAGTACCTGGTCGGCGAAGCGTCAGCTCCACTCAGACGAACTCGGCGAGCTCCTGCTCGAGCTGTGCCTTCGATCGGGCCCCGACCAGACGTTTCTTCTCGACCCCGTCCTGGAAGATGATCATCGTGGGGATGCTCATCACCTCGAAGTTCATGGCGGTCTGCTGGTTCTCGTCGACGTTCAGCTTGGCCACGGTCAGCTTGCCCGAGTTCTCGCCCGCAAGCTCCTCGAGTGGCCCGTTCATCATCTTGCATGGTCCACACCACTCGGCCCAGAAGTCGACGAGCGTCGGGGTGTCGCTCCCCACTATCTCTGTGAAATTGTGGTCGGTCGCTTCAACGGTGTTGTCACCCATGGGGCTCCTTCGCTGTGACATCTAGAGTGTGCGCTATCGCATATGCGGTTGGTGGACTGCCGGCACGGCCGCCGACACGGCGAACGTGAGTGCCACCAGGGTAAACGAAGCGTGGCGCCTGCTCATTCCCATTGGTCCGAGGATCTCGGGATTTCTCGCGGCCCGACGCCGCGGGCCACTAGCCGGCTTGCTCCTCGAGCCACTTCTCCGCGTCGAGGGCGGCGGCACAGCCCATTCCGGCCGCGGTGATCGCTTGCCGGTAGACCTTGTCGACCACGTCGCCGCCGGCAAAAACACCCGGCACCGACGTCCTGGTGCCGTCGGCGATCACGTAACCCTCTTCGTCCAAGTCGACCTGGCCTTGGAAGATGGACGTGTTCGGGTCGTGGCCGATGGCAATGAAGACCCCGGTGACGGCGAGCTCCTGCACCTCCTCGGTCTTGACGTTGCGCACCTTCAAGCCGGTGACGGCGGAGTCGCCGATCACTTCGGCGGCGACGGTGTCCCACATGACTTCGATCTTGTCATGGTCGAGCACCCGCTGTGCCATGATCTTCGACGCGCGGAACTCGTCGCGGCGGTGAATCACCGTCACCTTCGAAGCAAACTTGGTGAGGAAGAGCGCTTCCTCCATGGCGCTGTCGCCGCCGCCCACGACGGCGATTTCCTGGTCACGAAAGAAGAACCCGTCGCATGTGGCGCAGGCCGAGACGCCGTAGCCGCGAAGTCGCTCTTCACCGGGGATGCCCAGCCACCGCGCCGAGGCGCCCGTGGAGATGATGATCGAATCTGCCTGGTACTCGTCCTCGTCCACCCAGACCCGGAACGGGCGTTCCGAGAGGTCGACGCGGGTGACGTCGGAGGTGACGAGGCGGGTGCCAAAGCGCTCTGCCTGCTTGCGGAACTGCTCCATCAGGTCCGGGCCCATGATCCCGTCCGGAAAACCCGGGTAGTTCTCGACATCCGTCGTGATCATCAGCTGTCCGCCTCGCGTGAAGCCTTCGATCATCAGCGGACTGAGGTCGGCGCGGGCCGCGTAGATTGCGGCGGTCAAGCCGGCGGGGCCCGATCCGATGATGAGCACCTTCTCCACCATTGCCATTGCTCCCTATTCTGCAGTGATTTGGTCACCGGCTGCTGGCAACCGCTTGCGCCACAGGAAAATTCCGGCGAACACGAAGATCGCACCCAATATCCCGTAGGCACCCTCGGTGGTGACGAGGCCGGCGAGAAGCCGGAAGAGAGCCACGATGGTGAAGATCGTCATCACGAGCCCGACGAGGGCCAGGACAACGCCCACCGCGGTCCAGCGCGCCCAACCGGCGACACGCTCCACGGTCAGGGAGCGGATCCGGGTTGCCAGCGATTCGAGCAGGTCGGCGATCTTGACTGGGAAGTCGTCCATAGCCGCAGGTTAGTCAACCGCGGAAGCGCTCCGATTGCCGGCTAGGGACCGACCCTTTGGAGTTCCTCGCAGCTGTCCGCCGCGTGGACTACGAGCGCGGTCGCTTCGAGAGACTCGCCGAGGTACACGACGTAGAGCACCTCACGATCGTCCAGGCGCCCTTGGGCAAACGGGAAGCCCTCGACGAAGCCGTCGTCGGCGGAGAGGGTGACTTCGATGCAGGTCGCGGCGTCGTCGAGGTCTTCCTCGAGTAGCGAATCGGTCGCGTAGCGCAGCGCCTGCGAACGGGCGGCCTCCTCATCGAATGCGGAATCGAGCAGCTCCGCGCGGAACGCTTCGAGGTCGGGGACTTCGTTCCCAAAGTACGCGTACAGTGGAGCGCGTTCAACCGGTTCGACGAGAGTGGTGGGGGTGGATGCCAGTTGCGGTGCCGCAGTGGTCGACGTCTCGGCCCCGTCCCGTGCTTCGAAGGATTCTCCCGCCTCCGGGGCGATGTCGAGGGCTCCCTCGGGCCGGGCAACGGCATCATCCGACGTCACGGTGGTTGCGGCCACTATCTGTGGCGTGTCATCGCTGTCGGCGGCGCCACCGATGAGGTTGAGACCGGGCCCGATGACGACGACGGCGACCAGCACGGCCGCGGCCGTTCCCAGGGCCGCCAAGGGTAGGCGGCGGCGCGTGGCGTGTTGGAGCACTTCCGGCTTGGCGATTCCGAGCTCGCGGTGGAGGTTGCGGTGGAGTCGAGCGGATTCGAGTTCGGTCAGCCCCGCTGCCGGAAGCGCCTGGAGCGCCTGCAAGCCCGCGACCTGGAGCTCCAGATCGAGGGCGCACTCGGGGCACGCCTCGACCTCGGCCCGAGCGGTGGCGGCCGCCGCCGGCTCCAGTCTGCTCTCGGCGAGAGCCATGATGAGCTCGTGGTCGTGTTTGTGCATATCAGGTCGTTCCCGAAGGGGGATCGTCGGGTGCCCCTAGGGGGCTCGGATCGGCCGGGCTCCCATCTATGAGATGCCGCGCAGGGTCTCTATGGTTCCCGAGAATCTCGGCGAGCAGGCGGCGCCCGCGGTGGATGCGCGACTTGACCGTTCCCGAGGGCACGCCGAGAACGTCTGCCGCTTGATCGATGGCCAGGCCCTGGAGGTCGACCAGGACGACGGCGCCGCGGAACTCCTGGGGGATTCGCGCCAGTGCCTCCTCGACGTCGGGGCGTAATTCGGCCGCCAGCAGCGGATCACCGGCGCTGGGGTCGGCGGGGTCCATGCCCTCGGGGAGAGCGTCTGCGTGGCGGCGTTTCGTGCGGCGCAGGTGGTCGTAGCAAGCGTTTACGGTCACCCTGTACAGCCAGGTGCTGAAAGCGGCCTCCTCCCGGTAGCGGTCGGCTTTGCGGAAGACGGTGAGGAAAGTCTCCTGCGTCACGTCGAGCGCCGCTTCTCGATCGCGCAGCATCCGCAAGCAGATCCCGAATACCCGGTCCTGGTGGGCCCGCATCAACTCGTCAAAGGCTCCCAGGTCTCCTCGCAGGTACCTCCCGATGAGGTCGACGTCTTCAGCGGCGCGATATGTCATCTGCGCTGATTCTGGCGCGTCCGGCGTGTCCTGTCACGAACGGAAGCGCACCTCGTTGATGACCGTGTAGTAGACACCTTCTTCCTGCTCGGGCAGGTCGGTGAACCAGAGAAGCCAGACGCCGCCATCCCTTTCGGTGAGCTGCATGCGGGTGGTGCCGTCACGGAGTTCTCCGGCGACGACGTCCTCGTAGTCGGCTCGACTGAGATCGGATGAGGGTGCCCAGGCGATGGTGTATCGGGTGCCGGCGCTCCCGATGACGTCGACAGTCGCCGGCTTGGCGGCGACGGTGAACACCACCCCAACTCCCGGCTTCAACAGCGGCAGCGGAGCGAAGTAGCTCTCGGTGCGCCATGAAGTTGCTTCGTCACCGTCGGCGAGAAGGGCCACATCCCGGTCGTGCTCCGAACCGTCTCCAAAAGGGTCGAGGACGGCCGCCGTTGCCGGAAGGAGCACCTGGTCGTCGTCGAGGGGGGGCACGGTGGTCGTCGCGGTCTCTGCCTCGGGCGGGGCGACAGTCGTCGTCGGCGAGGGAGTGGCCGGGAACAGGAAGGGCGAGTCGGGATCGGTATCGAGGGCGAGGCCCGCCGTGGCCACGGCGACGGCGGCGAGGACGAGGACTGCGGCCGGAATCAACCAACCCCATGACCAGCCGCTCCGCGCCGACTTGGCCGGCGCGGAGGGAATCGCTCGCAGCGCGGCAGCCAAGTCGGCGGATCCGAAGTGGCCCTGTTCGGCCGAGTCCAGCGCGGCGTCGACTGCCCGCGGTAGGCCCTCGGCTACCTGGGAAGCGCGGATGCCGGGAGACTCGCTGCCGGTGAGCGAGGCTCGCAAGGCGGTCGCCAGTGCCGCCGTGTCCTGCTGGGGGGTTATCCACCTCCCGGGTCGGCCGAATGCTCCGAGCTTGGCCGGGTGGGCGGCGGAGAATTGGATGGCCCCCGGATCAATCGCCCCGTGGATCACCCCGGCCCCATGCAGGGCGGCCAAGCCGTCGGCTAGACCGGCAGCATTCGGGAGGAACTCGGCCACGGGCAAGGTCTCGTGGGCCGCCAACCTGTCCCGAATCGACACGCCTCCGTTCCACTCCAGGATGGCGTAGGTGCTCTCGTCATCGCCCACGGCAAACACATCGACGAGGTGCTGATGGGGCACGGAGGCTGCCAGCCGATTCCGCTCGAGAAAAGTGGTGCGTCGGGTTGGGGAGGCCTCACTGCTCAGGATCCGCACCAGCACCGGGCGATCCAGCGTTTGGTCGGTCGCCAACCACTCTTCGACGTCGTTGTCCCTTCCCAGCCGAACCTGGGTCTGGTAACGCTCGGGGAGCCGAGGGGCCAATGAAACCTCCGGGGTGGCTACGAGGTTAGAGCGTGGCCGGTGTCACGTCGCGCGTGTCTCGGGTCAACGTGCCTGGGGTGCCTATGCGTCGAACCGCAGCAGGCTCAGGGGCTCCGGCAACACGCTGAAACCTTCGTCCTCGTAGAGCTTGATCGCCGGGATGTTGTCGAACTGCGTATTGAGCAACATGATCTTGGCACCGTTCTTGCGGGCCCGGCGGGCGGCCGCTCGCACCAGCGAACGCCCCATACCCTGGCCCTGCCATTTCGGTTCGACGGCAACTCGCTGCAGGTAGGCGACGGCGCTCCCGTAGCCGACGATGGCGAACCCGGCGGCACCGCCGGCTGCGTCGCGGATGATCAGAGTATCTGAATCGCCCGTTGCCTGGAGAGCTTCGCTCATCCCGTTTTCATCGAATCTCCAGAACACTGTGAAGGCGGCCGCATCTATGGCCAGCAAACAAGACATCGGTATGTCTGTGGCGTCCACAACCAGATGGTTGGGGCACTTGGGTTGTTCGGCCAACTCGAGCCTCATGAGCGCCAGGTCGAGATACGGCTCGTAGCCGGCCTCGATCCAGGGGGAGTGGGCACTCGACGGCAACGGGGGAGACAACACCGACGGGGCGCCCATGTCGGTCAGACGATCGGTGCAGGCCTGCAGGAACCCGCCGCCGCCTCGGAGCAGCCGCAAAGAGGCGGTGACCTCGCTGTCATTCCACGGTCGAGCATCGGCCCGAGCCCAGCCGCGTCGAAAGGTCATGGGCCCGGGCCACTCCCCGCGGTGCATGATCTTGAATGGGCTCTCGGTCAGTGCCATCGCTGAAGGCTAACCCGATTCGGAGGGGTTCTCGTCCGTAGCGTGTAATCATGGCCCGGTGAAGCTGCTATTGGCCACCCACGAGTCGTCGATGGGCCATGACACCGGTTATGGACACCCGGAGCGGCCGGCCCGCATCACGGCAGTGGTGCGGGGGATCATGAACAGCGGAATTCCCGTCGAGCACCTGTCACCTGCGCCGGCGACCACCGGCTTGCTGACCACGATCCACGATGCCGCATATGTGGCAGCTCTCGAGCGGTTCTGCGCCGCCGGGGGCGGGGCCATCGACGCCGACACCGCGGCGGTCGCCGCGTCGTGGGAGGCGGCCCTGCGCGCCGCGGCGGCCGGCCCTGCCGTGTGCGATGCCCTGCTCTCCGGAGCGGCCGACCTCGGCTACGTTGCGATGCGTCCCCCGGGTCATCACGCCCTGCACAACCGGGCAATGGGATTCTGTCTCTTCAACAATGTGGCGGTGACGGCGGCTCATCTGCGGGGACTCGGGGCCCGGGTCGCGATCGTCGACTGGGACGTGCACCACGGCAACGGCACACCGGATTCCTTCTACTCGGACCCGGACGTCCTGTACCTGTCGATACACCAAGAGGGGATCTATCCGGGCACCGGGTCGCTGGCCGAGATGGGGCGGGACGAGGGGCTGGGCCACAATCTCAACATCCCGGTGCCCGCCCGCACGGGAGGCGGCTTCTACCGCCGTGCCGTTACCGAGCTGGTCGTGCCCGTCGTCTCCCAGTTCTCCCCCGATTGGCTGCTCGTCTCTTCCGGCTACGACGCTCACGCCGCCGACCCCCTTGCCGGCTTGCAGCTCCTCGCCGCCGACTACGGGGACATGGCGCGCCGCCTGGCCTCGGTCGTCGCACCGCAGCGCTCCGTCGTCTTTCTGGAGGGCGGCTATGACCTGGAGGCTCTCGAGGACGCCGCGGCGGCGACCGTGCAGGGCTGGCTCGACTCCGGCTATCGGATCGACGCCTCCACGGAAGGCATCACCCCGGAGGCATACCTCGATCGGGCGGCGGCAGCGATCGCCCGGTATTGGAGGCTCGAGTGAGATCCACAGACTCGTCGAGCCGCTTCGCAGGGAGGGCAACCGACCTAATGTTCACCGCGCGGTGAGGTTGCCAAGGGGTTGGCCCCGAGAGAATCGCAAGTGGCGCGCCGTGGCCTGCGGAGGTCTGCTGGCCGCGACGATGACCGCTTGCTCGGACCCGGGGGTGGCCCCCGCGTCGACTCTCGCGCCGCGGCTGCCGCCGCCGACGAGCGCGGACGTGGGCCCCACCGTCTCATCGCTCGTCCGCATTGCCCTCGTCGGCGACGTGATGCTCGGGCGGGGCATCGCCCCGTTGGCCTCCGCAGATCCTGATGCGCTGTTTGCCGGAGTTCGCCACCTGCTGAAGGCGTCCGACGTCGTCGCCGCCAACCTCGAATCGCCCCTCACCGCCAGGGAGGCATCGTCGCCCGAGGAGAATGTCCTCTTGGCTGAGCCCGCCGCGGCCGCGGTGTTGGCGGCCGCCGGCTTCGACGTGCTGTCGCTTCCCAACAACCACGCCGGCGACGCCGGACCGGAGGGCATCCTCGACACTATCAGTGCAGCCGAGGAGGCCGGATTGAGGACGGTCGGCGCCGGTGCCAACGCCGCAGCCGCGGCGGCCCCCCTCACGATTCGTGTCGCCGACCTCGAGGTCGGGTTCCTGGCATTCGATGCCACCGGCGCCGGCGAGCCGGCCGGGGAGGGGCCGGGTGTGATGACGTGGACCGCGAACTCGGGCCCCGCCCTCGTGGCCGGGCTCCGGGAGGAGACCGATGTCTTGGTGGTGTCGATCCACGGCGGCACCGAGTATCTTCCGACGAACGATCCGCTCATGAGCCGTATCGGGGCGGCCGCCGTCGCCGCCGGTGCGGACATCGTGTGGGGTCATGGCGCCCACGTGATCCAGCCGGTGTACTCGGTCGGCGGCCCGCGGGGAGCCGTCGTGGCAACATCGCTCGGCAACTTCATCTTCGATCAATCCGGGCCCGGCCGCACGTCGGGCGCCCTGCTGGAGGTGCTGGCCGGCGCCGGCGGGGTCGTCGCCTACCGCGTTGCCCTCACCGAGCACGGCGATCGCCGGGTGCGATTCGTCGAGTGGCTGGAGCCGCCGGGCGATGCCGTGTGGCTCGATGGAGCTTGGTGGGCACTCATCGGACCAACCGAACCGGTCGCGGCGGACATCGTCGCCATCGACGCGTTCCGGCACGGCGATCCGACGGTGGCAGCTCGAGGAGACGTGACCGGAGGTGGGACCCGCTATGTCGTCGCCTCGTTTCGCCGGCCCTTCGCGGCGACGGACTACACGCGACTTCATCCCGAAGCGCAGTGGGCGGACAGTTCCGGCCGGAGCGCCCATGTCGGGGTTTACACCGCGGACAACCTCGACGAAGTGTGGGTTGCCGGCTCGGTGTTGCTGCCGATTGCCGATTTGGCCGTGTGCTCCGGTTCCGTCGCCGTGGCCCACGACTCGTTGGATGATGCGACTGTGTCGGCAGCGGGCGCCTGGACGTGGAACGGTTTCGGATTCGACACCGCGCCGGACCTGCCCGGAGCCGGCACCCCGGCATGTGCAGACGTCGATGGGGACGGCCGGACCGAACCTGTGATCATCGATCGGGGCTCGCGATGATGACGAACAATGTGGGAACTTGGCGGGCCGCGGCGACGCTCATGGAGTAGGTTCGCGGTGACGGTGTCTTCGAGACCGGAGGTCGTGATGGGTCGTCGTATCGCTCTCCTCGTGCTGCTCGGCCTTCTCGGAGGGAGTTGCACTTCCGGGAATGGCAGCTCGACTACCCGGCTCCCGACCGCGGCGCCGTCGACCACCGTCACCACCGTGCCGCCGGTGACCGTCTCATCCTCCACAACTCGGCCCCCGGGCGCCGTACCGGCGGGGCTCACGTCGCAACCCTTCGGGGCCCTCACGGAGGTGCCTCTGCTCGCCGGTGGTGATCCGTACGCCGGTCGGCCGCATCCGTCGAGCCTCGAGGGGGTGATCGTCCACGAGCAGATTGCCGAAGCGCTCGATGCCGCCGGCGCGGTCGCGACGCTCACCGAACACGGCTTCACGATCGTTCCCGGCGACACCCGCCACTTCCACCACATCTACGAGGGCGCCGAGTACGCCGGCTACCCGGTCTTCGTGACGACGGATGCGGCCTACCACGTCTGGCATCTGGCTTTCGACAAGATCCTCCGTGAGGTCGAGCAGCAATCGTTGCTCCCGGCCCTCGAAGGCATGCTGGCTGTGCTCGTCGAACTGGCGCGGGCGCAAGAAGCCGAGCTGACCGGGACGCCCCTGGCCGATCCCGCCAATCGGGTGCGGCAGTTCTACGAGGCGGCGGCGGCCCTGCTCGAGATCGACGTTGGCCCGATCGGCCCGCTGGCCGAGCAGGAGGTCACGCTGGCGCGTGCCGCCGCCGAGCGGGCCGATTCGCCGACGATCGGAACCAACGTCGAGTCCGGGTTCGTCACGGTCAAGACCGATTACTCACTGTTTCGGCCCCGCGGCCACTACACGAGGAACTCCGACCTCGAGCGCTACTTCCGGGCGATGTCGCAGCTCGGCAACAACGCCTTTCTGCACACTCCCGAACGAGGCCTGCAGATGGGAATCCTCGCCACCCGGGTACTGCTGGCAGATCCGGAGGTGGTCGCGGCCTGGCAGCGGATCTACGAACCGACCGCTTTCCTGGTCGGCGCCGCCGACGACTACACACCTTTTGAGGTGAATGCCGCCGTCACTGCCGTGGTCCCAACCGGTTGGGACGACATCCAACAGTTCGTCGACCTCGAGACCGTTGCCGCGGTCGGTCGGGAGCTGCGCTCGACCCGCCCGGTGCAGATCAACCCGGAGGCCGCCTCCGTTCGGATCATGGGCAGCCGTTTCGTCATCGACTCGTTCATCTTCGACCAGCTGGTTGCCCCCCGCGTGCCCGCACGGGACACGGCCTCGCCCCTCGATCTGGCTGCGGCGGCCGGCTCGGAGTGGGCATACGGCGTCCTCGAGGCGGCAGGCGAAACCGGATACGCCGGCTACGACGAAGCATTGGAAGAGATGCAGGAGCTGCTCGCCGGGCGCGACATCGCCGATTGGGGGCGCACGGTCTACGACGCTTGGCTGTACGCACTCGAGCCCATGTGGCTCCCGCATGGTGCCGAGTTCCCCGACTTCATGCAGCCACCGGCGTGGAGCGCCAAGGCCCACCAGACGGGTTTCGGCTCATACACCGAGCTGAAGCACGACACCATCCTCTACACCAAACAAGCCGTGGCTGAAGGCGGCGGCGAGGAACCGCCGACGCCGCCGCGCCATTGGGTCGAGCCCGATCCGGTGGTCTACCGGCGCCTCGGGGCGGTCGCCGCCCTGATGCGATCCGGCCTGGACAGTCGCCGGCTCCTCAACGACGAGTACGTCGCGCTGCTCGCAGACCTCGAGGAGTTCTACGGCTGGCTGGCTTCGATCGCCGCAGACGAGCTGGCCGGGATTCCCATCAACGCAGCAGACAACGATCAGCTGAGCTGGATCGGAAGCTCGCTCGAAACGTTCTGGCTGCGGACCTCCGACTTCGATCTCAACGTCGATTCCGGGCCCGACTCTCACGCGGCGCTGGTAGCCGACATCATGAGCAACGCCACCGCGGTCCTCGAAGTCGGCACCGGCTTCGTCGATCGGATCTTCGTTCTCGTACCGAACGACGCCGGCGTGTTCCAGGTTGCCGTGGGCGGCGTCTACTCGTACTACGAGTTCTGGAATGAGGGGCCGCGCCTCACCGACGAGGAGTGGCGAGCGCTGCTGGAGAGCGGCGCCGCCCCGGATCGACCCGAGTGGCAAGAGGTCATCTTGAGTGGCGATCTCGCCCCGCGGGTCCGGGGCCTGGTTCCCGGGTTGTTCTGTCGTGATCTCCACAACCAGGGCTACGACTTCGCGGCAGCCGCCGCATATTGGGTGAGCGAGGGAGCTCCGGATCGTATGGACGCCGACGGCAACGGCACCCCGTGCGAAACGGTGTTTGCCCGGGCGGACATCGACACCTTCCTCGATGGAGCCGGCGGGTTCGCCCCCGGGCTGTCGTGCCGCGCGCTCGGGCTCCCCGACGATCCGGACGGTTACCTGCGAGCGGTGGCGTATTGGATGAGCGAGGGAGCCCCGGCCCGCATGGACGCCGACGGCAACGGCATCCCCTGTGAGACCGTGTTCTCTCCCGACACGATCCGGGTCTACTTGGCGCTGTAAGCGGCGGTGAGGGCGGTGGAGCCTCGGGGGGCCTCCGCCAATTCCGGTCAAGCGGCACCCCCTGGTGGCCGATACCGCGGAGAGTTGCCGAAGGGTCGTCACCACCACGGGGACGGTGCTCGATAACCAACAGACCGGCGCCCAAAACGTGCACCCGATCGGGCTCAGGCTCGAGCACGGAACAGAGGAGATCTACGACATTGAATCCGCTGCCACCGCTAGACGAGATGCTCCAGAAGCTGATCGAGACCAAGGGCTCCGACCTTCATCTCAAAGTCGGGTCGCCCCCGGCTTTCCGCATCGATGGTGAGCTCCACCTCTCCAATCTCGATCCCCTGACATCGCAGGACACCGCCAACTATGCGGAGGAGATCCTCACCGAGCGCGTCGCCATGGCGTTTGAGACCACGAACGAGGCGGACTTCGCATTCGGGAAGCCGAGCCTGGGACGGTTCCGGGTCAACTGCTACCGGCAGCGGGGATCGGTGAACATCGTGATTCGCGCAGTCAGCCCGGCGAGCCAGCAGTTTGCCGAGCTGGGCCTTCCCGAAATGGTGGGGAAACTGTGCGACAAGCAGCGCGGCCTGATTCTGGTGACGGGCCCGACGGGCGCCGGGAAGTCGACCACTCTCGGCGCGATGATCGACCATATCAACTCGACGCGGCGCGCCAACATAATCACCTTGGAGGATCCGATCGAGATTCTCCACCCCGACAAGAAGTCCATCGTCAGCCAGCGTGAGGTCGGCGTCGACACGGACTCCTTCGCCGAGGGATTGCGGCGCGTGCTGCGCCAGGATCCCGACGTGATCCTGATTGGTGAGATGCGCGACCGGGCGACCGTCGAAGCGGCGCTGACGGCCGCGGAGACGGGGCACCTGGTGCTGTCGTCGCTGCACACGATCGACACCATCGAATCGGTCAATCGCATCATCGACTTCTTCCCCAACGATCACCAGCAGCAGGTGCGCGTCATGCTGGCGGCCACGTTGACCGCGGTGCTGAGCCAACGGCTCATTCCCCGCTCCGACGGCAAGGGCCGGGTCCCCGCAAGGGAGCTCCTCATCAACACAGAACGTGTGGCGGAGCGCATCCTCGACGCCGACCAGACTCACACCCTCGTCGGGGTCGTGGCCGAGGGGGCGTACTACGGCATGCAGAGCTTCGATCAGGCCATCCTGGAGCTGTACCGCGACGAGGTGATCAACTTCCAGGACGCATTGGTCCATGCGAGCAATCCGACGGACTTCAAGCTGCAAGTTCAGACGACGGGGCTGATGAGCGCGTAAACTGAGACACCAGATGGCACCAGACGCTGGCGCCGATCGCGATGGCGACATCGGGCATGTCCCGGGTCGCCATCGACGCGTCGCGGCCGTGCCCGGCTCACCGCGGTCCATTCCCAGTCGCCTAGTGTCTCGCCGGGATGTCGACTTTCACCTGTCAGCAATGCCGCAAAGAATTCTCACTGCCTCAGGCGGTACTGGAGCGCTATCCGGGGTGGACACCGCGACACTGCGCGGACTGCCGCGACAAGGCCCGAGGGGCTCCGCAGGGTCGCAAGGGCAGGTCACGGACGAAGCGGCGGTCGCGAACGAGGGACCTGGTGCTGACGACAGAAGAAGTCCTTGCCGAGTTCTCCGACGGGCCCGGCGACGGCGTCTTCACGGATGGGGGAGCGGTCCCCAATCCCGGTCCCGGCGGATGGGGCGCCGTGTACGTGCGCAACGGGGAGGTGGTGGCCGAGGCGAGCGGGCATGACCCGGACACGACGAACAACCGAATGGAGCTGACCGCGGCCTTGGAGGCAACGAAGCTGGTTCCCGACGGCGTCGCCGCCACCATCTACACGGACAGCCGACTGGTCGTCCAAACCATCAACGAATGGGCCGCCGGCTGGGAGCAGCGGGGCTGGAGACGTAAGACCGGACCGGTCGAGAATCTCGACTTGGTCCAACCGCTGTACCGAGCATGCCGGGCCCGCCCGGAGCTCAAACTGGAGTGGATCGCGGCCCACTCCGGCTATCTCTGGAACGAGTACGCCGACGCGCTTGCCAGCCGGTGGCGCCTGGAGTAGCGGACCGGCCCCGAGGACCCCAGCGGAGTCGGTCGCCGCGACTACTCTCGGCGCCATGATTCCGGCCCGACTCGAACCTCTACTGCGCGCCGACTCCGCCGCCGGGCAGCTGGCGGCGCTCTTCCGCGCCGCCGGTCACGAGCTGGCTCTCGTCGGTGGCAGCGTGCGCGATGCGCTTCTGGCACGACCGATCGACGATCTCGACTTCACGACCGATGCCCGCCCCAACCGCATCAAGGAGATCGTGAGACCCTGGGCGCACGATCTCTATCTGGCCGGGCAACGGTTCGGCACGATTGGGGCGATTCGCGACGGCCGGGTTCACGAGATCACGACCTATCGGGCGGAGGTCTACGCGAACGACAGCCGCAAACCGGACGTGACCTACTCGGACGACATCACCGAAGATCTGGGGCGGCGCGACTTCACGATCAACGCCATGGCCCTCCGTCTCGACGGCGCAGGCTCTGCCGAACTGCTGGATCCCTACGGCGGGACCGTCGATCTCGCGCAGAAGACGCTGCGGACGCCGCTGGATCCCGCCATCTCATTCGGCGACGACCCGCTGCGGATGCTGCGCCTCTTCCGCTTCCTGGCGACGCTCGGGTTCGCCCCCACCGTTGAGGTTCTGGCGGCGGTGTCGTCCATGGCCGAGCGCCTGAAGATCATTGCGGCGGAGCGAATCCGAGTCGAAGTGAGCAAGCTGATGCTCGGGGAGCACGTTGCCGACGCCCTCTGGGGCCTGGTGGAGACCGGCCTCGCCGATCAGTTCCTACCGGAGCTGGCCGACCTCCAACTGCAGCAGGACCCACAGCAGCGCCACAAGGACGTCCTGGCGCACTCGATCGCGGTCGTGGCCAAGACGTCACCCATCCTGGAGCTGCGCCTGGCCGCGCTGCTCCACGATATCGGCAAGCCGGCGACAAGGGCTTTCACTCCGGGTGGTGTGACCTTCCATCATCACGAAGTGGTCGGCGCCAAAATGGCCCGGCGGCGGATGCGGGAGCTGCGCTTCACCAGCCAGGAGATCCGGGACGTCGGCAACCTCGTCTTCCTCCATATGCGGCCCCACACCTTCAAGATGGGCTGGACCGATTCGGCCGTGCGCCGCTATGTCCGCGACGCCGGGCCGCTGCTGGACCTCCTCAACGAGCTTGTCCGTTGCGACATCACGACGCGCAACGAGAAGCGAGCTCGAGCAATCCAGCGCGGCATAGACGAACTCGAGGAGCGGATTGCCGAGCTGCGCTCGCGCGAGGAGCTGGATGCGCTGCGCCCACCCATCGACGGCCACCAGGTGATGGCGCACCTCGGGATCGAGCCGGGACCCCGGGTCGGGGAAGCTATGCGGATGCTTCTCGAACATCGCATCGAGCACGGCCCGTATACCGAAGAAGAGGCCTATCGCTTGCTGGACGAGTGGAGCACGGACGGTACCTAGTAGTCACTACTTCGTACTTAGTACTTAGTACTTAGTACTTAGTACAGCCCTTGGTGGCGGCGATACTGTCCTGGTGAACGTTCGCCGGCTCTTTCCCTTCGCCCTGTTCGTGCTCTTGCTGGCGATTGCGGTGCGGCCGACGATCGATCCCGACATGTGGTGGCACCTGCGCACCGGCGAGGCGATCCTGGACGGCGGGATCCCCCGACGAGACATCTTCTCGTTCACTTACCCGACCAACGTCTGGGTCACCCATGAATGGCTCTCGCAGGTCTTCATGTGGGGGGTCTACCGTCTGGCCGGCCTCAACGCCCTGATGGTCACCTTTGCGGTGATAACCACGGTCACATGGGGGCTCGTGTACCTGCTCAGCGATGGGAAGCCCTACGTGGCCGGAATGGTCGTGGCGGTGGCTGCCAAGGCCAGCCAGGTCGTTTGGGGATCGCGCCCGCAGCTGTTCAATCTGCTCTTTCTTGCGGTGTTCATCTTTCTTCTCGAACGGCGCCGGGACGGTGCCGTGGGCAAGCAGGCGTATGCCGCCTTCCCGTTGCTGATTCTGGTGTGGGCCAACCTGCATAGTGGCTTCGTGCTGGGGATCGTCGTGCTCGGCACCTATCTGATCGGAGGCTATTTCGAGCGGCGCCGCCGAGCGCCGGATCGGCGCACACTGCCCCACGGCGATCTCCGCCGGCTCGGTTTCGCCCTGGTGGCTGCGGCGCTGGTATCGCTGGTCAACCCGAACGGGTTTCGGCTGTGGACGTTCCCCATCGAGAACCTGACGAGCCCCTTACAGCGCGAGTTGATAGTGGAGTGGTTCCCGCCTACTCCGGATCAGCTGATCTTCTGGTTGGCGCTGGGTTTGGTCGTGGTCGGCGTCGTCGGGTTCGTCGCGGCATCGCGACGTCCGGCGGCAACCGACGTTCTCATGTTCGGCGGTACCGCGGTGGGCGCCTTCTTGTCGGTGCGCAACATCCCCATATTCGCCATCGCGGCGACGCCGATCGTGTGCCGCTACCTGACCGACGCCCTCTCCGCGAAGTCGCTGGTGGCTCCCGGCGACGAGCCCGAGCCGCGCCGGCTGCCGACGCTGGTGGCCGGGGCGGCCATCGGCGGCGCCGCCTTCGTCATTGCCGCGACGACGATGGCCGGCAACGCGGCAACCGTTCGAGACGTCTTCCCCGAGGCTGCCGTCGACTGGGTCGAGGCGAACGGCCGGACCGGCGAGCGGATCTTCAACGCCTACGGATGGGGTGGGTATCTCATCTGGCGGGGGCTTCCCGTGTACGTGGATGGTCGGGCGGACGTCTACGGCGATGCCGGGCTCATCAACTTCCGCCAGACGTGGGATGTCGAGCCGGGTTGGGAGGAGCCTCTCGACAGATTCGAGGTGAGCCTGGTCATGGTGCCCCGGGGATCCCGTCTCGCCGTCGTGCTCGACGAGGCGCCCCGGTGGCGGACGGAGTACGAAGATCCGGTCACCCTCGTCTTCGGGCGATCGGGTTAGTCGCTTCGATAGGATTTGCCCGATGCCTGAGAAGGCTTTGGCCGACGACAAGGGCTGGACCCGGGTCCTCGACGACCTCTGCCCCGATGGGCCACGGTTCCTAATCGCGGCCGCGGAGCCCGATTCTCTTCAAGAACGCCTCCGGTGAGGGCTCCCGGCCGAGGAAATCCCGCAGCAAGTCCATGCCGTCGCGCGTCCCGCCCCGGGCGAGAATGGCGTTGCGGTAGCGCCTGCCGACCGCAGGGCTGAGAACACCCTCGTCGGCGAACACCGAGAACATGTCGTCGCCGTACACCTTGGACCACAGATACCCGTAGTAGCCCGCAACGTAGCCGTCGCTCGCCATGTGGCCGAAGCTGGCGCCGAAGTTGGTATCGGGATGGGGCGGGAACAACGTCATCTCGACGAGCTCGTAGTAGGCGTCTTCGATGTCCATGGGGCCGTCGCCGCCGTGGAGCGCCATGTCGTAGTGGCCGTAGAACACCTGGCGCAGTGTCTTCAGCGCCACGTTCTGGTCGCGGGCCGCCACCATTCTGTCGACCAGCTCGGTGGGGATGGGCCGGCCGGTCCGGTAGTGGCGAGCGAACCGCTGCAGCACCTCGGGCTCCCACATCCAGTTCTCCATGATCTGAGATGGGGCCTCGACGAAGTCGCGCTCGGTTTGGGACCCGGAGAACCGTGGTAGTTCCACTTCGGTCAGCGCGTTGTGGAGCACGTGCCCGAACTCGTGGAACAGCGTCACGGCCTCGTCGTGCTTGAGCAGCGATGGTGAGTCGGCGGTCGGCTTCGTGAAGTTGGCAGCCACCACGGTTACCGGCGGGCGATACCCGTCCTCGGTCTGGACGCCGGCGCGGAGGCGCCAGCAGGCGGCGTGGCTGAACTTGCCCCGGCGCGGGTGCAAGTCGGCGTAGTAGTGCGCGATCACCTCGCCGGTGGCGCTGTCGGAGATGGCGTACACCGCAACGTCGGGGTGCCACGCGGCGGGGTCGGGCACCTCGATGAAGCCGATGCCGAACACATCGCTGCAGATGTCGAACATGCCGGCGACGACCGACTCGAGGGGGAGGTACTCCGCTACCTCGTTGTCGTCGACTCCGTACTCCTGTCTACGTTGTGCCGCGTCGTAGTAGCTCCAATCCCACGCCGCGAGGCGCCCGGCGTTGCCGTCCCGCTCCAGCATGGCCTGCAAAGCCGCCAACTCGTCGTGCCCGAGCCGGGTCAAGTCGGGAACGATCGAGGAGTAGAAATCGGCGACGGCCGCCGGATCGGCCATCTTGGGTTCCATGGCGTATTCGGCAAATGTGGGGTAACCGAGTAGTCGGGCGATCTCCCAGCGGAGCGCCACGGCCTCATTGAGCAGCGGCATGTTGTCCGGCGCGGCCCGGTTGAGGAACTTGAACTGGAGGCGGCGGCGGGCGTCGCGATCTTTCGCCTGATCCATGAAGGGCACGTAGTCGGGGTAACTCACGGTGACTCGCCGCGTTCCCGCCTGGGTCCCGGGCTCGAGGCGCTCCAAGTAGCTTTCCGGCAGGCCGGTGAGCTCTTCCGCCGTCATGTCGATGCCGTCGTCCCATTCGGCCAGATTGCGTTCGAAGGCCACGTTGATCTCGATGAGCCGGTTGCGGAGCTGCTCGACACGCTCACGATCGGGCGCCGGCAGAGCGTGGCCCGCCCGGCGAAAGTCGCGCAGCCAGAAATGGAGATTGCGGCGCCGCTCGCCGTCGAGACCGGCGGCGTCATCGGTACGGGAATACTCGTCGACGGCTTCGAACAGGTCGCGGCGAAATGCCAGACCCGCCACCCACTTGCTGTGCATTTCTTCCGCCGCAGCGCCGGCAGTACGGACGGCCTCATCGGGATGCACCTGGGACATGAAGCCGCCCACGCCGTACGCGTCGTTCGCCAACGTGATCGCCCGGTCGAGCGGGTCGAGTGTGTTGGCGTAGGTGCGAGGCCCGGTGGCGGCGACGGCGCCCGCGATGAGACGGTCGGCCTGCTCGATGGCGTCGGCAACGACGGCGCGCACCGCCTCGGGCGTGAGGGTGGTGTAGTCCGTGAGCGTCATGATCGCCGCACCGTAGTCCGGCGGGTGACGCGTGCGGTTCGATCCGCTAGCGAGTCCTGAGGTGGCTCCGCTCGAGCTCGGCGACCGACGAGACGCCGAGGAGCTGCATCGTGCGCTTGATCCCGTCGGAGAACATGCCGAGCGCCCGGTCCACACCGTGCTCGCCACCGGCCATCAAGCCGTACAGGTAGGCCCGGCCGATGAAGGCGGCTTTGGCTCCCTGGGCGACTGCGGCAACGACGTCGCCACCGTCCATGATTCCACCGTCGACATAGACCTCGCAGTGATCTCCCACCGCGTCGGCGACGTCAGGGAGCAGCTCGAACGTCGTCGGTGCTCGGTCGAGCTGGCGACCCCCGTGGTTGGACACGATGACCGCGTCGGCGCCGTGATCGACCGCCCGCCGGGCGTCGGCGACGGTCTGGATTCCCTTGATGACCAGGGGACCGTCCCAGTGGTGGCGCATCCAGTCGACGTCCGACCAGTTGAGTGCCGGATCGAAGACGGATTGGATCAGCTCGGCGACCGTGCCGTCGAAGTTGTGGAAGGTGGCGAACTCCAGCGGTTCGGTCGTCAGGAGGTTGTACCACCAGGAGGGGTGGAGCGCCATGTCGACCATCGTCTTCAATGTCAATGAGGGCGGGATGGTGAGCCCGTTGCGCACGTCACGGAGCCGGGCGCCGGCGATGGCGGCATCGACGGTGAGGATGACCGCGCTGTAGCCGGACGCCTTCGCTCGGGTGAGCAGCTCCTGGCCGAAGTCCCGGTCCTTGAACAAGTAGAGCTGGAACCAGCGGTTCAGCCCGGGGGCCGCCGCGGTCAGCGTCTCGGGGGTCACCGTGCCGAGGGTGGACAGCGCGTAGGTGACGCCGGCTCGCGCGGCGGCTCGGCCCACGGCGGGCTCACCTTCGTGCTGCATCATGCGGGTGAATCCGGTCGGGGCCAGCGCCAGCGGCATCGATGACGGTTGGCCGAGAATCGTTGTCGCCGGATCGGCGTCGGAGACATCGCGCATCACGGTCGGGTTGAACTCGATCCGCCGGTAGACCTCCCGCGACTTGTTGAGGGCGACTTCCTGCTCGGCGCCCCCGTCGGCGTAATCGAAAGGCGCCCGGGGGGTGCGGCGGCGGGCGATCTTGCGCAGATCCCAGATGGAGGCGGCCGACGCCAGCCGGGCCTCAGGCCCAAACCCGGGCGGCCGGATCTTGACCAGCGGCTTGATCTCCTCCCAGCGCGGCGTGCGGCGCTGCATCGTGTTCTCCTTGTGTGCCTGGAGGCAGGCTAGAGCACACGCACCGCTCGGGCTCAGACGAGCGAAGCGAATGGGGGCGGCGCATGGGAGTTGCCCCGCAGTTTCCGGATTCGGTTCACCTCAGGTGGCTCTCGATGGGCCGCTAGCGTCCCGACATGGCGACTGATCCTGCGAGCGGCGACTCGGTCCATCCCGTGGCGGCCCAGGGGTTCGGGTCTTCTCCCCACCGTTACGAGTCAGGACGGCCCGGATATCCCCCCGCGGCCGTCTCGTGGATGTGCGAGCGTCTCGGAATACAGGAGGGCGCGGTCGTCGCCGACGTGGCTGCCGGCACCGGCAAGTTGACGAGGTCGCTCGCCGCCACCGGTGCCCGGGTCGTCGCGGTCGAGCCCGTAGCCGGAATGGCGCAATTGCTCGCCGCGCTGACGCCCGGTGTGGAACTCGTAGCGGCCGCGGCCGAGGCCCTTCCATTCGCGGGCGGCAGCATCGATGCGATTACGGCCGCTCAGGCGTTCCACTGGTTCGACGCCGAACGCGCCTGGGCTGAGTTCCACAGGGTCCTCCGGCGGGGCGGGGGTGTCGGCCTCATGTGGAACGTCCGCGATCGGTCGGTTCCCTGGATCGATCAGGTGTGGACGATCATGGATGAGGTCGAAAAGAACGCGCCGTGGCGCAATCACGGCCGTTCGACTCTGACGGCGGGTGGCGGGTTCACTCCGCTGGAGTCGGCCACCTTCTGGCACGAGGTCGCCGTCACCCGCCAGGGGAT
>JBFISZ010000020.1:0-21257 GCA_041608315.1 Acidimicrobiia bacterium | reverse complement strand
GACCGGAGGGAGCGTCTTGGCGTGGTCTACCCAGCGCTCCACCATCGATTGCGCCGGCAGCTGCCGTACGATCGACTTCTTGGTCTTCTTGACTGCCGCGTCGTTCACCTCGACCATCTTGGCAGTGAGGTTGGCGGCGTTACGATTGCGCAATTCCTTGACGGTGTCGACGCCGGCGGCCTCGAGCAGATCTGAGTACTCCGAGCCGACACCCTTGATTCGCATCAAGTCGGACCGATTCACCCACTCCAGGATGGTTCCGGTGCTGAATCCGGTGGCGGCGGCGACCTCGTCGCGACCTTTCTTGGTGGCGCCCCGCTTCAGTAGTGCTTCACAGCTGCGAATCCCGGCAGCGCGCAGCTTCTTGGCGTAAGCGGGCCCCACACCTTCGATTGTTTCGATCGACGCCATGGCAGATAGGTTTCCTCTCGGTTGACGTATGAGCGTTTCGGCTCACTCTTTGACCCCGGGTCGACGAGAAAGTTCCGATCCAGGCTCTCATAACTATGGCCGCCGCGCGCCCGATAGTCGAGTCACTAGGCGTTCTCAGGAATCGACCGGAAGCTGCGGCGCAAACCGACGGCCGGCAGCAGCGCGCCCAGAGCAAGCAGTGCGGCCACCCGCAGCGGCAGGAAGGGATCAATCGCGAAGAGAACGCCACCGATCGCTGTGGCGATGATCGTGCCCAGGGAAGCCAGTGACTGGTAAAGGCCGAGGATACCGCCGCGCAGGTTTCCGGGCACCGCCTTGGTGGCGGTCGATTGCGTCGGGGGCACGGTGAGGCCACCGCCGGCGGCGAACATGGCAGTGCCGGCCGCCGAGAGCCACGGGGAAGAGGTGATCGAGATCATGATCATCCCGGCCGCTCGCAACATGATCCCGACTTCGATGAGGCGGAGCTCGCCGAATCGCCGCAGGGCAGGTCGGAGCAACACAGACTGCGTGAACAGCTGGCTCAGGCCAACCACGGCGAGAATGAGGCCGACTCCGAAGCCGACCGAATCCGGCTCCCATGTCGCGAATAGGACGGCCTCCCCAAACAGGGCGTAGGTTCCAATGAGCAGACCGAGGACGCACTGGCCGACGAAGCCGAGCGTCAGGGTCAGCATGATCGGGCCGCTCGATAGTACGAGTCGCGCAGTCAGCTTCGGCTTGGGGGGGCCGCCATGATCGCCGGTTTCGATGTCGACACTCTCGTCGAGTACGCGCCACGTGATGAACACGGTGGCGAGCGCTGCTACCCCTGCCAAGATGTACGGTACCCGGGGGCCGAATGCCTGAGCCGCCAGCCCGCCGAGCGCCGGGCCCACGAAGAAGCTGACACCGAAAGCGGCGAAGATCAAGCCGAGAGCCTCCGACCTCCTATCGGCGGGCGTCACGTCGGTCACGTAGGCCTGGGCGACGATGATGTTGCCGCCGGTGATCCCATCGAAGATCCTGGCGGCGTAAAGAACCCAGGCGGCCTGGGCCGTCCCCAACGCGATGAACGCGATGACCGTGCCGATCTGGCTGATGATGAGGATCGGAACCCGGCCGAAGCGGTCCGATAGCCGGCCGAGATAGGGGCCGGCCACGAACTGGGCGGCGAAGAACGACGCCGCCAGCAGCGTGATGGCCTGGGGTGACAACCCGAACTCGCCTTGGGCGTACAGCGGCAAGATCGGGAGGATCAGGGCGGCGCCGACCATCTGGACGAAGACGATCAGCAGGATCGTTGTCAGTCGCTTGTCGAGGTTGCGGAACACGCCTCAGGCCCATCTGCCCGGATGTCCGCCGGACGGCAAGACGATAGCTCGGCTCGGATTGCCGCTTGCCGCACTCGTGTCACCGGTCAAGCATCGCCCACAAAAAGTGATGGCGAATGTAACCGATCGCAGTGCGATTGCGGAGGGAGAGGACCTATGCGCTGAACACCGAACATAGGGGAACAGACTCCTGCGCCGACGTCGCTAGGACGCAGCTCATTGGGCGAAGGACCGCGAGACCGCGTGAATCAGTAGCCCGACCAGCGCGCCGACCACGGTTCCGTTGATCCGGATATATTGAAGATCCCGCCCCACGAGCAACTCGATGCGGGACGATGTCTCTTTGGCATCCCAGCGGTCCACGGTACCGGCTACCAACCCGACGATCTCGTCACCCGACTCGGCAAGGGTCCGCTCGGCGGTATCGGCGAGCCATCGATCGACTGTGTGTTGCAGATCGGCGTCGGTGCGGAGCCGCCCGGCCAGATCGAGGATCATCTGCTCGATACGCTGACGGGCTGCGCTTTCGGGGCGTTCGAGCGCGTGCAGCAAATCGGTCTTGAGCTGCGCCCACAGGCCGGCCGCCCACTCCCGGAACTCCGGGTGGTTGAGCAGCTCCTCTTTCAGCTCGTCGACGCGGCGTCCCATTTCCGGTGAGTGGCGCATCCGATCTGCCAGGTCGGTCGCCCGAGCATCGAGGTGGCGCCGCATCTCGTGATCGGGGTTGGCCCGCAAGTCGGAGATGAAGGACTGGAGCCCATCGAGAATGCGGCGGAACACCGCGTCGTCCACCGCCTCCGGCACCCACCACGGCGACTCCTGAGCGAGGCGGGAGCGCAGCACCTCCCTCTTGTCGATGACGGCCTTGCCGAGCCCGGCGAGAGCACCGTCGACGAGGACGTGGTGGCGGCCTTCGGCCATCACGTGGTCGATCGCGCCACCGAGCAGGGGAGCGAGCGGTATGGCCCGGACTCGGGACGCAACGATCGACTCGATGGAGTCCTGCACCTCGTCGTCCTTGAGGAGCTCAACGGTCGTCCGCGTCACCGTCGCCAGCTGGGTGGCGACTCCCGCAGCGTTCGCAGGTTGGCCGAGCCATGTCCCCAGCCGGGCCGCGGGGTGCGCCTCGCGGATACGCTCCGCCACCTCGCCCGGAGCGAGGAAATTGCCCCGGATGAACTCACCGAGCCCACGACCGATGGCATCCTTGCCCTTCGGAATCAGCGCGGTGTGCGGAATCGGTATGCCCAGCGGATGCTTGAAGATCGCCGTCACGGCGAACCAGTCGGCGATCGCTCCGACCATGGCGGCTTCCGATGCGGCCCTCAGGTAGCCGACCCAAGTGGCCGCCGGGGCGAAACGCAGGGTCCAAATGAAGACCACTGCAGCCAGCACCAGCAGGCCGGTGGCCACCGAACGCATGATGCGCAGGCCGCGGCGCCGCTGCTCGTCGGCTGGCGGCAACGCCACCTGGGTCGAAGTCATCGCGGTAATCGTAAGCCGCCGGCCGGGCGCTACCCAACGATTGGCTCACCGATGCAATACTCGGCGCTTCCCGGCAAGCCGCGAAGGGCGAACATTCTGGATATCGGCATCGTCGAGTTTGTGGCCTCCGTCGCCGTCGTGATCTTGGCCGCCGCCGTGCAGGGGACCATCGGCCTCGGTTTCAACATCGTTGCAGTGCCGGTGATGCCGCTGATCGATCCGGTCTTGGCCCCGGTTCCACAGCTCATCCTGTCTCTCCCGCAGACTCTCGGCGCCGTGGCTCGAGAACACACGGGGGTGGATCGGACCGGTGTGGTCTGGATACTGCTGGGCCGGCTGCCGGGGGCGGCGATCGGTGTCTGGCTGCTGGCCATCGCCACCGAAAGAGCCCTCGACTTCGTCATTGGTGCGCTCGTTCTGGTGGCCGTGATCATCTTGGCCACCGGGATCAAGCTCGTGCGCAGCCGGGCAGTCGAGCTCGGCACTGGTGTCTTCGCCGGTGTTTCATCGTACGTATCGGCAATCGGAGGGCCGCCGGTGGCGCTTCTCTACAGCGAGGACGAAGGCCCGACCGTCCGGGCCACCCTCGGCCTGATATTCCTGGTCGGATCGTCGCTGACCTTGGTGGTGAGGACCGTCGCCGGCGACATCACATGGAGCGAAGTCGTGGTCGGCTTGGCGTTGATACCGGCTGCAGGTGTCGGATTCGCGATGAGCTCATGGCTGAAGGAACGGGTCGACCCCTCGCAGCTTCGCGTGGCCATCCTCGCCGTCTCGAGCGTCGCCGCGATGGCGCTGCTCGGCCGGGCGCTGTTTGGATGACTCGTCGCTCTCGGCACGAGTAGCGTGGGGTCATCGTGGAGAGAGCACATGGCTACTGACCCGCTGCTGGAGCCGTTCCGGCTGAAGCACCTCACGTTGAAGAACCGCATCATGAGCACGAGCCACGAACCGGCGTACGCCGTCGACGGCCTCCCCAAGCTGCGTTATCAGCTGTATCACGAGGAAAAGGCGAAAGGCGGCCTCGCCTTGACGATGATCGGCGGGTCGACCAACGTCGCCCCGGATTCACCGGCGGCGTTCGGCCAGCTCTACGCGGCGACCGACGAGATCATTCCGTACTTCCGGGAACTCGCCGCCCGGGTGCACCGCCACGGGGCCGCCGTCATGTGCCAGATAACCCACATGGGACGCCGCACGCTCTGGGACGTCGAGAACTGGCTGCCCGTCGTTGCCCCCTCGATGGTCCGCGAGCCGCAGCACCGGGCATTCCCCAAGGTGTTGGAGGACAGCGACATCCGCCGGATCGTCGCCGCGTATGCCGCAGCCGCCCGGCGCACGATGGAAGGCGGGCTCGACGGCGTGGAGGTGATCGCCTACGGCCATCTCATGGACCAGTTCTGGACTCCACTCATCAACAAGCGGCAAGATCGCTACGGGGGCAGCCTCGAGAACCGGATGCGTTTCTCCCTCGAGGTCTTCGAGGCGATCCGGGGCGAGGTCGGTGATGACTACATCGTCGGGATCAGGATGTCGGGAAGCGAGGACGCCGCAGCCGGACTCGACCAGGCCGACCTCATCGAGATCGCCAGGCGGCTCGCCTCCACCGGAATGATCGATTTCGTCAACGTCACCCGCGGCCGGCTGAACACCGACTTGACGCTGAGCAATGTCATCCCCAACCTGGGCACGCCGCTTGGTCCGCACCTGGCGCTGGCGGCCGACTTCAAAGCAGCGATCGACTTGCCGGTGTTCAACGGCGGCCGGATTATCGACCTCGAAACAGCGCGCTACGCGATCGACGCCGGCCTCGTGGACATGGTGGGCATGACCCGGGCTCACATCGCCGACCCGTACATCGTCAACAAGCTCGAAGCGGGAAGAGCCGCCGAAATCCGGACATGTGTCGGGGCGTCCTACTGCCTCAACCGCTTGTATCTGGGGCTCGAGGCGCTATGCATCCAGAACCCGGCAACGGGGAGGGAAGAGACCGTTCCCCACAAGGTCACGAAGTCGACGGGCCCTGCGAAGCGGGTCGTGGTCGTCGGTGGGGGTCCCGCCGGCATGGAAGCCGCCCGGGTATGCGCCCGCCGGGGCCATGACGTCGTGCTGTTCGAAGCTGCCCACGAGTTGGGTGGTCAGGTGAATCTGGCAGCCCGAGCCGTTACGCGCCGCCGCGAGCTGATCGGGATCGTCGACTGGCTGGTGCAGGCCCTGGACAGGCTCGGTGTCGACGTTCGGCTCAACAGGTATGTGGACGCGACCGATGTCCTATCCGAGTCTCCCGATCTGATCATCATCGCTACCGGAGGACTGCCCAACGTCTCATTCCTCGATGCCGGAGAGCACCTCGTCGACACGACCTGGGATGTGATCGCCGGTTCGGTGCGACCGCGAGGGCGCGTCCTCGTCTACGACGATCATGGCGGAGACCAAGCGATGTCGACGGTCGAGAAGCTCAGTGGGGAGGGCCTCGAGGTCGAGCTGGTGACCCCGGATCGAGTGGCGGGCCACGACGTGCCCGGCACCCTCTACCCGGCGTACCTCACGGCGTTCTACGAGAATGGGGTGACGTTTACCCCGGACCTGCGCCTCCTCAGTGTGGACAGGACCGGTTCCGCACTCACCGGCACTTTCTTCAATGAGTACACGAACAGCCAGATCCGGAAGGAAGCCGATCACATCGTCGTCGAGCACGGCACCTTGCCCTCCGACGAGATCTACTGGGACCTGAGAGACGGCTCGACCAACCGCGGCGAAGTGGACATCGATGCCCTGATCGCCGGACTGCCCCAGGAGATCGTCACCAATCCCGACGGCGGCTACCAGCTGTTCCGGGTCGGCGACGCCGTCTCCGGTCGTAACATCCACGCCGCCATCTACGACAGCCTGCGTCTATGCATGGTGGTGTGATGCGCGTTTGTTGTGCTCAATCGACGGTAATAGGGCGCGATTAAGCACAACAAAGAGGAGGGACGTCCCCCTACTCGGCCTCGGGGCGACGCCGGAGCCGCTTCGTGTCGCCGCGGCGGCGCTTGGCATCGAGGCGGCGTCGCCGGGCCGATCGCGAGGGCGTGGTGGGCCGCCGCCGTCGCGGCGTGGCCAAGCCTTCCCGGACGAGATCGGCGAGCTGGACACGGGCCCGGCTGCGGTTCCTCCATTGGGACCGGCTCTTGTCGGCAGCCACCCGAAGCGTCCCCCCGCGGGCCCTGCTGCCGAGCTGGGTGGCGAGCCGATCACGCTGGGCGTCGTCGAGGACAGAGCTCGTGCCGTAATCCCAGACCAGCACGACGCCGGTGGCGGATCGATTGGCGTGCTGGCCGCCCGGCCCGCCCGAGGTGTGGAAGGTGACGTCGAGCTCCTCGGCGGGAATGACCAGCGTGGGAGTGACTCTCAAGTCACCCATCGCGTCGGACTCGGAGCCGGCCGTTGTCATTGAGCCAGCGCAGTCGATACCGCGGCCGCCACCGCGGCCGGATCGGCGAGTCCGAGTGCTGCGATGTGCCCGTCGGGACGGATGAGTGCCGCCTCGCCGGCGGCCAGCTCGAGGGCGTCTCGCATCACCCCGGCTGACTCGATGAGGGTGAGGTCGTAACCGGCAATCGGGGCGTCCGATCGTTCCCCGACGACGGCGACGGCCCATTCCGCGTCTCCGTCGACGAGCAGGGTGAAACCACGGCCGAACAGCTCACGAATCCGGGCAACGGTCTTGTGGCCGGGCACGTTGCACGGAGCATCCGGGCACAGCACGCCGGGGACGATCGGCCGGGGTGCGCCCGGGGGCGTGTTCATGACGTCGGGATCGTGGGCTCCGATCGTTGTCAGCGGCGACTCGGTGTACCAGTAGGGCTCGGCGAGGCGCCCCGAGTCGACCATCTCGCGAGCGCGGGGGTTACCCACCGCTTCCTCGAGAGTGCGCCGGCGCCGCTCCCATCCTTCCTCCGATTGCGGCACGAGGAACTCCATCGTGGCCCCGGCCACTCGCAGGTTCTCTTCGGCTGCCGCCCGGCGCTCGATCTCGTAGGTGTCCAGCAGGGGGGCGTCGGCCCAACCGTTGAGGACGAACGCCATCTTCCAGGCCAGGTTGTCGGCGTCCTGTACTCCCGAGTTGAGCCCCCGAGCGCCGAACGGTGAGACGATGTGGGCGGCGTCGCCGGCGAGGAAGCTTCGGCCGGCGCGAAAGGCGCCGGCGATGCGCTCGTGGAATCGGTAGACGGACATCCAGACGATCTCGTAGTCCTGCTCGCCGACGATCTGGCGTATTCGGGCGTCGAGACCGCCGGAGGCCTGATCGCCTTCCAGGTCGTAGTCGGGGGGCACCTGCCAATCGATGCGCCACACCGAGTCCGCCTGCGGATGGATCAGCACCTGACGGTCCGGGTTCCACTCGGGATCGAAGAAGAAGCGGCGCTCGTTCTCGAACGGCAATTGGGCGCGAATATCGCAGATGAGGAACTGGTCGTCGAACGACCTTCCGGGAAAGTCGACGCCGAGCAGTTTGCGAATCGTGCTGCGGGCACCATCGGCGCCCACCAGATAGTCGAAGCGACGGGGAGGCTCTGACCCGGCAGTCACCGCCACTCCCGTGGCGTCTTCGCTCAGTTGGGTGACCGGGCTGGCGTAGTGCATCTCGATGAGCGGCTCGGCATTGACCGCCCGCTCCAGGTGGAACTCGGTGCGATCCTGGCCGACGTTGACGAAAGGAGGAAATGCCGCCAGGCCGGCATCATGGAACGTGATCTGGAACAGCTCGGAATCTCGGTAGTAGGTGCGCCCCATCTGCCAAGTGACGCCTTCGGCAACGAGCGGGCGGCCACAGCCGACCCGCTCGAGTATGTCGAGCACGTCGCGCTGCTTGCTCAAGGCCTTGGAACCAATGGGGTCCCGTTCCGGTTTGGCTTCGTAGATGGTGGAGGCGATGCCCTGTCTGGCCAGCAGCAGACCCATGGTCATACCTACGGGTCCGCCTCCGGCTATGGCTACTCGACTGCCCGCCATGACGTCAACCCTGGAGCTGGGCCCAGATTGCCCGGTCACGCTCCGCCGTCCAGATCTGGTGACCGGTGCCGTCGAGCTCCTCCCAGACCCGGGCGACGTTGAACGGCATGGTGTGCTCGAAGATGGGCCAGCTGCCGAACTGGGGTTCCAGGGCGGCGTGGGCGCGCTCAAAGGCGTCTTTCAAGGTGCCACCGGCATCCCTGGCGGCAGTGACTTCCCCGGTCAACGTCGTCAGGAAGTGGCGGGTCTGCGCGATCGCCGCGGCGACGCCGTCGTCCCGGGCGACGGCGCCGCGGCCCCCGACGAGCGTGCGGGCACCCAGCGAACCGAGGTTGTCGAGCGTGGCCGCCATCCAGTCGAAGTGGTAGGCGTCACCCGTGTACAGCGCCGCCTGCGCCTCGACGAGATCGCCGGCAAAGAGGATCTTCTCCGCCGGCAGCCAGGCCACGATGTCTCCCCGAGTGTGCCCCCGGCCGAGGTAATGCAGTTGAAGCGAGCCGCGGGCGCCGCCGAGATCGATGCTCAGCGTATCGGTGAAGGTGACGTCGGGCCAGGTGAGCCCGGGTATCGTTTCGGCTCCCTTGAACAGTCGCGGCATCCGGGCGGCTTCCGACGCCCAATCCTCTTTGCCGCGTTCGGCGATCAGCTCACGCGTGTTGGCGTGGGCAATGATCACGGCGGCGTCGAAGGCGGCGGCCCCCAGCGTCCGCACTGCGTGATAGTGCGAGAGGACCAGATACTTGATCGGCTTCGTAGTGTGCTCACGGAGGCGCGCCAGCCACTCTCCGGCCATAACCGGGGTCGCCCGAGCCTCGAATGCGACGACGAAGTCGTCACCTTCCACCGCTCCGACGTTGGGATCCCCCTCGGCGGTGAGCGCGTAGACGCCATCGGCGAGCAACTCGAGGGTTTCCTCTTTCGGATCGAGGTCGGCGGCCGACGCGAATGGCTTGGTCACGAATCCTCCCTCCGGGTAGCGGTTCGAGGATACCGCACGGCCCGCCGATGGAAATACTCCTGCGCTACGATCCGCACATGCCCACCACTCTGATCACCGAGGAGGAGATCTCCCGTCGAGTGGCCGAGTTGGCTGCCGAGATCGACCGGGACTATTCAGCAACGGACGAACTGATCTTGGTGGGGGTTCTGAAAGGCTCGTTCATCTTTCTGGCGGATCTGGCCCGCCGTCTCTCGACTCGACACCGTGTCGAGTTCATCGCGGTGTCGAGCTACGGAGACTCCGAGTCGACTGAGCACACGGGCGCGGTGCGCCTCCTCATGGACGTTCGCCACGACATCACCGATCGCGATGTCCTCGTAGTCGAGGACATCGTCGATTCCGGTCAAACGCTCGAGTACCTCATGCGAGTCCTCCGGGCGCGAGGGCCGCGTTCGCTGCACGCTTGCACCCTGCTCCGCAAACCGGATCGCCTTCAAGTCGTCGTCGATGTGTCCTACGTGGGCTTCGATATCCCCGACGTGTGGGTCGTCGGCTACGGCCTCGATTGGGCCGAGCGGCATCGCACGCTTCCGTACATCGGCCAGATCCACCCGCCCGCCTGACGCCCGTCGTTGTGTCGTCGTCTCCGGCGCGTGCCGCTAATCTCTCCGGTGGAGGAACCGCAAGATGGGTTCCGCAGAGACGGCGGCCGAGTATCGGTGGGCCAGAAAGTGACCGGACGACCTTGAACATATTCGTAGGCAATCTGCCATTCTCGATGGACAGCTCCCAACTTGAGCAGGTGTTCTCGACGCATGGCCCCGTTAGTTCCGCCACCGTGATCACCGACCGAGAGACCGGTCGCTCCCGCGGGTTTGGATTCGTCGAGATGGAAGACGCCGCGGCGCGCGCCGCGATCGAAGCCCTCAACGGATCCGACTACGACGGACGTCAGCTCACCGTGAACGAGGCCCGCCCGCGCAATTCGCGTTAGCGAGGAAAAAACCAACGGCGATGACGGCCCGGTATGACTATGTAGTCGTCGGAGGAGGCTCCGCCGGCTCGGTCATCGCCGGCAGACTCAGCGAGGACCCGCAGACGCGGGTCCTCGTTTTGGAAGCGGGGCGTCCCGACTACAAGTGGGACATCTTCATTCACATGCCCGGTGCCTTCTCGATCCCCATCGGCAAGGCTCGGTATGACTGGATGTATGAGTCCGAGCCCGAGCCCCACATGGGGGGCCGCCGGGTCTATCACGCCCGCGGCAAGGTGCTGGGGGGCTCGAGCAGCATCAATGGCATGATCTTCCAGCGGGGCAACCCGCTGGACTATGAGCGGTGGGCGGCAGATCCGGGAATGGCGGATTGGGACTACGCCCATTGCCTGCCTTACTTCAAGCGCATGGAGAATTGCCTGGCCGGCGGCGACGACTTCCGCGGCGACAGCGGGCCGCTGCTTCTGGAGCGGGGCCCGGCGGCGACGCCGCTGTTCGCCGCGTTCTTCGCGGCCGTCCAGCAGGCCGGGTATCCCATGACCGACGATGTGAACGGCTACCGGCAAGAGGGGTTTGCCAGGTTCGACCGCAACATCCACCGCGGGCGGCGGGTGAGCGCCTCGCGGGCCTACCTGCATCCGGCGAGGAAGCGGCCCAACCTCGCCGTGGTCACCTCCGCTCTTGTGACCCGCATTCGCTTCGACGGAACGCGGGCAGTCGGGGTCGACTACACGCGCCGCGGCAGCATGAGCTCGGTGGTAGCCGGTGAGGTCGTCCTCTGTGGGGGTTCCATCAATACCCCCCAGCTCATGCAGGCGTCCGGGGTCGGGCCCGCCGCTCACCTCGAGTCCCTGGACGTCGACGTCGTCCACGACCTGCCCGGCGTAGGGGAGAACCTCCAGGACCACCTCGAGGTGTACGTGCAACACGCCGCCACCCAGCCGGTCTCGATGTATCCGGCGCTGCAGTGGCGCAACCGCCCCTGGATCGGTTTCCAGTGGCTCTTTCAACGAAAGGGGGCGGCGGCGACCAATCACTTCGAGGCGGGCGGGTTCATTCGCAGCAACGACGAGGTGGCCTATCCGAACCTGATGTTCCACTTCCTCCCGCTGGCGGTGCGCTACGACGGCACCGTGCCCGGTGAGGGCGGTCACGGATACCAGGTGCACGTCGGGCCCATGTACTCGAACAGCACCGGCTCGGTGATGATCAAGTCACCCGACATCACGGTGAAGCCCGCCTTGCGATTCAACTACCTGTCGACCCCACAGGATCGGCGCGAGTGGGTCGAGGCGGTTCGCCATGCCCGCCACATCCTCGGCCAACCCGCCTTCGACGAGTTCGACGGCGGTGAGATCTCTCCCGGCCCGGAGATCGAATCCGATGAACAGATCCTCGATTGGGTGGCGCAAGACGGGGAGACCGCCTTGCACCCCTGCGGCACGGCCAAGATGGGTACCGGGGAGATGGCGGTCGTAGATCCGAGAACCCTCGAGGTGCACGGAATGGAAGGGCTGCGGGTGGTCGATGCCTCGGTAATGCCGTATGTGACCAACGGCAATATCTATGCGCCGGTCATGATGCTGGCCGAGAAGGCTGCCGATGCCATCCGGGGCAATGCAATGCTGCCCCCCGCCACGGTGGAGTTCTACCGTCATCCGGGGCCCTCACCGTGACCGGTGGTTCCCAGTTCGCCGGGATCAAGCGGCGAGCCATCTATCTCTGCATCGACTCTGCGGTGGTGGCATCTTTCGTCGTTATCGGACGCGACACCCACAACGAACCGGGTGGCACCGCCGAGGTGATTCGGACGGCCGCCCCATTTCTACTAGCGCTGGCCGGAGCCTGGCTCACCCCACTAGTCCACCGGATGCCGTGGCGGATCGGTTCCGGCGTCGCCGTCGGCGTGATCACGACAATCCTTGGTCTGTACTTTCGAGCAATGGTCTTCGGCGAGGGCAACAGCGGCATGTTCCCGGTCGTCACTGCGGCATATCTCATAGGAGTGATGGCGCTCGCCAGGCTGATCGGGGTCGCCCGAACGCGACCGATGACGACGTGACGGGATCGGTGGCGTCACGGCAGCGGCGGCATCGCCACGCCGGGCTCTAGACCCGCGGTGGCGAAGATCTGGCGCACCGCGCCGGGAGCCGTGGGAATCTCGAAAAGCTGGGCCTGATCGATGCCGGCCAGTGCCGGATCGGACGGGACCGAGGCGAGGGTGTCACTCCAATTGCCTTCGCCGGTCAGAGCGAGCCCGGCCGCCCAGCCCGGCGTGTTGCGGTTGGCCGGGAAGTCGGTCAGCTGCAGCCAAACCGTCGATCCGAGAAAGACATTGTCGTTGAGGGCGACGTTGCGGATTCCCTCGTCGAGCTGAATCCCGGGCCGTTTGGCGAATGCGGCGTCGATCGGTTCGCCGGGGGCTTTGAACTGGGGGTCGGCAGCGGCGTTGTTGGCGAAGTTTCCGAGGATCTCCGTGTAGTCGCCGCGGGCGGCCCCCGGCTCGGCGACGGGGCCGAGCAGGTAGACGGGCGCCCCATCGTACAGCAAGTTGACGACGTTCTCGAAGTAGTTGTTCTCCACCGTGATCGCGCGGTGGACCGTGGAGGCCGGATTGCGATCCCAACCCCACCCAAGGCTCAGCGCCGTGTAGGGGAGGTCGCGCAAGAGGTTGTGGCTCACGATGGCTCCATCGGCCTTGAACACTTGGAGGGCGACCGAGCTGTAGAACTCGGCCCCGGCGCGGTCGACGACGTTGTTGACGAAATGCAGTTGTGTGACGGGTCCTTCCATCGGCTCGTCGATCTCGTCGTGCTCGGGGTGTCCGGCGACCAACGCTTCCGCGGAGATGTCAACGAAGAGATTGCCGGCGAACTCGATCCGATCTGCGTCGTTGTGAACCATGACGCCGACGGCACCAAGCTCGGTGAAGACGTTGCCCCGGAATGCGACGTTGGAGGATGAATCGATCTGCACCGCGGCAACGGGATGTCCGGAGGGACGCGGTCGATTCAGGAACGAATGGCGCCGGCCGTCCACCTCCATCCACTCGGGGGGTTCCCAGCCGGCGAACCAGCTGGAACCCTGCGACACCACCGAGCCTTCGTCATTCGGAACGGTGTAGGCGCTGTGGCGGAAAGCCAGGCCTTCGAACAGGACGTTGCGCACCGGATCGGTCGGCGTGCCGTCCACTGCGAGCAGCACGTCCAGAACCGGGACCCAGGCGTCCTCGAGCGCAGCCGGGTCGGGCGGCCACCAGTACAGGAGCCGCTGCCGGGGGTCGAAGAACCACTCTCCCGGCTCGTCGAGCAATTCGATTGCGTTCTCGATGTAGAAAGGATCGCCGGGGAGCAACTTCATCAACTGGTAGCCGCGCTCCGACGCGTGATAGAGAGCGCCGTTGCCGATGTCGAGTCGGGTCGAGCCGTCTCCGAGGTCGGTGGCACCAGTGACGGGGAGCCGCTGGCTCTTCCAGGACGGCCGTTCGATCTCGGACCCATCGGCGCGGAGCACCCCGTGCCCGCCGATGGCGACGCCGACATATACCAGCTCGAGGTCCTCGGGATGGGACAATCCGGCCACCAACTCGGAGTCGACGGTCATGGCGACGTTGCGCTGCCGGTCGAACAGCGGCCCGCGCAGGAACTCGAGGGCCGTGGCGCCGGCGCTCGCGGAGCGGGCTCGCGGCTGCCGGTGCCCACCGGCGAAGAACTGCCGCATGTCGGTGACCGCGGCGGGAACCGCGGCGACCATGACTTCGCCGGCGGCGCGTTCCCACGACGCGACCCGGACTCCGCCTTCGATCACGGCCTGCTCGCCGGGGAAGCTGCGGTAGATCATGGTGTCCTCACCGCGACCACTATCTTCGGCCGTGAGCGTGAAGGTGGCGGCGCGCTCATGAAGCCCCTCGCGAAGGTAGACGACGACGTCACCGTCGCCTGTCGCCAGTGCCGCCCGCGCCAGCGTGCGCGCTGCTTCGAGGGTTGCCACCGGTGCATCGAGCGTGCCGACCGCGGCGTCGTCCCCCGCCATGGGGTCGACGTAGATGGACGCAGCCGCCGCCGGGTGTGCCGGGTTGTTCGGGATCGGGTTGGTGCGTGACACCAGGTCGCCGGAGTCGAAGGGGCTGGTGATGGCCCACGGGGGCGCCGCGGTGGGCAAGGTGGTGCTGGGGGACGTGCTTGCGGTGGTCGTCGTCGACCGCTCGGCCGGCGGCGGCGCAACCGTGGTATTCGCCGGCGGTGGCGCCGAGTCCGAAACGACGGCCAGCCCGACCGCGCCGATCGCAGCGAGGGCGGCAATGGCACCGCCGACGATGAGCCCGCGGGTGCGGGTCGCCGGCGCAGTGGGTTTGTCGACAGGTTCTGGCATGGCGAGTCCCGATGGGCGCGCAGTGAGTGTACGAAGGCGCGGCCTCTAGCGGTATTGGGCTGACTATCGGGTGGCGGCGCGGCGCCGTACAGGGCTTTGTCGGCTCGCCGGCTCGGCTCGCTACAGTCGCGACGGGCGAAGGTGCTCGCGAGCCCGATGTAGGCGCGGCGGCAAGGAGACTGGACGAGATGGGGCGATGGTGGCAGGGGGCGGTGGGGTATGAGATCTATCCGCGGTCGTTCGCCGACTCCAACGATGACGGTATTGGCGACCTCGAAGGCATCCGGCAGCGGTTGCCCTACCTCGAGTGGCTCGGTGTGGACGCCATCTGGATCGCCCCCTTCTACGAGTCGCCCGGCCTGGACCACGGCTACGACGTGTCCGACTACAGAGCCGTCAACGCCATTCACGGCGATCTCGTCGATTTCGACAATCTCGTCGCCGCCGCTCACCGATTCGGTATCAAGGTGATCATCGACATCGTGCCCAACCACTCGTCCTCGCAGCACTTCTGGTTTCGGGAAGCGCGCAAAGGCCCGGAGAACCACTACCGCCAGTACTACATATGGCGAGACCCCGCAGCCGACGGCGGGCCGCCCAACAACTGGGTGAGCCACTTCGGGGGCCCCGCCTGGACGTACGACGAGGCGTCCGATCAATACTGGTGCCATTTGTTCTTGCCGGAGCAGCCCGACCTGAACTGGGCTCATCCTGCCGTACTCGACGAGTTCGACTCGATCCTGCGCTTCTGGTGTGAGCGCGGGGCGGACGGGTTCCGTGTCGACGTTGCCCACGGCTTGATGAAGGATCCGCTCTTCCGCGACAACCCGCAGCGGGTGGCGGTTGCCGATCCTCTCAACCCGAAAGAGGTGTTCGAGTCGTTTGACCATCTTCATGACCTGGATCAGGACGGCACCGTCGAGATCTTCCGGCGGTGGAACGAAGTCGTGGCACCCTACGACGCGGTCCTGATCGGCGAGTCCTACCCGCGTGACCTCGATCGCATCGCCCGCTACGTGCGCGACGAGAGCCTCCACACGGTCTTCTTCCTCGAGCCGGGGCTCATGGAATGGGCACCCGGTGAGCTCCTCGACATGCTCGAATTCGTCCATCGCAGCACCGACACCGGCGTGTCCTGGATAATCGACAGCCATGACACCTCGCGTTCAGCCACCCGATTCGGTGGCGGCGACGTCGGGCGGCGTCGCTCCCTCGCCGTGATGACTTTCATGATGGCGCTCGGCGGGTTCCCGTTCCTGTGGGAGGGCCAAGAACTGGGCCTGGTCGACGCCCGGCTCGACGCAGCGGACCTCGAAGACCCGATTGCGACGCGCAACGAGCATGGGGTCGGCCGAGACGGGACCCGAACGGTCATGCCCTGGGACTCTTCGCACGCCAACGGGTTCTCCAAATCCGCCGCACCGTGGCTGCCGGCACCACCGCGACCGCCCGCCGAGACCGTCTTGGGCCAGCGGGGGGATGAGGAGTCCTGGCTCAGCAAACATCGCCGCCTCCTCGAGGTCCGCAGGGCCAAACCCGACCTGTGGAATGCAGATCCCGAGTGGCTGGCGGCGCCTCCGGGTGCGGTTCGTGTGCTGCGTCGCGGCCGGACTCTGGCGATCACGAACCTGGAAGCCGACTCGCACCGGACCGAGTTGCCGCCGGGGGAGTGGCGAGTGGCCTATGAGTCCGGGTCCATCATCACGCGGGAGGCAGCGGGCCCATTCGAGATGGCTCCAGAGACCTCATACTTGTTGGTGACGGGCGAATAGCCGGGCGAAGCAGCGCGCCCCCGTCCCGGACCCCAACGTACGTCGACCCGACGGGGACGGTGCCGGGCTGCCGGTACTAGCCTCCGCGCCATGCCGGAGGTCGTCATCACGGAGTTCATGGACGAGGTCGTCGTCGCCGAGCTGGCGACGGAATTCGACGTTCACTATGACCCCGAGTTGGCCTCGCGACCGGACGCCATAGTCACCCAAGTCGGCGCAGCGAGAGCCCTGATCGTCCGTAACCGGACCAGTGTCGATCGACCGCTGTTGGACGCCGCCCCGGGCCTCGTCGCCGTGGGCCGGCTCGGAGTGGGACTTGACAACATTGACGTTGCGGCCTGCGAGGAACGGGGAATCGAGGTCTTCCCCGCCACCGGGGCCAACAGCGCATCGGTGGCTGAGTATGTCATCGGCGCGGTGCTCACTCTGATGCGTCCCGCCCTTGGCGACTCGGGCCGCGTGCTCGCCGGCGACTGGCCGCGCCAGAGCTCCATTGGCTCCGAGATCGCGGGCAAGAACATGGGACTGATCGGACTGGGGGATATCGCCCGGTTGGTGGCGGTCAAGGCCACCGCCCTCGGCATGAACGTGGCGGCTTACGACCCTGTGCTGGAGGCCGACGACCCGGCATGGCACGTCGCCACCTCCGTGTCCTTCCCAAAGTTGCTTGCCGACTCGGACGCACTGAGCCTCCACGTGCCTCTGGTCGACGCCACACGGCGAATGATCGATGCCGGCGCGATCGCACAAATGAAGCCATCTGCGGTGCTGGTCAATACGGCCCGCGGAGGTATCGTCGACGAGGGCGCCCTCGTAGCCGCCCTGCGCGCCGGAAGACTCGGGGGCGCCGCGCTCGATGTCTTCGAGCGAGAGCCGCTCGACGCTACCGGCGCCCAACCGTTCTCGGGGACCCCCAACTTGATCGTCACTCCCCACATCGCCGGCCTCACGACCGAGTCACAGCACCGGGTGAGCGTCGTGACGGCCACGAACATCCGGCAGGCGCTCATCGGGGCCGGACCATGACCAAAGTCGCCTGCATCGGGATCGCAGTAATCGACCTGATCTTCGAAGTGGAGACGCTCCCCCAGGGCGGTGGGAAGTACTACGCAACTTCGTTCCGGGAGGTGGGAGGTGGAGTCGCCGCCAATGCGGCCGTCGCGGTGGCCCGGCTTGGTGGCAATGCCCGCTACATCGGCCGGGTGGGCGACGACGCCCTCGGTGACCAGATCATTGCCGATCTGACTGCGGCCGGGGTCGACGTAACCGTCGACAAAGTCAGGGAATTGACCTCCCCCGTCAGTTCGGTTCTGGTCGACGCCGCCGGCGAGCGCACCATCGTCAACTACACACCCCGCGATCTGTTCGATGGCGGCGACGTGGCATCGGCAAGCGATCTAGGCGAGGTCGATGCCGTCCTCGTCGATGTGCGCTGGCCCGATGGGGCAGCTGCCGCGCTGCGGGCGGCGGCGGCTGCGAGCATTCCCTCCGTATTCGATTTCGACCGACCGATGGAGTCGGGCGGCGACGCCCTTCTGGGACTCGCCAGTCACGTGGTCTTCTCGGCGGCGGCGTTGGCGGCGACGGCGGGAACCGATGATCCCGTCGCAGGGCTCAGCCGGATGGCGGAGCGTACCGACGCCTGGCTGGCCGTCACTGTCGGACCCGGCGGTGTGCACTGGCGCCACGCCGGTCGCTTGCACCACCTTCCCGCTTTCGCGGTCGATGTGATAGATACGCTGGGAGCCGGCGACGTATTCCATGGCGCCTTGGCGCTGGCGCTTGGAGAAGGGCAGGCGCCTGCCGAGGCGGTTCGATTCGCATCGGCGGCGGCCGCGCTCAAGTGCACGCGACCCGGCGGACGGAGCGGCGCTCCCGACCGCGCCGACGTCAACGAGCTATTGCAGGAGGCGATCTGATGCAACCGGGGAAGTTGTGGGGTATGCGGCGCCTGGCCGACGCCGGGGGCCGTTTCAAGATGCTGGCGGTGGACCAGCGGCCACCGATCAAGAACCTGATTGCAGGCAAGCGAGGCACGGAAGCCGCCGGGTATGACGACGTCTGCGACTTCAAGGCGCTCCTCGTAGCCGAGCTGGCGCCGCACGCCTCGGCAGTGCTGCTCGACCCGCATTACGCCTACCCGGCGGCCATCCATCTCGTGTCGCCTTCGCAGGGGCTCCTCTTGACCTTGGAGGACTCCGTATTCGAGGAGACCCCTTCGGGGCGGCTGTCCAAGGAGATCGACGACTGGAGCGTCGCCAAGATCAAGCGGGCCGGCGGAGACGCCGTCAAGGTTCTCGCCTGGTATCGCCCCGATGCCGCCCCGCACGTTCTAGAGCACCAGCAGGAGTTCGCGGCGCGGATTGGCGATGCCTGTCGCCGCTACGACATCCCCTACGTCTTCGAACTGCTCGTCTACCCGTTCCCCAACGCGGCCGAGCACACCAGCGACTACGTCGAAGACACCGCCAAGCGGGCCGACCACGTCATCGAGAGCGTCGCTACATTTGCCGATCCGAGGTTCGGTATCGACCTGTTCAAGCTGGAGAGCCCGCTCCCCGCAGCGAGTGTGCCCCCCAGAGCCGAAGACGACGGCGCCGTTCAGGCTCACTTCGACGACATGGGACGGGCGGCCGGACGCCCGTGGGTAATGCTGTCCGCCGGCGCCACGCAAGACGCCTTCAGCCGGATACTCGAATACGCATATGCCGCCGGTGCCAACGGATACCTGGCGGGACGCGCCATCTGGTGGGATGCCGGCCAGGCCTTCCCCGACCTGGCGGCGATGCGCGGTGGGCTCACCGTGGGGTCAGTTCCATACGCACAACAGATCAACCGCTTGACCGACGAGCTGGCTACTCCATGGACCGAGAGCCCCGGGGCACTGGGGTCGACGGCGCTCGATGGAGCCGGGCCCGGCTTCCGGGCCGAATACCGTGGGATCGAGCCCGAATGACTCGAATCGGCGTGATCGCGCTGGCGCGGCCGACTTTTGATGTCGAGTACGCAGAGGAGGTCGCGGCGGCGGCTTTCGAGGCGCTCAACGATGTAGACCCGAACTGGGTTGGGAACCGGGCACTCCTCTTCGATGCCGACAGCACCCGGGAAGCGATTGCGCAGATCAGCGACAGCTCGATCGATGCGGTCGTGGTGCTGCAAGTCACGTTCACGGACGCCTCGATGACACAGGCGCTCGCCAATGAGATGGCCATCCCGGTTGTGTTCTGGGCATTCCCCGAGGACCGGACGGGCGGGCGGCTTCGGCTCAACTCTCTGTGCGGTATCAACCTCGCCGCCTACACGCTGCGACGCGATGGGCACACGGCGCGGTTCATGTACCGGCGTAGCGACGACCCGGCAGCCGCCGATGAGCTGCGGAGCCTGTTGGCTGCTGCCGAGCTCTCCCGATCGCCGTACGTCACGGCACCGTCTTCCACCGAGCCGTCGGCCGCGGCCGCGGCCGCCTCCGCCGTCGATGCCGCGCTGGCCGGCCTGAGGACGGGCGTGATCGGCGACTATCCCCACGGCTTCGACCCGTGTGCCTTCGACGCCGCCGAGGTGGCAGCGCTGACGGGCGTCACCGTGCAGCGGCTGGAGCTCGGCGACCTGTTCGCCGCGGCGGATGCCGCTCCCGCCGGCGAAGTGGAAGACACCCGACGCCGGGCTGCCGAGGCGCTCGGTCCCCTCGACGACCTCGACCAAGAGTCCCTCGGTAAGAGCTTGCGCCTCTACCATGGGATGCGCCGGCTGGCGACCGACAACGGATGGGCGGCGCTCGCCACCCGCTGCTGGCCGGAGTGCTTCACGGAATACGGCGGCGCCGCCTGCGCCCCCCAGGCGATGCTCACCGACGATGGGATTCCCGGCGGATGCGAAGCCGACGTCTATGGGAATCTCACCAGCCTGATCCTGCGAGAGCTGTCCGGGGAACCTCCTTTTGTCGCCGACCTGGTCGACATTGACTTCACCGATGACACGGCAGTGTTCTGGCACTGTGGGGTGGCGCCGCTTCACATGGCCGATCCCAGTGTCATCGCCGGCCCGACGGTCCACTCAAACCGGCGCAAGCCGCTGCTCCACGAGTTTTCGCTCAAGCCGGGTCGGGTGACGATCGCCCGGCTCAGCCAGTCGGCGGGATCGCCCCGGCTGGTCATCGGAGGCGGCGAGATGGTGCGTGCCCCGCTGGCCTTTTCCGGGACTGCCGGCGTCTGTCGTCTCGACCGTCCGGCTCGTGAGGTTCTGGCCACGATCATGGCTGAGGGGCTCGAGCACCACTACGGCCTCACCTACGGAAGCCACGGCGCCGGGCTGCGGGCGCTGGCGCGCCTCTGGAAGATCCCGGTGGTCGATCTCACCTGACGGCGGTTCGGCCGCTCGCTCCTGAGTTACGTCACAATGCCGATTTGTCCTAGGGTATGGCCAGGCCCAACTCACCGACAACAAGCGTGTGTCGTTCACGTGAGTTGTGAGCCTCGATCCCGACTCAAAGATCAAGACTGGATCTAGGAAGGAAATCCATGAGGAAGCATTGGTTGATAGCGCTATTTGCGGTGTTTGCCCTGATCGTCTCTGCATGTGCCAGCGACGAGGGCGACGACACCACCACGACAGCTGGAGACACCGGGACGACGGCGGCAACGAGCGACCTGGCGGGCACCACGGTCACTGTGTTCTCGTCCGAGGACGGTGTCGACGAGGCGACGGGGATCCAGAGGGGTCTCGATGTGTTTGCCGCCAGGAACGGGATGACGATCACCCACACGGGGGCCCGCGACTTCTCGGAGCAGATCAACGCGCAAGCTGTTGGCGGCAACCCACCCGACATCGCGATCGACTGCCTCGTCATCCTTCGGATGACCGCCACTGCCTCCGTCGCCTAATCGAACGCCGCGCGAGGGCTCCAATGGCGAGCTGTGCGGTCGCCTTGCAGTGTTCGTCGCTGATCGCGGCCG
>JBFISZ010000019.1:0-21947 GCA_041608315.1 Acidimicrobiia bacterium | reverse complement strand
GGAGCCCGAGCATACGAGCCGACCGGGGCATGGACCCCGAAGACCACATTCCGGTGGGATCGTCGTCGAGTTGATCTGCCAGGCGACGCCATTCGGCCAAACGCGCCCTCACGGTCGCCCGCCCCTCCTCCGTCCAACGGCGCAGAGCATCGACGTTGAGACGCAGCCCGGTGGCTTCCGCCTCAGGAGTCCCCAGCATGGCCTGCAGGTCGAAGAAGCTCAGCCCGTGCGGGTCGCGCGGCTCATGCATCTGGCGGCGATGCGCCACGAGTTGCTTGCGGGTGGCAGCCAGATCCTCATGGGGCACAACGCTGTCGTGAGCCAAGCGGTGGGCAATGGCATCGATGCTGGCGCCCAGGCTGGCCGCAACATCGCGCCGCCGGGAACCGTCGTGGAGGTCGAGTATCAATTCTCCGCAGCCGGCGGCGTCGAGCCGCCGAGTCACGGCGGCGATCGCGGTGCGCTTCTCCGCGACGAAGAGCACGGATTTCCCTTGGGCTGCCAGGGAGGAGATCAAGTTGGCGATCGTCTGGCTCTTGCCGGTTCCGGGCGGGCCGTGGACCACGAGACTGCGACCGCGCTGGGCGGCGACGATTGCGCGATTCTGGCTGGCATCGGCATCACATACGAGAAACTCGTCCTGGGGGCGGATGTGATCCGGGATGTCCCAGTCCAGATCGAAATCTCGTATGAGCTCGGCCCGGGCCGACTCGTCTCCCGCCATGGCTGCCACGACGTCGTTGGTGACGAGCATCTCGAGGTGCTGCTCGAGGTCGATGACCATGGGCCGTTTCGAGAACTCGAGGTTGGCCAAGAAGACCCGTCGATCGATCGAGAAGCCGGGAAGCTCGGAGCAGGCGTGGCGCACATGATCGAGCCACTCCTCGACATCATCCGACCGCTCCGCTGCCTCCGGATACGGGGCTATTCCCAGCTCGCTGCGGACCGCGTACTCGAACGGGAGATTGACTTCGGGCGGCCCGGCCGCCTCGAGGACGGCATCGTCACCGGCGGGCTCAACCAAGTCGATGTCAATCGGGATCATGATGACCGGCGCCAGCGGCGTCCGGCCGTCTGGTCGAGTCCAGCTGGCAAGGGAATGGCCGAGGTAAAGCGTCGCCAGGCCCTTCTCCTCGAAGTTCGACCGCGCCTTGGCCGCAATGGCGCGCACCCGGCGAGCGGCGTCATCTCGGGCATCGGCCACCAGAAGCTCCGACAGCAAGACCGACTCTCCGGCCAGCAGCCGCGTGAAGTGAGGCGCCCGCACCGTGTCGAGGTCCGGCGAGAGCTCGAGAGTTCCGCGCGCCAGCTCACGGAAGTAGAGCATTCGATTCCGGCCATCGAGACCGACGAGACGCTTGATCCACCTCGCGACCGCGGACTCAACTGCTTCGGCTCGCGACAACGCCTCTTTCCCCATGTTGCGAAGTTAATCCCACGGGCCCCGGCCAGCCAACACCCCAGCCCCAGGGCCCCCGTGGGTGCGGCTTGGGGTGCGCGGCGGATGGTAGGTGCGCCGCCGATGGAACGAGTGCACGAACAGCCGTCGAGGGCGCCCACCGGGCACTCCCACCCGTTCCTTCTGCAGCGTCCGCGCCTGCTGCGCGCCAATCCCGCCATGAAGGCGACAAACCGGAAGACTCAGTTAGTAATAGTCAATAATGCCATTGACTCCTTACAGCAGACGTAGTACCATGTAAGAACCAAAAGCGCTATAGATCGCTACACCTCACCTCACCAAGGATCGCCGCTCATGAATCCCGAAGCCTTCCTCCCTCTAGCCCACGCAATGCTCGAAGACCGCTATGCCGCCGCCGAGCGGCACCGCCTGTTCCGCCGTCTTCGCCGGTAGGTTCGATTCGACCTGATTGCCGGCAGGGAACGCCCCTGCCGAAATGAACACCCGCCGGCGGAGTTCGACAATCGGACCTCGTTCTCAAGTGGGGCGGCCAACCCGCCGATTCCGCATTCGTAGAGTGCCCATGAGCAGGGGCGGCCACCGGGCCGCGGCAAGGATGGCCTCTACACTGCCGCTGCGTCGAACCCGGAACAGCTGAGGAAATGCCGAACGGCGAACCCATCCGAAACGAAGCCACCGTCACGCTCGTCGTGCCCTGCTACAACGAAGCGCGCCGCCTCGACCTGGAGGCGTTCACCCGCTATGCGTCTGCCAACCCGGATGTGGCGTTCCTATTCGTCGACGACGGCTCGACCGACGGCACCAGTTCCGTCATCGCCAAGCTGCTCGACAGGAATCCGGCCCAGTTCCAATTGAAACGGCTGCCCGCCAACGGCGGCAAGGCGGCGGCAGTGCGCGCCGGAATCCTCGACGCACTCGAGCAATCCACGGGAGTCGTCGGCTACTGGGACGCCGATCTAGCGGCGCCCTTGGAGGAGCTCGACGGGATGCGCCGGATCCTGGCCGAGCGCCCCGGCGTGCGCATCGTCACCGGGGCGCGCGTCAACCTCCTCGGCCGGTCGGTACGGCGCAATCTCATCCGCCATTGGATCGGGCGGGTGTTCGCCACCGTCGCCACAGCCGTGTTGCGGCTCCCGATGTACGACACGCAGTGCGGCGCCAAGATCCTGCGCGTCCAATCCTGGACGGGCGACATCTTCGCCCAGCCGTTTCGGACGTCCTGGGTCTTCGATGTCGAGATGCTGGCCCGGGTCGTCAGCGAGCCGATAGTCTCGATCGCGGGCGATCCTCGCTCGATAATCTGCGAGTACCCGTTGTCAACTTGGTTCGACACCCAGGGCTCGAAACTGCGGGTGCGCAACGCATTTGGGGCGGTGTTCGACCTGGGCAGGATCTACTGGCGCTATCTCCGTCCGCGCCGGACCTGATCGGGAGGCACCGGATGCAGACACTGGCGAGACTCGTGCAGCGAATCGCCCGCGCCCTCCAAACCGGCGGCACCTCGGTCTCTTCCTTTGGACGGCTCTGGCGCACCGTGATCCTGGTTCCCATATTCGGAGGCTGGTGGCTCCTGACCGTCGGCTACACGAGATTGCGAGCACCGTTCGAAGTCGATTCGATCACACGGGGGGGCCGTCGATTCCAGTGCCGGCTTCCCGACCTGATCGACATGTACGTCTACCTCTTCGGTGTATGGGAACCTGACCTGGCGGCGTTCATTGGACGCAGCCTGGCGCCCGGCCGCACCTTCATCGATGTCGGCGCTCACATCGGCTACTTCTCGATGGTGGGAGCCGCCGCCGTTGCTCCGGGCGGCGGCGTGGTCGGGTTCGAGCCCAACCGCGATACGTACCGCCGACTGTTGGCCAACGTGGCAATCAATGGCGAACCCGCCGTGCGCTGTGTGCCGGTGGCAATCGCAGAGCAAGATGGTGAGCTGATGCTCTACCGGGGCCCTGCGGGCAACTCCGGCCTGGCGACCTCGCTCGAGTCACGAGGCTTCACGATCGGCGAGAACGTCCCGGCCCGCACACCACGCGACATGCTGACCGAGTCCGAGCTTGCCACGGCGCGTTTGATCAAGATCGACGTCGAAGGCGCCGAACCGGGAGTGATGAGAGGTTTCGCCGAGTTGGTGCCCGATCTCCCGGCTGATGTCGAGTTCGTCGTCGAGGTCTCGCCCCATTGGTGGACGGCGGGCGACACCATGGAGGCGATACTCGCGCCCTACCTGGCCGCCGGATTTCGCGTTTACCAGATCGACAACAACTACTGGCCGTGGCGCTATCTCTGGCCCAACGTCGTCCGCCCGCCTGCCCTGCGCCGCGACGACGCTGCGGGCTTGAGTGGCCGGGCCGACCTCGTCCTATCGCGCCGCGTCGGAGAGACGCTCTGACAGGGAAAGGCGATCACCCAGCCAGCTCTCCCGCGATCCGGATCGTTGCCAGGCGACCGTTCCGACGCCGACCATGCCGAACGCCGCTAGCTTTAAGTCCGCGAAACAGATTAGGGAGCGAGGCAGGACGGAACCGTGGACGGTGAGCGATCAGACGCCGACAGACACGACGATGAGCGCCTCGCCGAGCGCGCTCGTCACGAACTGGAGCGCAAGGCGGAGCACGAACGGTACGAGGCGGAACGGAAGGCCGAGCACGCCCGCGAACGGTCCGAACGTCAGGCAGCGCGCGATACGGCTGATCGCGAGCGCAAAGCCGCTCGAGAAGAGGCGGATCAGCGGCGGCGCGACGCCCGCGAGCAGCGGGAACGCGATCGCAGGCGGGACGGCTGAGCCGCGCCAACAGGCGCCCGGCGCCCGGCCCGGCTTCCTCCGAATAACCTGATCCCAACCTGCAGACGAAAGGCACCCTCTTGGCTGACCCCGACGTGCTCGGCGCCGATCCCCGACCGCTCTTCTTTCCGGTTGCCAATGGAGCCGACCTCGGTTTGGCGGCTCCGCCCGATCGCCGCGGAGTCGCGCTGCGCACCTGGGTACGATCGCTCTCGGTGATGCAGAAGGAGGCGCTGGTTGTCAACGGGGCGACCGGCCGCACGTGGCGGCTCGCCTCCGATGAGGGACCCTATCTGGCGGGATACGACGTCGGCCCGTGCCCCCTCTCGTTCATGACCACCGGCATGGTGTCCTCCTACATGGCCGAGATCATCGCAGCCGCCGCCGGCCGGGGCGTCGAGATCAACGACGTGCGGCTGACTTTGGACAACTACTACACGATGGAAGGTTCAGCCCTGCGGGCCACCATGACCGGGGGCGCCAAGCCCCCGGAGCTGCGCGTGGAGCTCGCCACCGATGCGGACACGGAGACAATCGACGAGCTGGTCGCCCGTGCCGTCGCCTCCTCCCCAGTCCGCGGGTTACTCGGCGGTACCGTCAACTCACTCTTCACGCTCTCCAGCAACGGGGCCGAGATCCCGGTGGGCCGGGTGGCCCCGATCGAGGGCGGCGCCCTCGCCGACCCCGGCGATAGGTTCGCCCTGGCCGAGGTAGCGGCGAACCCGGTGGCCGGCGAGCTCATCGAGAAGCTGACTCCCGCAGCGGAGGTTGACGGCGTCGGGGGTGTCAACTCCAGCCTGGCCGAGAACCAGAGCCGAGTGCTCCATGTGCGCGGCGTGTGCACGCAGCGCCCCGACGGCGTCAAGGAGATCGTTCAGAACCTGTTCCAGCCGATCGGATCGGAGTTCCGCTACCTCTCGGACGAGGCGCCGGAGCACGGAGGCCGCGGGTTGGCGCCGGATGCAATGACCTACATGTCGGCGGGAATCGGCTTCTGCTTCATGACCCAGTTCGGCCGCTACGCCAAGATCGTCAGGAAGGAGCTGTCCGCTTACCGCATCGCCCAGGACACGCACTTCACGTCGGGCGGAGGCGGCGATGGGGGCGGCGGGGCCGACCCGGTGGAGACCCACGTATACCTCGAGACGGCGGAGGGCGACGGATTTGCTCGCGACGTTCTCGACATGTCGGAACAGACGTGTTTCCTCCATGCTCTGTGCCGGACCGATCTCGAGCCCGTGGTGCGGGTGTCGGCGCGGTAGCCGGAACTATCGGATGCCGGTGTCGTAGTGCAGCTCGACCTTCTCTTCCGCACCGGGGCGTACCGTTACGGTCACGGGCTCCGGAGTGCCCAGGTATTCCGGTAGGGCCTGCGCCGTCACCACGTACTCCCCGGGTTCGAGGGCGATGAAGAAGCCGCCGTTACGGTCGGTCACGATCGGGACCGGCACGCCGCCGAAGGAGTGGCTCGTGATGATGATCGCGGCATCCCCGACCGGCTTGGCTTCGCATCCAGGCTGCGGCGGGTGCTGCTGCACCGGACATTGCGGGCCGGCGACCACCGTACCGCTGATGAACCCGAGCTTGTCGATGCGCTCGAATTCAGAAATGCTGAACGCCAGGCCGCCGTCCACCGCCACCGCCTCGGTATCGATGAGCGCCCGCCGGGGGTATCCCCAGGTATCGTCGTAGCTCACCTCAACGTCGATGCCCGCATCCACTGAGATCGCGATCGCCTCGAAGAGGTCGTCGATCATGACGGTGTCGGGCACCGGCCCGCTCCCATCAAGCGGCCCAATCGAGGACCAGAACTCACCACCGCGCACAGTGATCTCGAAAGGCCCGGCCCGCGCCAGCGGACATTCGCAGTGCAACTCGAACAGGTAGCGATAGTCCTGCAAGGCGGCTTGCTCCCATCGGGCTCGGGCTTGCCGCAGCGACCGCCCGTCTGCGCTCGTTGTGGTGCCCCCGCCGGGGTCATCGGCGATCGGCACATACGGCAGCACCAGGTCGATCGTCACAACGATGGTGAACGGGCCGTCAAATGGTCCACCGTCGATGGCGTCGGCTTCAACGTGGAACCAGCGGGGGTAGCCGAGCTCGGGGTCCATTCGGACGTCGACCGCGAGGATTCCCTCGTCGATCAGGTCGGCCGAGTCGGTGAACCACTCCTCCAGGTCGTCGAATGCCGTTGCGATCGATGTCGGGGTGAGCAAACTCGCGGCCGCCGCCTCGTCCAGGGGCAGGAACCGGGTCACCCTTCCGTCGCGCACCTCAACGTCGAACGTGCCGCCGTCGGGACAGGTGCAATCGGCCCGGAAGATGTAGCGGTAGGTTTCGAGCCCCTGTGCCGCCCACAAAGCTCTTGCATCCAGGAGCTGCTCCAGCGTCCTCACAATGGGCATCGCCTCGAGATCGCGGAATGTCAGGTCCACATCGGCGGTGCCATCACCGTCGAGATCGATGACCAACCGGGTGGGAAAACCGAGATCCTCGTCATACTCCACATCGACGACGGCACCGGCGCGAATCGAACGCTCGATGGTGCCGAACACGTCGTCGATGGTCGTCGCCTCGGCGGAAGACAGCGAGACGACCTCACCGCCCCTGACGGCGAGAGTCTCGGTTCCCACCGACACGGTGTAGTCGGCCGGGGCCGCCGTCCACAGCTGGCGAGCCGTCGCCAGCGCCGCCAGCTGCGCCCCGCCGTCGGGCGGAGTCGATGGGTCGGGCGCAACGGTGCCGGTGGTGGCGGTTTCGCCGCGACCACACGACGCGGCCAGCAGCGCAACGACTGCGATCGCGAGCGAAACCCGTTTCATGTGGATCAGACGCCCGCCACGGGCTGCCGAGTTCCCATCCGCTGCCGCCGTCTTCATACGGCATGATCGGGCCGGGCAGCAACCGGGTTGAGGACCTCCGTGCGCTACTCCCGCCGGAAGGCCACCCCGGCCGGGGCGGCGGCATCCATCTCGCGGGCACATCTGTGGCCCGAATAGACGGCCCGCGCGATCGGGCCCGGCGCCAGGCAGTCGCCGATGCGCTGGATATCGATCCGGTCGGCGAGCGCCCGGTACAGCTCGTCTTGGGGCGTGCGTGACGTGATCATCACAACCGTCGCGGCCTCGATCTCCCGAGTGTCCCCGGTGTGGACGCTTTGCAGCGTGGCCGCCCCCGCGCCGATCCCGGCCAGTGCCGTACCCGTTTCTAGAGTGATCCCCAACCCGAGGATCCGCGCCTGGATACGGTGCTGTTCTTCGGTGTGATTCGTCCAGGTCGAGACTTCGTTGGCGGGGGTGACCAGCGTCACATCGAGCCCGTCACCACGCAGCTTCTCGGCGATCACGCCGCCCATGTAGTAGTGGTCGTCGTCGTACACCACCACCGGCCCCGGCGGTGTGGCGCCGGCCATTATGTCGTCCGGGGTGATCACAGACGGTCCGTCCCAGCCGGGTATGGGCTCGTTGTGGGTGCGTCCGACGCCGTCGCGCCGCCACTTGGCGCCGGTGGCGACAATCACTCGATCCGCCCCGAACTGGAGGATTTGCTCCTCGTCGACGACGCTCTCCAACCAACACTCGACGTTGGACAGCTTGCCGATCTGGTTGAGGCGCCAGTCGCGCACCCGTCCCCACTGCGCCAGCCCGGGCAGCGCCGCCTCCAGGGCGACCCGTCCTCCCAACTCGCGGCGCGCCTCGGCGAGCGTGACGGCATAGCCGCGCTTGCCCAGGGCAACGGCCGCCTCGAGACCGGCCGGTCCCCCACCGACGATAAGCACCGAGGAGTCCGAGCCTTTCGGCGGGATCTGCTCCGGATGCCAGCCTTTGCGCCACTCCTCCCCCATCGTCGGGTTCTGGGTGCAGCGAATCGGGGTCCCCGTCTGGTCACCGGTGTAGCAGATGTTGCATCCGATACATTCGCGGATCTCGTCTTCACGGCCCTGCGAGATCTTCTGCGGGATGAACGGGTCGGCGATCGAGGGTCGAGCCGCACCCACCAGATCAACGACGCCCTGGCGCACGAGGCGCAGCATCGTCTCGGGAGATGTGAAGCGCCCCACGCTGACGACCGGTTTGGTGGTGACGTTCTTGACCCACGACATCGTCTCTTCGAGGGCCGCCTCGGGCACAAAACGCGATGTCCCCATCTCGAACGTGTAGTCGTGGACGGTGATGTCCCACAGGTCGGGTAGCTCGGCGAGCATGGCGATCATCTCGCGGGGTTCGCTCGTGTCCTGGTCGTGATCGGGACCGCCGATACTCGCCGAAAAGCGCACCGCGATAGCGCAGGTGTCGCCGACAGCTTCCTTGGTCTCCTCGATCAACTCGCGCAGCAGTCGTGCTCGGTTCTCGAGGGAACCGCCGTACTCGTCGGTCCGCCGATTCGAGGGGAGGAGGAACTGGCGGATGAGATACCAGTGGGCCGCGTAGACGTAGACGATGTCGAAGCCGGCCTGCCGGGCTCGCCGCGCCGCTTCCAGATGCCATCGTTTCAAGTCGTGAATATCGGACTTGTCCATCGCTTGGGTCTGCACCGGATCCCAGACACCGGCCGGCATGCTCATTGGGCCGAGCGGCACCTCCCGCGAGTAGTGGTTGGCGCTGGCGGCACCGCCGTGCCACAACTCGACGCCGGCCAGGGCGCCGTGGGCATGGATGGCATCGACGGTCATGGCCAGCGCCTTCACGTCCGCGTCGTCCCATATCGAGGCCGACGGGAACGGCTCATCGTCAGAGGAAGGGTGGATCGAGCAATACTCGGTGCACACCGTCCCCCATCCGCCCTCGGCCTTGACCCCGCGCATTGCCGCCAGCGACCGGGGACGCCGGTACCCCATGCCGGTGCAGTGGGGCACCTGGTAAAAGCGGTTCGGAGCCGTCACCGGCCCAATCCGCACCGGCTCGAAAAGCACGTCGAAGCGGGGGTCGCGTGGCACCTAGTCCTCCTTGGTCATGCGTTCGTTGTGCTCAAACGCGCCGTATGCAGCCGTTTTAGGCACAACGAACGCCAAGCCGACCCGGCTAGCTCTTCGCCCTCGCATAGGCGTCCGAGTACATGTTCGTGAAGTCCCCAAGGTCCGAGAAGAACTCGAGACTGCCGTCCTGGAGCATCTCCGCCGGCGGGTAGATGCTCGGATCTTCGAGGATCTCCTCCCAGATGAACTCCTGGGACGCCATGTTGGGGCTGGCGTAGTAGGTGTAGTTCGTCAGCGTGGCACCGTTCTCGGCATCCAGCATGAAGTTGATGAAGGCCAGCGCCGTGCAGGGGTGCTCGGCCGTCGCCGGAATCGCCATGGTGTCGACCCAGGCGGCCCCACCTTCGACCGGAATCGCGTAGCCGAAGTCCTCATAGGCGTCATAGTCATCCGTCGACGCCGCGTCGTACGCCCCGAGGAAGTCGCCGTTCCAGCCCTGGGCCACCACCGTCTCGCCCTGAACGAGCAGGTCCTCGAAACCGGCCGAGATGAAGGCGGCCAGATTGGCCTTGGTGGCGGCGATCAATTCGGCGGCTTCGTTGACCTCCGCCTCGTCCGTGGTGTTCAGCGAATAGCCGAGATACTTCAAGGCGGCGCCCATCGTCTCACGCTCGTCGTCGAGGAGCGAGATCTGCCCGGCGTAATCGGCATTCATCGCCGGATCGAAGATCACACCCCACGAGACGCCTTCGCTGTCGTCGATGACGTCGTAGCTGAATCCGATCCCGGTGGTACCCCACTGGTAGGGAGCGGAGAACTCGTTCCCCGCATCGTAAGGCGGGTTGGAAAAGGCCGGGTCGATGTTGGCCATGTTGGGGATTGCAGCCTTATTGAGCTTCAGCAGCAGGCCGGCGTTCTTCATGACTGTGACCATGTAGTCCGATGGGACCACTAGGTCGTACGGAACACCGGCATCGATCTGGGCGAGCATCGCCTCGTTGGATTCGTACTCGGTGATCACGAGGTTCACGCCATATTCGGCCTCGAACGCTTCCTTGAGGTCGTCCACCTCGCCGTCCTCGGCGGCCGCACCATACGGAAGGTATTCCGTCCAGTTGTACAGGTTGAGATCGCCGTCGGTCTGACCGGCCTCACAGGCATCGGCCAGCGCCTGGGGGCCGGCGGGCGGCGGTTCCGTGGCCGGCGGCGCCGTAGTGCCCGGCGCCGCTGTCGTGGCGCCCGCGGCTGCGGTTGTTGTCGTCTCGTCTGTGGAATCGCCACACGCTGCGGCCACCAGGGCCACCGCGGCGACGAGGATCAGCATTCGTTTCATCATCTCTTCCTCCGTTATCCGCTTCGCTCTCCACGGCGCTGAAACGCCAGCGAAGCGAGAACTAGAAATATCGAGGCTGCCAGCATGAGTGTAGAGACGGCATTGATTTCCGGCGTGACCGACCGCTTGATCAGGCCGAAGACGTAGACCGGCAGGGTCGCCGAGCCGGGGCCCTGAACGAGGCTCGTGATGACGACGTCGTCGAGCGAGAGCGTCAAGGCCAAGAGGCCACCGCCGAGAACCCCGGGCATGATCAGTGGCAGCGTGATGCGGCGAAATGCCTGCCATCTGCTCGCATACAGATCGGCGGCAGCCTCCTCCATTGCCGGGTCCATGTTGGCCAACCGGGCCCGCACCACGATGGCGACGAACGAGATGTTGAAAGCAATGTGCGCCAGGATTATCGAAAGGCGCCCCAGGGTGATGTTGACCTGGGTGAACCACATCAGGAGCATGACCGCCATCGTCACGTCGGGGATGATCACCGGCAGATAGAGCACGGCGTCGAAGACTCCGCGACCGAGCCAGCGGCGGTATCGGTCGATCGCCAGAGCGGCCGCAGTACCCAGCACTGTCGAGATGACGGTCGACCACGCGGCGACCCAAAGCGAATTCCGCAGCGCGTTCATGAGTTGCTCGTTGCCGAACATCCGGTCATACCAGCGCAGGGAGAACCCGCCCCAAATCCCCACGTTGGGGCTCGCGGAGAACGAGAACACGATGACAACGAGGATCGGCAAGTAGAGGAACGCGAAGACCAGCCAGCCGTTGATCGCGAGTATGCGGTCGACCCACGGTCGGGCGGCGGCGCCTTGATTGAGGGTCACAGAGTCCTCCCCCCGCTGCGGAAGTAGAAGACGGTCACCGCCAGCATCACGATGAGGATCGCTCCCGAAATCGACGATCCAAACGGCCAGTTCCGGGCCGCGCCGAATTGGGTGACTATGTAGTTGCCGAGGAGCGTCGTCTTGGCTCCACCGAGGATGTCCGGCGTGACGTAGGCGCCCAGGCTGGGGATGAACACGAGGATCGACCCGGCGACGATTCCCGGACGCGAGAGCGGCAATGTGATTCTACGAAAGGCCGCCGCCCCCGACGCGTAGAGGTCGCGGCCCGCCTCGACGAGGCTCCAATCGAGCCGCTCGATCGCCGCGTACAGCGGGAGCACCATGAAAGGGAGGTATCCGTATAGCAACCCCAGGAACACTGCGGGCACCGTGAAGAGCAGCCGGCCCCACAGCCCGGTCATCTCACCAAATTGCGTGATGTACCCGTCGGAGTCGAGCAGCATCCGCCAGGCATACGTGCGTACGAGGAAGTTCGACCAGAACGGTATGAGAACGGCGACGAGCAGGATGTTGCGTGTGGCTTGCTTGCGGCGCGTGGCGATCCAGTAGGCAAACGGATAGCCGACGAGCAGGCACAGCGCGGTGTTGAGGACTGCCAGCCAGAAGGAGCGGAGGGCAATCGTCCGCACCAAGGGTTCAAACAGCCTCGTCCACGAGTCGATGTTCCAGCCCTCGAGCAACGGCCGGCCGGTGCGCCCCCGGCTGGCGAAGGAGAAGACGAACACGATGATCAACGGCAGCGTGAAGAAGAGCGTCAGATACAAATAGGCGGGTGCGGCGTGGAAGAAGCCCCGCCACGCGTCGCGGCGCCTGGCGCGGCGCTCCAGTTTCGGATTCACCGCCGTCTCCCGGTTGCCTTCGCGTTCGTCGAGGATCGTCATTCGGCGAGCGCCGTCGCGGATTCGGGATGGAAGTCGATGACGACACTGTCGCCCACTTCCCACCGTCGCATGCTGGGAGCGTTCTCGACACGCACGTCGAAGGACCCGACAACGCCGACGTCGACCTCGTAGAACATCGAGTCGCCGTAGAAGATCTTCCGGGCGATGGTCCCGTCGAGGGTATTGCGGTCCGGAGGTAGCTCGGAGCGGCTGGCGTAGAGGTGAATCATCTCCGGGCGCAGCGTGAGCGTCACCGCCGTACCCGCCGCGGAGCTCGTCTTCGCCCGCACGATCTGGCCCCCGGCGAGGCGCACGGCACCGGCTTCGGCTATCTCTCCGGGGAGGAAGAACATGTCGCCCACGAAACCGGCCACGAACAGGCTGACGGGAGAGCCGTATATCTCTTCCGGCGTCCCGACCTGGGCGAGCTTCCCCTCGTTCATGACGGCGATCCGATCCGACATGGTCAGGGCCTCTTCCTGATCGTGTGTCACGTAGACGAACGTGATGCCGACTTCGTGCTGGATGTCCTTCAGCTCGAGTTGCATCGTCTGTCTGAGCTTCAGGTCGAGAGCTCCCAGCGGTTCGTCGAGGAGCAGCACCTTGGGGCGATTCACCAGGGCCCGAGCCAGCGCCACCCGCTGTTGTTGTCCTCCCGACAGGGCATTGGGCGCCCGCTTTTCCATACCGCTGAGGCGGACGAGGTCGATCGCCTCGCCGACCCGGCGAGCGATCTCGGACGGTTCGACTTTCTGCATGCGCAGCCCGAAACCGACGTTCTGCTCCACATTCATGTGGGGGAACAGCGCATACGACTGGAAAACGGTGTTGACGGGACGCTTGTTGGGGGGCCGCAAACCCATCTCCTCGCCGAAGATCTGCACGCTGCCGTCGGTCGGAAACTCGAGACCGGCGATCATCCGCAACGTGGTGGTCTTGCCGCAGCCGGAAGGTCCGAGGAGAGAGAAGAACTCGCCGTCACGGATTTCGAGGTCGACGTCATCGACCGCGGTGACCTCTTCGCCGAACTTCTTGGTAACGCCCTTGAGCGTGACGGCAGCCTGGCCAACCATGGAACGACGTTACCCAAATCCGTCGTCTGGTACGAGCCGCGACCAACCCCGGCGTTCTTCGTGCTCGACCGGGCCCCGCTCCGTCGCTCGAGCACAACGGACGTCCTACCCGATCTCGGACGCCTCGCCCCAGTTCTCGCGCGCTTCGTTGGCGGCTGTCGCGGCGACGAGCAGCGCGGCCGTTGGGTCGGCCCACCACCATCCAAGGGCGGCATTGGCGGAGAGGCCGACGAGAGTGGCCGCGGCCAGCATCCCGTCGAGGAATGTCATCTGCGCCTCGGACCGCAATGGAGCCGACTCGAGCTTCTCAGCCGCTCGCTTCTTGAGGACGGCGAGCGAGAACATCACGACCGCAGTCACCGCCAGGTACGCGATACCCCACGGCGACTCGCCGGCGCGGCGCCCGCTGGCCAGATCGCTCACGGCGGCGACGGTCAGAACGATCGACAGGGTCAAGAACGCCGCGGCCGTGAGGCGGAGGGCCCGGCGGGTGCGCTCGGCGTGGTCGGCGGCGTGCCTCGATCGCAAGTGCCAAACGACCACTGATGACGCGAACATCTCGACCACCGAGTCGACGCCGAAGCCGATGAGCGCCAACGAGCCGGCGGCAATCCCCAGCCCAACCGTCAGCACCGCCTCGCCGACGTTCCACACGATGGTGGCGTACTCGAGCCGAAGCGCCCGACGCTGCACAGAAGCCCGGTCGGGCACAGATGTCGACACGCCGGAATCATTGCAGCCCGGCACGGCGACCCCAACCCGGCCCGAGAGGCGCGCTAACCGTCGACGCCGCGAAAGCCGAACGGCATCTCGAGCCGGTGACTACGTAGCAACGCGTCGTCCATCAAGATGGCGGCGGTGGGACCGTCGGCCACAACCCGGCCGCCGTCCATGATCACGGAGCGCTCGCACAGCTCGAGGGCAAACGGCAGGTCGTGGGTGATGACGAGCTGGGTGATATCGAGGCTCTGCAACGTCACCACCAGCTCACGTCGCCCCGCCGGGTCGAGACCCGAGCTCGGCTCGTCGAGCACCAACACATCGGGGCGCATCGCCAGAACGGTGGCGATCGCAGCTCGGCGGCGCTCTCCGCCGCTGAGATGGTGGGGAGCTCGGGCGGCCAGCTCCGTCGCCTCGACCGCGGCCAGTGCTTCAGCGACGCGCTCCTCGAGGCCGGCTCCCGACAACCCGAGGTTGGCGGGCCCGAACGCGACATCCTCTGCCACCGTGGGCATGAAGAGCTGATCGTCGGAATCCTGGAAGACCAGTCCCACGCGGCGGCGGATCTCGGCGAGGGTGGCAGGCTGGAGGGTGAGGTCACCAATCTCGATGGAGCCGGCGGCGGCGGCGTGGATGCCGTTGAGGTGCAGAGCCAGCGTGGTCTTCCCGGCGCCGTTCGGCCCGAGCAGGGCGACTCGCTCCCCCGCCTCTATGCGGAGCTCCACGTCACGCAGCGCCTCCCGCCCGTCGGGATAAGTGAAGCGGAGCCCATTCACGTCGATCGCCGGGGCGGTCATGTCACCACCATCGCCACGACTGCCACCACGAGCCCCAGCGCGGGGAAAGCCGCCACCGCCAGCCACTCGCCCCGGGTAGCTCGCCGCCGATTGAGATCCGGCATCGTCCCCGTGTAGCCCCGCGACAACATGGCAGCGTGCACCCGCTCGCCGCGCTCGTAGGAGCGGATGAACATGGAGCCCGCCGAGGCGGCGATTGGTCGAGCTTGCCACAGCCAGCGGGGGTCGTAGCCGCGAGCCGTCATCGCTACCCGCATCCGCCCCAGTTCGGTGGCAACGAGCTCGAGATATCGCACCATGAACATGGCGATCGCGGTGATCGGCGCCGGCACTTTGAGGATCGCAAGGCCGCGCAGCAGCTCCGGGATCTCGGTAGTCGCTGCCAGAACGATGCTCACGGTGGCCCCGATCGTCGCTTTGGCGATGATGTTCCACATACCCCACAACCCGTCCCGAGACACGGAGATCCCCCAGAGCTCGACCTGCTCCCCCGAGGCGATGAACGGGACGAGAAACGCGAAAGCGATGAACGGAACCACCACGAGAAGCCGCGCCAGCACGAACCGCACCGGCAGCTTGGCGGCGACGATGACCGCCACGAGCGCCAGGGCGTCGACGAGAAACGCCCACACGGCCTCGCGGGGAGTCACCGCGGCAGCGACGACGAACAGGAACGCCGCCACCAGCTTGGCCTCCGGAGCCAGCTTGTGGATCGAGCTGTGCTCGTGAACGTAGAGCGCGTGGGCGTGGCCGGCTCCCATTGTCAGGCCGCCGCCGGGCCGGGACCGGACTTCTTGCGACGCTCGCGCACCGCATACACAACACCCGAGCCCACGGCCAGGGTGATCAGGGTGCCGGCGATACCTGCAATGGCAAGGCTCAGTGACTCGTTGTCGATGCCGGTGGTCGCGTAGTCGGCGAACAGGCCTCCGGCGAGACCGTGTTCGGTCGCACTCTCCGCGATCCCGGTGTCGGCGGCCACTCGCTCCAGGCCGTCCGGGCTGTCGGCAGCGAACTGGCTGACGACGCCGGCCAGGAACAGGGCGACCATCACGACTGCGATGACGAACACCCGGGTCTTTATCGGCTTGCGATTCGCCAGCTGCGCCATGTCGAGGTCGGAAGCGGCGTGGACCAGGTCGGGCCGCGCCGCTAGCACGGCGCCGACGGCCAGGGAGGTGATCACCGCCTCGCCGATCCCGATCAGGGAGTGCACCCCGACCATCGCCCCGAAGACGGTGTCGAAGGGTACCGGCACGCTGGCGCCGAATAGCCACTCGATCGAGAAAGCCATGGAAGCGAAGACGACCGAGACGAGGGCCGCCAACCCGGCCGCCCCGGCGACGCCGCTCGCGCTCTTGGGAAGCATCCGGCGAAACAGCCGATACACCGCATAGCCACCGAAAGCCGGGACGATCGCCATGTTGAGCACGTTGTATCCCAACGCGGTGAGCCCACCGTCGGCGAATGCCAGCGCTTGGATCAACACCACGATCGTCACGACGAGAGCCCCCAGCGTGGGACCGAGGAGGATGGCCGCCATGGCGCCACCGAGAAGATGGCCCGTGGTTCCCGCCGCGACCGGGAAGTTGAACATCTGGGCCGCAAAGATGAAGGCGGCGGTGATCCCGGCCAGCGGCACCTGCTTGTCCTGAAGCCTCCGCGAAGTCTGCCGCAAGGCGCCGCCGACGGCGCCCACGCTGATCGCGCCGGTGGCCAGGGCGGTGCCTGCGTTGAGGAATCCGTCGGGTGCGTGCATCAGAACCACTCGCCTGGGCTGAACATCAACCTAATTGTAATTGCGAACTGTTCGCAATTGTGCAGCTTCGGATATCATGTCCCGGTGGCAGACACGATCGATCTTGGGGCCTACCTACGCCAGCGCGGCCACCGGCTCACCAACCCGCGCCGGTTCGTGTGGGATGTGCTCCGGGCGGCGCAGGGCCATCTCACCGCAGAACAGATTGCAACCCAGGTGCGGGGTCACGACTCCGGAGTCAACCTGGCTTCCGTCTACCGGTCGCTGACGCTCTTCGCTCGGCTCGGGCTGGCTCGGGAATCCAATCTCGGTACCGACGGCGCCGGACGCTGGGAGCTGGCCCACCCTGATGACGAGTTTCACCTGATCTGCGACTCGTGCGGAGATGTGCAACACCACGGGGGCGATCTCGTCGATCGGGTCCGCTCCCACCTCGGCGGCGATCACGGCTTCGAGGCGGCCACCATCGAGCTGGCGGTGAGCGGGCTGTGCAGCAGCTGCGCCGGCTCGCGCCCCAGCCCGGGATAAGTCGGGGACTAAGGCCCTGGCCAAGCCTTCCCGCTCGGACTAGGACTGGAGGCACACCCCCCCAAAGGAGATCCGATGACCGTGGTCCCCGCCGTTGCCGAGAATCTCAACCCGCATCACATCGCCCGGGTTCAGTTCGACCGGGCCGCTCCGTACACCGACGACACCCAAGGCTGGGAAGGCATCTCGACGTGGCTATTCGAACCGCAGCGGATCGTCGAAGTGGCTTTTCCGGTCCGGCGGGACGACGGTCTCGTCCACATCTTTCACGGCTACCGCGTATTGCACTCAGATTTCCGGGGACCCGGCAAGGGAGGGGTGCGGTTCCACCCGGAGGCCGGCCCTGAGGAGACAAAGGCTCTCGCCACCTGGATGACGTGGAAATGTGCCCTGGTCGACGTCCCCTTCGGTGGCGCCAAAGGCGGCGTGGTGTGCGATCCACGTTCGCTGTCCGTCGGCGAGAAGGAGCGCGTAACCCGTCGCTTCGTGGCCGCTCTCGGTGACATGATCGGCCCCCACACCGATATCCCGGCTCCCGACCTCTACACCGATGCGCAAACGATGGCCTGGATGTTCGACACGTATTCGATGATGCACCCCGGATCGGCCAGCCTGCCCGTCGTCACGGGCAAACCCGTTGCCCTCGGTGGTCTCGCCGCCCGAGACGGGGCCACCGCCCAGGGTGGATTCTGGGTGACCGACCACTATCTCTCCATGGCCGCGATGCCGGGGCTCTCCTCGCTAGATGGTGCCCGGATCGCGATCCAGGGCTTCGGCAACGCCGGACGTCACGCCGCCAACATATTCCACGAGGCAGGCGCCACCATTCTGGCGGTCTCGGACTCCCGCGGCGGGGTCTACAACGGCTCGGGCCTCGATCCCGTCCACGTTGGGCGCCACAAGGACGCCACCGGGAGCGTCGTCGGCGCCGAGAACACTGAACCGCTGGCGCCGCGGGCCATACTCGAGGTCGAATGCGACATCCTCGTTCCGGCTGCGGTCGAGTGCCAGATCACCGCCGACAACGCATCGCGGGTACAGGCCCGGCTGGTGGTCGAGCTCGCCAACGGCCCGACGACACCGCTCGCCGACGACATCCTCCTGCAGCGAGGCATCCACGTGATCCCCGACATCCTCGCCAATGCCGGCGGAGTGGTGGTGTCCTACTTCGAGTGGGCGCAGAACATCGAAAACCAGCAATGGGAAGAGGAGATGGTCGGTGCTCAGCTGCGGAAGCGAATGAGACGGGCCACAGAACGGGTCGTCACCCGACGCGCCGGCATGATCGACGCCATCGACTCGTACCGGGAGCGGTGGCGCGAGGTGGCGCCGGACGACGGCGAGCTGCCCCTCCCCGATTTGCGCACCGCAGCTACGTCAGTGGCCGTGAACGCATGCCGCGATGCAGTCGTGCAGCGAGGCGTCTGGCCCTAGTCCCCGGGCAGATCAGGGCAGCCGGTACAGAATCCCTCGCTTGTCCCGCCCGGCGCTCGCCAGTGCCCCCGATTCGCGTAAGCAATATGCCACCTCTCGAGCAAGGTGGCGGGACCGGCCCAGCCCCGCGGCGAGATCGGCCGTCGTAAACGGATCGGGTAGGCCCGGCGGCAACAGCCCGAGTAGATCCTGCGGAGCGGCAAGCTCAACCGTCTCCACAACGTCGACCAGGCGCCGTTCCTCGATGACGTACCCGCCGCGCCGCCAGCCTCTCGCGGCGTCGGGGCGGCGGATCTCGACCTCCTCGACAAGGGCAACCTCGACTGTGAGATTGGGATGGCTCAGCAGGGAGGGAAACGAGACCAGCTCCGCGCACACGTCCGCCGCGATCCCCCGCTTCGGCGATCGGCGCCGCGACACCCGGCGACCGCCCTCATCGAGCTTCACGATCCACTTGATGGCAGCCACCGGGTGCACCAGTCGTATTGAATAGGCGTCGAGCAGCCGATCAAACTTGCGGCGCATGGCGGAGAACCCTCGGGTCTGGATCTCGATGAGCAGCCCATCGCGCACTAGGTCCACGACAAAGCCCTCCAGCGGAGCCTCGACCTGATCGCCCTCGCACCGGTACCACTCCTTGAGGGCCGCGTGGAGCGGTTTCTCGTTGAGCGAGCCGATGGTCGTCATGCGACGAGCCTACGGCTACCGGACACGGAAACAACGGATCACGAGGGCCTAGGGTGTAACCATGCTCAGGCAACCGGCCGTGCTCATCATCGTGGCTGCATCCCTGGTCCTCGCCGGGGCGTGCGGCTCCGACCGTGACACTGGATCGACGACGAGCGAGACACCGGGCGTCGCGGATTCCAGCGGGCCTCCGGACCCGGGATCCACGACTGGTCAGGACCGGAGCGCCGAGCTCGTCGGTCGCTGGGAGGTCGTCAACTACCTGCTCCCCGAGGGTGGCGGTCTCACCAACGTGGTTGGCGATGAGACGGTGTTCATCGAGTTCCACTCCGATGGCACGGTCAGTTACAGCACCGGCTGCAATTCGGGAGGCACCGAGTACGGCACGAGCGGTACGTACTACGACCCGGAGTCTGCGCTCGACGACACCCCGGAAGGTCAGCCGATCAAGATGGGCCCGCAGTTCGAGCAAACCGAGCGCGGCTGTGACGGATTCCTCGGAGATCAGGACCGGGACCTTCCGTTCAACATGGGTGCAGTGACCCGGTTCACCCTCGACGGGGAGCGCCTCCTCCTGCTTGACGAGTTCCTCCTGATCGAGGCATTCCGGACGGGGTGAGAGACCGCAAGACGACAGTTCTCATACCCCTTTCAGGGGATTGCGACCCACTCTGTCATGGGAGCTGGTCACTACCTGCGCGGGATCGGCACCTCCACGGTTCAGCGGATCTGCCTCAGCTCTCGAGTTGTGTCCCCAGCGCGGTGACGGCGTCCACGTACTCATCGATCATTTCGAAGATGACCTGCGACGTCGGCTTCGACTCGTTCATCGAACCGACCACCTGGCCGACAAAGTAGTTGATCAGCTTCTCAGCCCCCGACCCGGGTTTGTGGGCGGCGCGGTCGATGCGGACGACGGCTTCGTCGACCAGGATCGGCTGCAGCGGCATCGCGAGCGGGGCGGGGGTATTCGGGTCTTCCCACTCTTCGGTCCAAGCCGACTTGAGCTGCCGGGCCGGTTTGCCGGTGAGGGAGCGTGATCGGATCGTGTCCTCGGCGGTGGCCGCCAGGAACTTCTGCTTCACGACCGGGTGGGTCTCGGCCTCAGTGGTCGTCAGCCACACCGACCCGCACCAGACGCCGGAGGCGCCCAGCGCCATCGCCGCCGCCATCTGCCGTCCCCGGCCGACGCCTCCGGCACCCAGGACCGGAACGTCCACCGCGTCGACGACCTCGGGCACCAGCACCATCGTGCCGATCTCGCCGGTGTGGCCACCGGCCTCAGCTCCCTGGGCGATGATGAGGTCGACCCCGGCGTTGACATGGCGGACGGCGTGCTGCACCTTGCCGGCGAGCGCCCCGATGAGGCGTCCCGACTGCTTGACCTTGTCGATCATGAATCCCGGCGGCGGCCCCAGGGCGTTGACGTACAGCGCCGCGTCGTACGACAGGGCGACATCGAGCTGGGCGCCGACTTGCTCTGGCGAGAACGGTGCGGCCTGCTCGCTGCGCAGTCCAAAGCGTCCCGCCTGGTCCCCCTCGGGAAGTGGCGGTACGTCGTAGCGTTCCATCATCTCGCCCAGGAAGTCCCGATGGGCTTGCGGGATCATCGCCTCGACGTCGGCGATCGTCGCAATCGAGTCGGACCCCACCGTCCAAGCGGGCACGATGACATCCACCCCGTAGGGGCGTCCTTCCAGCTCGGCCTCGATCCACTCCAGGTCGATGGCGAGCTGTTCCTCGGTGTGGGTCACCGCCCCGAGCACTCCGAATCCCCCGGCCTTCGATACGGCGGCGACCACGTCGCGACAGTGGCTGAAGGCGAAAATCGGGAGGTCGATCCCGAACATCTCGGTGGCTGCCGTCTTCATGCGGGTACCTCGCTAGTGAGTAGGGACGTTGGGATATCGACAACACGCGCCCGGAGCCACTCCCCCAAGCTCTTGGCCTGGGCATCACGCCTCGTCGCGGCGGCAACACCTTCCTCGAGCAACCCGCGGATGACGAAGTTGAGTGAGCGGAGATTGGGCAGTGAGTAGCGCTCGATCGGAAATGCGGCGGCCTCGGGAAGCAGTTGGCGCAGCTTGGCGACAGTCAAGAACTCGTCGAGCCAGGCCCACGCCTCGTCGCTGCGAGCGAACACCCCGAGATTGGCGTCTCCCCCCTTGTCACCGGAACGAGCCCCGACAACGGCTCCGAGCGGCGCCGCCGTCTTGGCGCCGCCGGGCGCCACGGCAACGGGCCCGGCGGCGGGCTCGATGGACACGACGCCGGGCGGGGCAATCGACTCGACCTGGTCGGTTGCCCCGTCGACCAGGTGCACATACTGCGGAACCAGGCCGGCGTCGATGCGAGCCGGCCGGTAGACGCCGTACGGTGTCGCTGCGGTAGGCGCCCCGCTGAGGGCATACATCCCGGGAATCGACGCCAGCGCCGTCTCGATCATGGCGTTCGAGAACGCCCGGCCCACCTTGCCCTCGTCGGGATCCTTGACGGTGAGCCGCCATACGGCGGTCGCTTCCTCATTGCTCGCCGGGTCGGCCTTGTCGGTGCGGATGACCCGACTCTTCACCATTGCAAAGTCGTCCGGCGAGTAGGCGCAGGCGTCCCAGAAGGCGGCTGCGGCGAAGGCGGCTTTCTCCTCGACCTGCAGGCCGGTGAGGGCCACCTCGATCGAGTTGCGGTAGCCGCCGAGCTCGTTGATTCCCACTTTCAATGTCGCCGGCGGCGGCTCCCCCTGCATGCCGGACATGCGCACCCGATC
>JBFISZ010000018.1:0-22004 GCA_041608315.1 Acidimicrobiia bacterium | reverse complement strand
TGCCCGCGACGAGACCCGGGCCCACATGCGCTTCTTCGCCCCTGCCGGCGGAGTGCCCGAAGACCCGGCGACCGGGAGTGCCGCGGTGGCGCTCGCCCGAGCCATGGTGGCCGGCGGCGAGACGGCCGGACGGCTGTCGATAGATCAGGGGGCCGAGATCGGCGCCCCGTCGCGGATCGAATTGGAATGGACCCCGGACTCGGCTTCCATCGGCGGCACCGTCGTTCATGATCGCGTCGAGCTGGTCAAGCCGTGACCGACGACCTCACCGGCCAGACGGTCGAGCTGTTGCAGGCCATGATTCGCAACGCCTGCGTCAACGAGGGAACCGTGGAATCCGGCCAGGAGGTGCGCAATGCCGAGCTCCTCGCCGACTTCCTCTCCGGTTCCGGGATCGATTTCGAGGTCTTCGAAGCGGCGCCGGGAAGGGCGTCGCTCGTAGCCCGGTTGGGCGGGAGCGACCCCGCCGCTCCGAGTCTGTGTCTCAACGGACATCTCGACGTGGTGCCGGTCAACCCCGACGGCTGGCGTCACGATCCTTTTGGTGGTGAGCTGATCGACGGTGAGGTCTGGGGCCGCGGTGCGGTCGACATGCTGAACCTGACGTCCTCGATGGCGGTGGTCGTCCGGCATCTGGCCGCAGGCGATTTCGATCCCAAGGGTGATCTGGTCTTCTTCGCAGTTGCCGACGAGGAGTCGGGCAGCACGTACGGGGCCCGCTGGATGGCACAGAACCATCCCGAACTGATAGCGACGGACTACGTACTCACAGAAAGCGGTGGCCTCCACGGCGGTACCGCGGCCGCGCCGACGGTGGGCGTACGTGTCGGTGAGAAGGGCGTCGCCTGGAGACGACTCACGGTGCGGGGCACCCCGGGCCACGGGTCCCGGCCGTTCAAGTCGGACAACGCCATCGTCAAGGCCGCAGGGGTGGTGCAGCGGCTGGCCGAGTACCGACCGGCGCCGGTTTTTCACGAACTGTGGCAGACCGAGGTCGCCCAGATGGACCTCAGCGGGGAACAGAAAGCGCAGCTGCTCGACCCCGCCGCGATCGATGAGCTGCTCGAATCGTTACCGCCCGGTGAGGCCGGGCATATCCATGCCTGCACGCACACGACGTTCTCGACCAACGTGTTCAACAGCCAGACCAAGACGAACATCATCCCCGATGAGGTCGTTCTCGACATCGATATCAGGACCATGCCGGGGGAGGGCCCTGAGGAGGTGCAGGCCCACTTGGAGTCCGCTCTCGGCGAGCTAATCGATCATTGCGACGTTGAACCGCTGATGAACGACCGCGCCTCGATCAGCCCGACCGACAATCCGCTGTGGCGCGCCCTGCAGAGCGCCGTCGCCGGCCCTTTTCCGAACGCCCGGCTCAAACCCGGCATGACGGTCGGTTTCACCGATGCGAGGGTGCATCGCGAGCTGGGGGCGGTGGCCTACGGCGCCGGGCTCTTCAGCCCAGCGTTGCGCCCGGCCGACTACGCCACCCGCTTCCACGGCAACAACGAGCGCATCGATGTTGAATCGCTCGCCCTGACGACGCGATTCTGGCGCGACGTGATCCACGATCTGCTGGGTTAGTGGTTCCCTGCGTTCGTTGTGCTTAAAAGGGCGCTATAGCACGCGATTAGGCACAACAAACGCGGCTATACCGCCACGTCACGCCTCCGGAAACCCCAGACGGCGACGGCGACGCACAGCAGCGTTGTCGCCAAGAGGATCGAGAGCTGCCAGCTGAAGCCGTTCTTGAGGGGGTTGTGGTCGAGTAGCCAATAGAACGGCGTCAGCTTCTGGGTCCAGGCGATGCTGTCGATGAGGGGGGCCAACCCGTTGATGAAGAACGTGGCGATGGCCACGCCCGAAGCGATCCCGACGGTGACGGACCGTTGCCCGGTGAGCGCCCCGATCATCAACGCCAAGGACCCGAACGACAGAGCCAGCAGGGACATCCCGATGCTGGCCGCCGTGATGCCCGTCAGCGGCAGACCGATGTCGAAAAAGGGGTTGGTGAGCGCCAGCGTTGCCCACACCACTGCGGCGAGCACGGAGGTCAGAAGCGCCATCGCTCCAAACGTCTCGAGGACGACCCGATCCCGCGGGATCGGATTGGCGAGCAGCACGTCCATTGTCCGCCTGTCCTCCTCACCTGCGATCGCAGCCGTTCCCATGGATACGGCGAAGAAGATGGCAATGAACGATCCGACGCTGGCAAAGACACGGCTGTTGACATACCCGGGGCCGGTCAAGAACGCTCCGGCATCTTCGGCGCCGAAGAGCGACATCATCCCTTCGGGGAGGTTCTCGAGGAGTTGCGCCAGTACCTCGGAGTCGCGCTGCAGCGTCGGCCAGAAGGCCACGGTGATCCCGGTGATCGCCACCATGCCGAGCACCCACCAGATGTAGCCGCGGCGCCGATCCCAGATCGTCTTGCGGAAGATGCTACTCAGCATCGGACCCGCCTCCCGGGACGGCGTAGAAGGCGAGGAACGCTTCCTCGAGATCCCCGTCATGGGAGATCAGGTTGACCAGCTCGTAGCCGGCCGCCGCCTTGATTACGGCATCCACCGACCCTTCGACCTGGAGGTCGATCACGTGCCCGCCGTCGGCGGCGGCGACCGAGTGCACCCCGGCCAAGCCCGCGAAGACGGATGCGGACACGGCCTCACCGAACCGCAGCTCGAGGCGGCGCCGCGCCCGGGCCTTGAGGTCGGCCACCGACGCAACTGTGACCAGCCTGCCGTCGCGGATGATCCCCGCCCGGTCGGCAATCCGCTCGACCTCTGGCAGAACATGCGATGAGAGGAACATCGTGCGCCCGGCGGCCCGCACCTCGTTCACGAGTTCGTAGAAGGCCTGCTGGATCAGCGGATCGAGCCCGCTGGTGGGTTCGTCGAGGATGAGGAGCTCCGGCCGGTGCAGGAAAGCCTGGGTCAGGCCGAGTTTCTGGCGGTTGCCACTCGAATAGCTCCGGATGGTTCGGCTCAGGTCCAGGTCGAGGGCTGCGGCGACCCGACGCGCCTCGGACAGATCCCTCACTCCGCGCAGCGCCCCGAAGTAGCGCAGCAGCTCGTCGCCGGTCATCCGGTCGTAGAGCGCCAGCTCGCCGGGCAAGTACCCGACCCGGCGGTGAATCTCGATGGAATGGGCAGAGGCGTGGAGCCCGAATACCTCGGCCGAGCCTGATGTCGGTCGGATGAAGTCGAGCAGCACACGAATCGTCGTCGACTTGCCGGCGCCATTCGGGCCAAGAAAGCCAAAGACCTCACCGTGCGCCACTTCGAGGTCGAGGTTCTCGACACCGCGGATGCTGCGGTAGTACTTGGTCAGGTTTTCCGTCCGGATAGCTGGGGTCATGGAGACCGAGGCTACCCTCTTGGGTCGGCATGGCTACCGAGTCCAAGACCCGCATCTTCCTCGCCCCGATCGCCAACGGGGTGATTGCCGTGGTCAAGTTGATCGCCGCTGCCATCTCGGGCAGCTCCGCCATGCTGTCGGAGGGCTTCCACTCGGTGGCCGACACGGGCAATCGACTGTTTCTGCTGCGCGGAACCGCCGCATCCCGCTATGTCCCGGATGCGCAGCATCCCCTCGGCCGGGGCAAGGCGCTGTACTTCTGGAGTTTCATGGTGGCGGTCTTCCCCTTCGTCGGTGGGGCGGTAATAGCCTTCCTGAAGGGGGCGGCCATCCCCGAGGCGACCCGGATCTTCGTAGAGCTCGAGCCGGGCCGATGACCTCCGGCTTCGCTACGGCGCCCGGCTCATCGGCGAACCTCGGCCCGGGATTCGACGTGCTCGCCATCGCCTGGGAGATGCGGTGTCGCGCGACCGTCTCGCCGGCGAACGCGTGGCTGGTTCGCCAGAACGGGCAAGAGTGGACTCCCGGTGGCGGGGAATTCGTCAGACGGGCCGCCGCGGCCGCCGGTGCCGGGCCCTTTGTCATCGAGATCGACAACGAGGTGCCCCGCTCCCGCGGGCTGGGCTCCAGCTCGGCCGTCGCCACGGCGATCGCCGCCGCCGCCTTCCGGGCTCAGGGCATCGAGCCGGACGACACCGACCTGTTCGCCATCGTCGCCGAGATGGATGGGCACCCGGACAACGCCGCGGCGGCGGTCTTTGGAGGACTCGTGCTCGTCGATGGCCTTCACCATTTGCGCCTCGAGGTAGCGCCCTCGCTGGTGTTTCTCGCGGCCGTCCCGGACTCGCCGCTGCGCACCGATGAGGCGCGTGCCGCACTGTCTGGATCTGTTGACCGGGCCGCCGTGGTCAGGTCTCTATCGCGATTCGGTTTCCTGCTGCAGGGCCTCCAAACCGGAGCCCCGGAGCTGCTGGCTCATGCCCGGGGCGATGAGCTGCACGAGGCGCCGCGCTACGGGCTGTCTCCGCTGACCGGCGACCTGATCGCCGCCGCGCTGGAGGCGGGAGCCGCCCACGCTTCCTGGAGCGGGGCGGGGCCAACGGTGCTCGCGGTGGCATCTCGTGAAGACGAATCGACGGCTGTCGTCCGGGCGCTGGAGAGGACATTGGACGGCGCCGGCGCCGTGCGCCGCCTCCAGGTTGCTCCCGTGGGTTGGCAGTAGTCCGGCAGCGCCGGGAGCATCGTTAACACCGGTGGCTCGATAGGGTCTGAGCACGCGAGTTGAGAGCGGGTATGACCGAGCGAACCGGAGACCCTTTCCGGGCCTTCTACGATCGCGCCCTACCAGCCGTATACGGATATCTGCTCACCCGCCTCGGCGATGAGTCGCGGGCTGCGCGGGCCGCCCGCGAGGCGTTTGAGGCCATCGTCGAGCAATGGCCGCTGCCGGCCAACGTCAAGTACGAGGTGGCCTTTGCCATCGGTTTCGCCCGCTCCAGGCTGGTTGAGGAGTACCGCAGGCAAGATCAGCAGACGAAGCGGCGCCGCCAGTTTGCCGTGACGAGTGCTGCTGCGGCCGCCCATCGCACGACGGCGGCGGTGGGCATCCGCGCCCATTGGGCGCTGAAGGCGATCCCCGCCACGCAGCGGGCGGCGCTGGTTCTGCGGGATGTCGACGATCTGTCGGTCCGTGAGGTGGCCGGCATCATCGGCCGCGGTCAGCGGGTAACCGAGTTTCTGCTGGCCCGCGGCGCGCGGACAATGCACCGGGAGTTCAAGCAAGCCGGGCACTCTGATGCCTTCGATCCGCTGGCGGCCATGAGGGGCCTCGACGGGCCGGCGAAACCTCCCGAGGAGTTCCATGAGGAGCTCTACGACGAGCTGCGGGCGCGGCTCGACCAATCGGCGGTCGGAGCTCCACGGCCCGAAGCCCCGCCCGGCGTGGTGCCGCAGAAGGTCTTCCTGGTTGCGGCGATTGCCTTGGCGGCCATCGTGCTGCTGACGGGAGTGCTGAGCCGGTCGGGGAGCTCGGGGGGGACCGACGGTACTGTCGCCCCCTTGCCTCTCTCCGAGCCGGACCCGCCGGAGCACAATCCGGATCCAGCCGTGATTTCGCCGTCTCCGCTATTCGAGCCGATTCGGCCCCCGACGCAGAGCCTCGGCGGTTACCAGTTTGGTGGATGGACTGTGCTCCCGGCTTCCGAGTTCGATGGCCGAGCCGGAGCCGCCGTGGCGTGGACCGGAGAGCAGCTCATTGTCTGGGGTGGTGAGCTCTCCGGGTCATTGGCTGCGCGCGGCGGGATTCTCAATCCCGGAGTCAACGTGTGGTTTTCGATTCCGCCGGCACCGATCGCACCGCGGAGCGGGGCCACGGCCCTCTGGACCGGTACCGAAGTCTTGATCCTTGGTGGCGATCGCCCGGATGGCGCCGCGTACGACCCGGCTACCCGGCTGTGGCGAGAGCTGCCGGTGGCGCCAATCCTCGCCGACGATGTCGCCGTGTGGACCGGCGCGGAGGCGATTCTCGTCGGCGGTCGGGGGCCCAACGGCCTGGCATTCAATGTTGCAGATGACACCTGGCGGCGCCTCGCGGATCCTCCTGGCCTGGATTGGGAGAATGCCGGCGGAGTGTGGACCGGTACCGAGATGATCGTCTGGGACGACCCGGTTCAGGCTTTTGACGACCGTACCAATGTCGCCGCGTACGACCCTGTCGCCGACTCCTGGCGCCAGCTCGGGCGAACCCGTGGCGACGGGCCGACGCCACCCGGTGAGCCAATCGGCTTGGCGGCCGCCACAGGAGTCTGGACGGGTGAGGAGCTCATACTCTTGGGTGTCGATATCGCAGAACCCGATCCGGTCTATTCGGGTTTCGCCGTGAACCCGGTCACGAGCGAGTGGAGACCGATAGCCCCGCCGCCGGCGCCGGATATCGAGCTCTTTCGGGGACCGGAGAGCCATGCACCGGTTTGGACCGGGAGTCGCATGTTGGTTTGGCATCTGGACGCGACGGGCGGGACTGCTGCTCCCGAGATGTGGGCATACGACCCGGTCGCCGATGTCTGGGAACGCGGAGCCAGCTCGCCGGTCGCATCGACGCCGTCGCTGATATGGACCGGTGACACCCTGTACGCCTATGGCGGCGGCGACGCACTGTTCAGGACGCTCAGTCTCGACCTCGGACCCGCGGGCGACGAGCTCCCGGACCCGGTGGGAACCGAGGTCGTGACATATGCCCATCCGTCCCTTCCGTTCGAGCTGCTCGCGGTCGCCGCCAGCGGCCGCCGGGCCGCCATCATCGACCTCGAGGACGGTATTGCCACGGTCTATGAATCGGAGGACAACCTGCTACCGCCCGATGGCGTCGAGGGGGCCACTCCTGCCGGCAGTGGCTGGGTGACGTCGGCCAACGGCGCCGTGTGGTCATACCCCAACGGCATCGCCTCACAGCCGTTTGTGCTCCAGGGCGAGCCCAGCGTCGCGCGTCCCGGGCTCGCTCCATCGGTGTACACGGTGCCGGCCCGGGGCGACATCAACTCCGGCTGGATCTGGATCGTCGAGCCCGGCACCGGCGGCTCCGACGATCCCAGTCTGGTGAGCCAGGTGTCGCTCGACAACGGGAGGATGATCACAGCGGCGTCGGTTGTCGGTGTTGCGTACCCGGTGGCCTCTACCGCCGCCGGGCTTCTCCTGAACGTCAGCGACGCGTCCGGCACGGAAATGGCCCTGGTCACGCTCGACGGCTCGGTCCGGGAGCTGTGGACCGGCTGGGGCCTCGGACTGTCTTCCCTCGGTCGGGTCACCTGGCTCGGATGCGGTGAGGGACAACGCAGCTGCCGGATCGTCGTGTCGATGCTCGAGGGGCGGGCACCCGACGATCTCGTGATCGAAGACCGCGGACTCGGGGCCGTCATCCAGCCGGGCGTGTCCCAGGTCTCTCCCGATGGTGTCTGGCTGGTGACCACCCTGGTTGAAATGATCGACGCGGATTCGCCTCTCTTGATCGTGCTGGTGAATCTCCGGGATGGGTCCGTCACCGAGCTTCTCCCCGGGGTCCCCCTCGGGGCCCGGCCCGGCCCCGGGGTCGTGTGGTCCGCGGACAGCGAGTGGGTCTTCATCACTGCCGCCGGCCCGACCGCGATCCGCATCGCCGACGGGCTCACGGTCGATCTCCACGAGTGGATACCGACCGACATGCAGATCTACGCAGTGGCGTCTCGGTAGCGGCCTGCTGACCTAGGCCCGCATGACCTCGTTGGTTGGGTCGTACACGGCCTCGGCGAGGACGACGGCTGGACGCATCTCGCCGAGCAGCATCACCTCCAGCTCGGTTCCCGGCGCCGCCAGCTGCGGCTCGACGTAGCCGAACGCCAGGCTCTTGCCGGTGGCGTGGCCGTAGGCGCCGCTGGTCGTGAGACCCACCTCGCGGCCATCGTGGAAGATTCGCTCGTTGCCGAAAGCGTCGTTGTCGCCGTCGGCGATCTCCATGTAGACGATCTGAATGCGGGGGCCTTCTGCAGCCATCTTGAGTGTGGCCTGGCGTCCCTTGAAGTCGCCGGATTCGAGGCTGAGGAAACGTTCCAGGCCGGCCTCGTGCATCGTGACTTCGGTCGTCAGCTCCGAGCCCCAGCCCTTGTAGGCCTTCTCCATGCGCATCGAGTTGATGGCATAGAGCCCGAAGTCGCGAATCCCGTATTCGGCCCCGGCGTCGGTGATCGCGTCGTACAGCTGCTGCATACGGTCGATCGGGTGGTACAGCTCCCAGCCGAGTTCGCCCACATATGACACGCGCAATGCGCGGCACGGTATGCCGGCGACGTCGATCTCGCGTGCGGTGAGCCAGCCGAAAGCGTCGTTGCCGAGGTCGGCCGCCGTGAGCTTGGCCAGCACGTCGCGGGCCCGGGGGCCGGCGACGGCCAACGCCCCGTAATCCTCCGTGACGATGGTCACCGTCACGTCCTCGTCGCGGCCGATGTTCTGCTCCAGCCAGTCGTAATCGTGCTGCTCGCCGACGATCGAGGAGAGCACGAAGAACCGGTTCGGCCCGAGCCGGGTGATGGTCATCTCGCTTTCGATGCCGCCCAGGTCGGTGAGCATGTGGACCAGCCGGATCCCGTGGTCGGTGCTCGGGATCCGGTTGGCGCTCATCCGCTCCAAGAAGGTGGCCGCATCGGGACCGGTGACCTCGATCTTGGCGAACCCGGTGATGTCGGCGACACCGACGTGGCCGCGCACGGCGCAGCATTCCTCACCTACGGCCGCGAAGGCGTTGGAGCGGCGGAAGGAGTAGATCTCGCCCTCGCCTTTCGTATCGAACCACTTGGGCCGTTCCCAGTTGTAGTTCTCGGCGAAGACGGCCCCTTTGGCCTCGAGCGTCTTGTAGATCGGGTTGGTCAGGACCTCGCGGCCGGCGGGACGGTACTCACCGGGCATCCGCACCTGGTACATCTCGTGGTACTCGTCGATGGCGCGCTCGACGTTGTAGGCGCCGGGAGCGTGCCGGCTGAAGCGACGCGGGTCCATCTCGCGGACGTTGATCTCGGTTTGGCCGTGAACCATCCACTGCGCCAGGTACTTGCCGGCTCCGGGACCCTGGGTGATGCCGATGCTGGCGCCGACACAGTGCCAGTAGTTGCGCAGGCCGGGGGCCGGCCCCATCAGGTATCCGCCGTCGGGAGTGTGCGTGATCGGGCCGTTGATGACTTGCTTGATCCCGGCGTCGGCAAAGGCGGGAATCCGGTCGGCCGCCATACCAAGCGAGTTCATCAGCCGGTCGAGGGCGGGCGGCTCGAGGTGGAAGGTGAGGTCCCAGTCGATGCCGTCGAGCCCGTACGGCTGGGCGCCTTCCATCTCGTAGGGACCGATGATGAGCCCGTCGTGCTCCTTGCGGTAGTAGCAGCTGGCGCGCGGGTCGCGCAACACGGGCGGCTCTTGTGCCAGCGCGGCCACTTCCGGAATCGCTTCGGTCACCAGGTACTGATGGATCACATTGACTATCGGTACTTCGAGCCCCACCATTGCCCCCAGTTGGGGACCGTACGACCCGGCGGCGTTGACAACGTGCTCGGCGACGACCCGGCCCTTTTCCGTTATGACCTCCCAGCGCCCATCGGGAAGCTGGTTCATGTCGGTGACCCGGTTCTTCTTGGAGATTGCAGCACCGAGTTGGCGGGCGCCGGCGGCCATGGCGTTGGTGGTCATCGTGGGGTCGGCCCACCCGTCGTTCGGGGTGTGGAAACCCATGAGCACGTCTTCTGTGGTGATGAGCGGATGGATCTGTTGGCACTCCTCCGGCGATACCAGGTAGCACTCGACGCCCGCGAGCTTCAGGGCATGTTCCACTTTGTGGAACCAGTCGACATGCTCCGGCTTGGTGGCGAGGCGCAGCGCCCCGCACCGGTGGAAGCCCGCGGCGAGTCCGGTCTCCAGTTCGATACGGTTGTAGAGCTCGACGGCGTATTGGTGGACTTTGGCGGTGTTGAGGCTGCCGATGAAGTTGGGGACGAGCCCGGCGGCGTGCCACGTTGAGCCCGATGTCAACTCATCCTTCTCGACGAGCAATGTGTCGGTCCACCCCTCATGGGCCAGGTGGTAGAGGAGGCCCACTCCCATCACTCCGCCACCAACGATTACAACTCTGGCGTCTTCCCGCATGAGGGCACCTCGTCCGGCTCGCGTGTTCCCCACCGAATCTAGCCGCCGCCTTCCGCAGGGACCCTGTCCCGGTCAGAGGCCGACGGTGATCCCCAAGGCGCCGACGACGAGGGTTGTGACGCCCGCGGTTGTCAGCGCCCCGGGGCGGCCCCGCTTCGCCAGGAGGACGGCGGCGCCGCCGGGGAGGGCGGCTAGGGAAACGCCGAGGACGGCGCCGTGCGAAATACCGCTGTGGAGCAAGCCGCCTGCGGCCACGAGGCCGGCGGCGGCGAGCAGCCCACCCATCAGTCGGACTGTTCGATCGAGTCCGATACGCACCGCCAGGACGCTCTTGCCGAGGTCGGCGTCGGAGGCCAGGTCGGGAATCTCGAAGGCGAGCATCATCATGACGTGAAGCGGCACCATGATTGCCACAGCCCAGAGCAACCGGGCCGTGAGCCCTCCCCCCTGCGCCAGGGCGCCGATCAGCGGAACGAGGAACGCCACGACCAAGGAGGTGGCCAACTCGCCCCAACCGGTCGCGAGGAGGCGTATCGGTGGCATCGAGTAGGCCCAGGACACTGCCAGGGCCGCCAGTCCCAGAACGGCAGCTCCGGGACTGTATGAGGCTACGGCGGCGGCGGCGGCGATTGCCAGCAGTGAGGTAACCCGGCCGGCAGTGAGCCCCACTCGGGGGTCGAGGAGACCATCCGGAAGGACCCCGCTGCCGCCGGAGAACCAAGTCCGGTGGGCGACCACCCGGTCGGCTTCGATATCGGCGTATTCGTTGACGTAGTGCGCGGTCAGCTGGGCGCTGGTGACCATGAACTGGGCCGCCAGATAGTGGCCGACGCTGCCACCGGGGGCCGTTACGGCGCCCATCGCGAACATGAGGAACCCGCCGGCGAGGAAGTGGGGGCGGCTCAGCCGGACGAAGGCGATCAGCCGGGGCACCGGGGGCCCGCTACCAGGTGTCATCTGGGCCGTGCCGTCCAGTCGCGGGCCCGGGCTTCGATCGCAGTTGCGATCCGGTCCCGAGTTGCCCGGTAGACGGCCATGTCATAGCCGTACGGGTCGGCGATCTCTCCGTGCGGGTCGAGCAGCTCCACACGCTCGGCGAGGCCGGGGAAGGCGGCAACGACCCGATCGCGGTGGCGGTTGGTCATGACATAGATGCGATCGGGGAGCGGGTCCGAGCTCGTGCTCAAGGCGCCGGCGCGCTGCTCGGAGATGTCGATCCCGACCTCGGCGGCGGCGGCGACGGCGGACGCCGTGGGTGGCGCCCCGTGAACCGCGGCGGTGCCGGCACTGGCGTAGGTGGCCAAATCGGGGAACCGGGCACGAGCGATGCCTTCCGCCATCGGGGACCGGCAGATGTTGCCGGTACATAGAAACAGGATGTGCACGGTCGGGGCTACGAGGTGGTTATGCGGGCGGCCGCAGCACTTTCGATGAAGGTGGCGAACAGCCGGTGGGACGGGTCGTCGGCGACCTCGCCGAGGTATTCGGGGTGCCATTGCACGCCGATGAGTGGCCAGTCCGGATCGTCGGACTCGATCGCCTCGATCACTCCGTCCTCGGCCCAGGCCACGGGGTGAATTCCGTCGGCGACCCGACGCAGCGCCTGGTGATGAATCGAGTTCACGGCGAGCTCCGTCGAATCGAAGAGAGACGCCAACCCGCATGTTTCGTCGAGCCGCACCCGCTGGTGGGCAACGAAGACCTCCTCGCCGATCTTGGCGTGGTCGTCGGAGCCGATCTCATTGGGGATGTCCTCGATCAGGCTGCCGCCGAGAGCGACGTTGAGGATCTGGATTCCGCGACAAATGGCGAGAACCGGCAGCCTGCGCTGGAAGGCGTGGCGGGCGAGAGCCATCTCGAATCGGTCTCGGTCGGGGTCGATTCCGTACATCTCCTTGCTGGGCCGGCTGCCGTACAGGGTGGGATCGACGTCGCCGCCACCGGTGAGCAGCAAGCCGTCGATGCGATCCAGCAGGTGGGGGACGGCATCATTGTCGACCGGTGCCAGCAGTACCGGAATCCCCCCGGCGCGGGTGACCCCGTTGCGATATGTGTGGGTGACCGTATCCGCCCACATGTCGCCTCCGGAGGCGTGTACCAGGCGCGGGCGAGTTGTGATTCCGATGAGAGGGCCCATGGCGCAGATGTTACTCCCTGCCACGGGGTGCAGTTGCCGGGTTGCGTTGCGGCGCCTGGTCCGCGAACCTATGGGTACGGGCCGGGGGCGGTTGTCGCCGCCCCTTTCTCTAGTTTCCAGGACTGAGGTTCGATTAAATGGGTTCGCTGGTAAAGAAGCGACGCAAGAAGATGTCGAAGCACAAGTACCGCAAGCGCGTCAAGGCGAATCGGCACAAGCGCAAGAAGTAGCCGTCGAGGGGTTCTCGACCGTGACACTATGAGGCGCCCCGTCGGGGCGTCTCTTTGTCGTCGCCGCGGCCCCCACACCGAGGGGGACGACAAATTCGTCCCCCTCGTACTTCCCCCTCTCGGTAGCGCGCCGAGTTCCGGGTGGCCGTGGACCGGCCGGCTACATCGTGTAGACGATCTTGTCCTGGGCAGGTGATTCGAAGAGGCCGACTGCCTGGTCGAGCATCTTGTTGGTGGCGGCGTTGACCATGGCGGCTTGGACCACCGCCTCGTATGCGGCGAGGCTGTCGTAGTCGGCGAACCAGTAGATGGTCCCGACGTCGCCGCCGACTTCGAGGCCCCACGTCACGTTGAGCCCGTAGGTTTCCGTGTAGTGGTCCGTGGCCTCGGCGGCGAAGGCGAGGGCCTCGTCCCGCTTGCCGTCGGCGATTCGCGCCTTGCGGATCAATCGCACTCCCACTGCCTACCCCTTCGTCGTGAGTCAAATGCATCAAGCACGTAGGTCAAATGTACCGGAAGAGGCGGCGAAATGGGGAAAAAAAACGCGAAATGGGGAAAAACCTGTTATGGGCTAGGGTCCCGGGGCGTCCCGGCAGCCGGCGCCACCTTGGAGGTGGGGCCGTTCGGCCGCTCGTTGTGCCGTGCCGGCGCCGCGCTCCGCGGCGGAGGCGCCCCCGAGCGACACGGTAGCTTCGAGCAGAAGGAAGACCAGGAGCCTCCCGCTCATCGATCCGGCTGCTCGCGAAGGAAGTCCTCGATCTCGCCGAGCAGCTCGGCGCTCGCCTCGGGGTTGAGCGAGCCGGCATCGCCGCCGACCTCCAGTTCGGCGACGTAGTCCCGCAACTCACCGGAAGATTCCAGCGCCCGATCCACCCGCCGGACGAACTCAATCGCCATGGTGTCGAGTCGGCCGAGATCGATACTGAGGTCAAGGGCGTCGCGCACCGTTCGCGCCAGGGCGAGCATGGCCTTGGGATTGGGATTGCCCGCCAGGTAGTGGGGGGTCGCCGCCCAGAAGCTCAGGGTGGGCAGGCCGACTTCCCGGCAGGCTTCGAGGAGAACCCCGACGATGCCGGTGGGGCCCTCGTAGCTCGACGTCATCAGCCCGAGGCGCGTCACCAGGCTGGGATCGGTGGCGACGCCGACGATAGGCACCGGGGCTTTGTGGGAGACCCGGCCGATGAAAGCGCCGAGAAGGACTGCGCTCTCTACGTCGTTTTCGACGAGAACTTGGGTGACGTGGCGGGCATACGTCTTCCAGCGGAACGAAGGCTCGTCGCCGATCACGAGAATCAGGTCTCGGTCGCTGCCGGGGAGTTCGGCCGCGAAGAAACGGGTCATCGGCCACGACAGGCTGCGGGTGCCGCCGGCGTCGATCTTCACCTGGGGACGGTGTGCCTGGAAGTCGTAGAACTCTTCGGGATCGATGGCTGCGAAGGGCTCAGTTATCTGGAGCTGCTCGACGAAGTAGCCGACGCTGCCGGTCGCCGAGTCGGCTGCGTCGTTCCAGCCCTCGAAAGCGAGAATCGCGTGGGGGCGGCGCAGTTGTGGCTTGTTGAATCTGCGAACGGCGTCCATACCCCAAGGCTAGGCGTCGAACCCAACTTGTGTGCCGGCGCGCTCCGCTTTTCGCCCCTCGGGCACGAACTTGGGACATTTGGAATTCACCGGGCGGGGGGAGTCCGCACTGACGGCCCGACCCAAACCGACCTTCCCGACGCCGCCGGCGCTCGGAGCGAAGCCGTTGTTTGTCGGGTGGGTGACATTCTCCGCCGCCGGCGATGGCGGCGCCGGTTGTGCGCAGTGGAAAGGACATCTGTCTAAGAAGGAGGAGAAGATGACCACGAGATTCGCATCACTGACGAAGCCGGCGCCGGGCGTCGACTGGCGGCGCCATACGCCGCACCGCAAGGTCGGCTTCGGACTGGCGCTCGGCGGCTTGATGCTGGCGGCGGTAACCCTGATCATCAATCTCGGTGCCGCCGGAGACCTCGGATCGAGCTCGGCGCTGTCCGACCTGCGGCTTTCGTTCGGGCTGACAACGCTGGCGTTCGGCACGATCAAGATCGGAATCGCAGTTGTGCTCGTCGGCATTCTCATCCGGTTGTGGCACCGGGTCGACAGCGTCACGGCCGCGCTCCCCGCGTTGAAAGCCGAAGGTGGCGGGACGATCCAGACCGGCGCCATCAAGACGGCGTTCGGCCCGGCCAACGTTGGTGTCGACATTCCGCACCCGCTTCCGATCCATCGCATGGCGCAGACGATGTGGGCACCCATGCTGGCCATGGGCGCCATGGCCCTCGGGATCGGCACCGTTGTTTCCTTCGCTTGGGCAGGCAATGAGAACGACGTGGCTCTAGGCGCCTGGACCCAGGGGCTCCAGTTCCTCGGCGAGGCGTTGCTGCTCTCGGGCATCGCCTTTCTGCTCGGTTCGATCCTGCGGGCCCTTCGCGAAGGTGGCGGAACCGTGCAGGAGTCGCTCGGGCTCGGCGTAGTAACACTGAAGATGCCGGTGACGGCGAAGATCTTCGTTGTCTTGATGGCGACGGGTCTGATGCTGGGGATCGCCCAGTTCATCGGATACCTCGCGGTCGTCGGCGGCGTTGATCAGCCGGCCGCATGGTTCGCGTGGCTGGGACCGCTGCGTGAGCTCTCGCTCGGCCTGATCCTGGCGGGCATCGTGATGGCCCTCGTCACGATCGGCAACGTGCTCGCCTTCCAGTTCAACCGCATCTGCCAGATCATCGCGACAGGAAAGTGAGGAAACGATGACCACTACATCACTCCGAACCGCCGTCAATATCACCGCCAAGAGCCCGGGCTACGCCATGCCGCACAAGATGGGACGCGCTCTGTGGGCGCCCATGTGGCTGATGGCACTTTTGGCATTTGGGGCCGGGTTCATCCTGGCGCTCGCCCGATCGAGCATTGTGGGCGGGTTCGGTGTCGCCGATGCCGGTGCCCAGCGGCTCGGCCATCTCGTGCCGGCATTCATGTTCATCGGGTTCCTGGCCGTATTCGCCGCGGTCTCGTTCGCGATTGCGCGCATCCTCGGCGCCTTCCGCAAGGGGGGCGGCGATGTCCAAGAGACAGCGGGGACCGCAGTCGAGACCCTGAAGATGCCGGCCACGGCCCGAGTGTTCATGGGGATGATGATGATGGGCATGATGCTCATCGCCGTCATGGTCGTGCTCCACTTCGTGGTGGCCGGCAACGTTGGGAGCTGGTCGGCCGAGACAGTCGAAGCCTGGGCGGTTTCACTCGAGGGGTTCCGCCGTCTCGGCGTTGCCATGTACCTCTTCGGGATCGCCCTCGGCCTCGGCACCATCATCACCGTACTGCATTACCAGTCGAGCCGGATTCGGCAACTCGCCGGCGTGTCCTAGGACCTCATTCGGCCGGAGGAAAGGGCCCGTCCCGGCACGGACGGGCCCCTTCCATTGTCCCAACCTCCATCGATTGGCCCGCGACAGTCCCAACACCGAAAGCAGCCGCGAACGCGTAACGTGGCAAATCCTCAGTCTGTGGACAACTCGCTGATAGCGTCGCCATGACCCATTTCCTGACATATCGCTGGGAAATGGTTCAAGCCCGCTTTGGTGCGGGCCGATAAGCCCGGTTCGGTGCCCTTCGCCACCAGGGGGGCCAAGCTCTGAGGAGATAGTGGTGCGTAAAACGCTCGCTGCGGCCGTACTCGTCCTAGGTCTGATGGTCACGATGGTTGGGGTTGCCCAGGCCAATCTTGCCGCGGCCGGCAACACAGTCGGGCTGGCGCGCGCCCTCGTCGTGATGTGTGATGGACAGGTAGCCACCCACATCGGGTCGGCGGCCGACGAAGTGATCGTCGGCACCGCTGGTGACGATGTCATCGCGGCGGGCGGCGGTAACGACACGATCCAAGGCCTCGGCGGCAACGACTCCATCTGTGCCGGGCCGGGTGTGGACAACATCAGCGGTGGCGACGGCGACGACCGCATTTTCGGTGGACGAGGTGGCGACACCATCCTCGGCGGCCCGGACAACGACTGGATCTGGGGTCAGGACGGCGACGATGTTGTTGACGCCGGCGCCGGCAACGACCGCGTCTGGGGTCAGGACGGCACCGATTCTCTGGTCGGCCAGACCGGCAACGACCGGCTCAACGGCGGCCGCGGCCCCGATTTCCTCGATGGCGGCTCCTCGGCCGACATCCTCAGCGGCGGTGGCGGCCGCGATACGATTCTCGGCGGGTTCAGCGCTGACACCATCAAGGGTCAGGGTGGCAGCGACGAGCTGCGCGGCGCCGGTGGACGTGACAGGATCTTCGGCGGTTCGGGCAACGATCTGGTGGTCGGTGGGTCCAGCAATGACACTATCAACGGCGGCAGCGGCCGCGACCGGATCTTCGGTAACGCCGGGAACGACGTACTGATAGGCGGCGGCGGTAACGACCGCATCAAGGGCGGCGCCGGCATCGACCTCTTCGACGGCCAAACCGCCACGGCCGACCTCACGGTCAACCTGATCGCCGGCACAGCCACCGGTGTGGGTACCGATGCTCTCTTCACGATCGAGAACATCAACGGCGGTTCCGGCGACGACACGCTCACCGGGAATGTGCTCTCCAACGTGATCAAGGGCGGGCCCGGCGACGACGTGATCGCCGGACGCGGTGGCGACGACACCATCGACGGCGGGGACGGCAGCGACCTGGCTGATTTCTCGACAGCTCCCGGAGCGGTCGTCGCCGACCTCGTTGCCAACACTGTGACGGGGGATGGCTCCGACACTCTGGCCAGTATTGAGAGCCTCACCGGCTCGGCCTTCGCAGACAGCCTCACCGGTAATGCCGCCGACAACGCGTTGAACGGCGGGAGTGGCGACGACCTCATCGTCGCCGGAGCCGGTGATGACGCCATCAGCGGTGGCGCCGGCGACGACACCGTCGACTTCTCCGCCTCGCCAGCTCCCGTCGACGTCAGCCTGACCTCGGGTACGGCCACCGGTGAAGGCAGCGACACGCTCAACACCATCGAGAACGTGATCGGGTCCGCTTTCGACGACACCATTGCCGGCAGCAGCGCCGACAACACTCTCGCCGGTGGCGCCGGCGAGGACACTGTGGTGTATTCGGGATCCGCCGGTGGGGTCGTGATCGACCTCGTGGCGGGCACCGCGACCGGAGATGGAACCGACAGCCTGAGCGGTTTCCAACACGCGGTTGGGTCGCCGTTTGCCGACACGATCACTGGAACGGTCGACGCCAACTTCCTGGTCGGCGGTGCCGGCAACGACGTCATCGTCGGGGGTGCCGGCGACGACGACATCGTTGGTGGCGGGGGCAACGACACGTTGTCAGCCGATGCCGGCGATGATGCAGTCCAGGGCGGGTCCGGCAGCGATGAGATCGCCGGTGGCCCGGGCGCCGACACTCTCAACGGCGGTAGCGGCAATGACCTGCTCAGCGGCGGGTCGGGGGACGACACGGTCAGCGGCGATGCCGGGACCGACACTGTGGACTACTCGGACTCACCAGGCGCGGTCAGCCTGAGCCTGCTCGCCGGAACCGCAACCGGCGATGGCTCCGACACTTTGAGCTCGATCGAGAATGCCATCGGATCGCCCTTCGGCGATGCCTTCGAAGGCGACGCCAACGACAACTCTTTTGACGGCCTCGGCGGCACCGACACGGTCGGCTTCCCGGCTTCCGCGTCGGCCGTTACGGTCGATCTCGCTGCCGGTACGGCCACGGGCGACGGCAGCGACAGTCTGACCAGCATCGAGAACGTCACCGGTTCGGATCACGACGACACCCTGCTTGGTGACGGTGCCGACAACAACCTCAACGGCGGCGCCGGCGCCGATTCGATCTCCGGCGGCGACGGCGACGACACTGTTATCGGTGGCACCGGCGACGACACGCTCATCGGTGGCCTCGGTAACGACACCCTCGACGGCGGCGACGGGACAGACATCGTGCGGTACTCGGCGGCACCGGCTGCTGTCACCGTGAGCCTCGACAGCGGCACGGCGACAGGCGGTGACGGCACCGACACCCTGGTTGCCGTCGAAGACGTGGGAGGGTCCCCGTTCGACGACTCCTTGACCGGCGATAGCGGCCCCAACCTGCTCGCCGGCGGCGCCGGCGATGACACGCTGGACGGCCTCGCCGGCGATGACGACCTCTTTGGCAATCCCGGCGATGACCGGCTGGTAGGCGGCCTCGGCGACGACGCCTTCATCGGCGGCGCCGATTTCGACACTGTCGATTACTCCGGTTCGGCCGGCCCCGTCACTGTCGATCTCGCCGCAGGCACGGCGAGCGGCGAAGGCGCCGATACCCTGGCGAGCGTCGAGGCAGTGGACGGCTCGGCCCATGACGACATCTTGGTCGGTGACGTGCTGGCCAACACGCTGTTGGGTATGGGCGGCAACGACACCATCGCCGGCGGCAGTGGCGATGACACGCTAAACGGCGGTGCCGGCGACGACAGCATCGCCGGCGGCCCGGGCGACGACTCGATTGCCGGGGGCAGCGGTGAGGACACTGCGGACTACTCCGATTCGGCGACGGGAGTGACCGTCGATCTCGGGGCGGGTACCGCCACCGGCGAAGGCACCGACTCGCTCGCCGGCATCGATAACGTTCAGGGCTCGGCCGAGGACGATGACCTCACGGGCGACTCCGCAGACAACGACCTGTTCGGCAACGCCGGTGACGACACCGTGGACGGGGCCGGCGGCGCCGACACGGTCGACGGCGGCGCCGACGACGACACCCTCACGGGCGGCCTCGGCGACGACACCATCGTCGGTGGGCCCGGCTCCGACTGGGTGGACTACAGGGGCTCCGCGGCTCCCGTCACGGTCGATCTCGGATTCGGAACCGCGTCCGGCCAGGGCACCGACTCGCTCGCAACCGTGGAGCACGTGTTCGGGAGCGCCTTCGCGGATGACATCACAGGCTCGAGCCTCCAGAACCTGATCGACGGCGGCGCCGGCAACGACACCATCTCCGGCGGGGATGGACAGGACGGCCTGGTCGGCGGCGCCGGCGACGACACGATCTCGGGTGGTGCCGGCAACGACACGCTCGAAGGTGGGACCGGCGATGACGTGCTGTCCGGCGGGGCCGGCGACGACATCCTCAGCGGGCAGGCCGGCACGGATCTCGCCGACTACTCCGCCAGCCCCTTTGCGGTGGTTGTCGATCTCGGCACCGGCAGCGCTTCGGGCGACGGCGCCGACACGCTGAGCGGTATCGAAGACATCACCGGCTCCAGCTTCGACGACTCCCTGACAGGCGACGATGGCGACAATGTGATCACTGCGGGTGACGGCGACGACGCGCTGGTGGGCGCCCTCGGCGACGACACGCTCGCCGGTGGGGCCGGATCCGACCTCGCCGACTACAGCGATGCGGCCGGTGCGGTCACCGTCGACCTGGGCGCCGGCACGGCGACCGGAGCGGGCAGCGACTCATTGAGCTCCATCGAGGACGTCCGAGGCTCTGCCTTCGACGACGCCATAACCGGCGATACCGGTCCCAACGCCCTGCTGGGCGGCACCGGCGCCGATACCATCATCGGCTTGGCCGGTAACGATGCTGTCGTCGGCGAAGCCGGCGATGACACTCTCAACGGCGGTCCGGGCTTCGACTTCGTCGCCGGCGGCGCCGGTGACGACGTCCTCATCGGCGGTCCCGGTCCGGATGACATGGTCGGGGGCTCCGGCTTCGACGTCGCCGACTACTCGACGGCGGTGGGCCCGGTGACAGTCGACCTCGATACGGGCTTCGCGACGGGCGACGGCTTCGACACACTCAGCCTCATCGAAGGCGTGATCGGTACCGGTGACAACGACAACATCACTGGTGACGGCGAGAACAATGTGCTCACGGGTGGCGATGGCAACGACGTCATCGACGGTCTGGGCGGGAATGACACGATCAATGGTGGCCCCGGAAACGACACGATCGACGGTGGCGCCGGGAACGACGCCATCAATGGTGGCGGCGATGACGACGATCTGGTCGGTGGATCCGGCGACGACGCCTTCGTGGGCGGCGGCGGCGTTGACACGATCGACTACTCGGGCGCCCCGGGTGCGATGACGGTGGATCTCGTGACCGGCGTGGCGACCGGCGAGGGCACCGACTCGATCGATCAGGTCGAGAACCTCATCGGTTCGGACTTCGCTGATTCGCTGACCGGCCGCATCGGGGTCAACGTGATCCGCGGTGGCGACGGCGACGACATTCTCGCCGGCGGGTCGGGGAACGACGATCTGCAAGGTGAAGCCGGCAATGACACATTGTCGGGTGACGCCGGAGATGACAGCCTCGACGGTGGCGGGGGTATCGATACGGTCGACTACTCCAACGCCCCCGCGGTCAGTGGGGCTATCGATGGAACGGTCACCGGTGAGGGCACCGACACGCTGACCTCGATCGAGAACTTCACCGGGTCCGATTTCGCCGACGACATCACGGGCGACGCCGTGGCCAACCTGATCAACGGTGGCGCCGGCGACGACGCGATATCGGGTCTCGGCGGGAACGACACCCTCAACGGCGGCCCCGGCGCCGACACGATCCTGGGCGGCGACGGCGACGACACCATGAACGGTGGCGCCGGCGACGACACCCTCGATGGTCAGGCCGGCGGCGACACCTACAACGGTGATGCCGACGACGACACGCTGGTCTCCTCGCCGGGTATCGACGGTCTCAATGGCGGCGGCGGCACCGATACCATCGACTTCGACGCGGTTCCGGGTCCGGTTGCAATCAACCTGGAAACCGGTGTCGTGACCGACGATGGATACACCAACCTCGAGTCCGAGACCGGCGTCGAGAACGTCATCGGTTCCAACTTTGCCGATGACATCACCGGCGACGGCCTTGCCAACAACATCGCGGCCGGTGGCGGCAACGACGCGGTGGCCGGGGGTGGCGGCGATGACGCCATCGACGGTGGCCTCGGCAATGACGCCATCGACGGCGAGGCCGGCGCCGACACGATCCTCGGCCGCGGTGGCAACGACGTGATCGCCGGTGGGCCGGGTGTCGACGACATCAACGGTGGCTCCGGCACGGATACGGCCGACTACTCCGGCGCGGCAGCCGGGGCGACGGTCGACCTGGGTGCGGGAACCGCCGCCGACGACGGCGACGGCGCCAGTGACACTTTGGCGGCCATCGAGAACGTGGACGGCTCGGCGTTTGCCGACGACCTGACCGGCGATGGCGATCCCAACGTGATCAACGGTTTCGGTGGCAACGACGCCCTGGACGGTGCCGGTGGCAACGACACGCTGCGGGGGCTCGACGGTGACGACACGCTCGTCGGCGGCGCCGGCAACGACGCCCTGTCCGGAGGAAATGGAGTCGACACGATCGACTACTCCGCTTCAACCGGCCCGATAGTCGGCAGCCTCGACACCGGTGTCTTCAATGGCGACGGTAGCGACGCCGAGACGGACGTGGAGAACGTCATCGGCTCACCCCTCGGGGACACCCTGACGGGCGATGCGGGCGCCAACGTACTCACCGGTGGGGCCGGCGACGACACCCTCGACGGCGGTGCCGGCGACGACACCCTCAACGGCGGTGCCGGCGACGACGCCCTCACGGGTGGCACAGG
>JBFISZ010000017.1:0-22127 GCA_041608315.1 Acidimicrobiia bacterium | reverse complement strand
TATCTACGCCCGGAACCAGGACGACCCGGGATCAGCGCAAACCCCGTGGACAAGGCCGTCATCAGGATCGGCACCAGGCGCTCCTTGGCTCCCCGCAATACGAGGTGGGGGCCGAAGGTTTCCCCCTCGTACTTCTCTAGGTGCTGATAGTGGTTGATGAGCATGATTCCATTGCGAGCCGCGATCCCGTAGATAGTGAGGAACCCCACGAGTGATCCCAGCGAGACCACTCCGCCACCGAGGTATGCGCCGAGGACACCTCCCACGAGGGCCGAGGGGAGGCTGAGGAACGAGAGCAGCGCGAGACGCGTTGACGCAAAGGACGACAGCAGTAGTACAAAGGTTATGGCTGCCGCAAAGAGAGCGTATACGGCCAAGCGGTTCTGCGCGGCCAGGGCCTCTTCGAATTCGCCGAGCAGTTCTGCTCGGTACTCGAGTGGGAAGTTGACTTCGTCAACTTGGTCGTCGACCTCGGCCACGGCCGAGCCGAGATCGCGCCCGCTCACGTTCGCCAACACATCAATGCGTCGAGCCCCGTTTTCGCGTTCTATCTCATTTGGTGTCGACACGATGCGAACGTCGGCGACATCGTCGAGGAACACGTGCTGCCCGCTCCCGGTGTCCAAGAGGAGCTCGCGCAGGGATGTGAGGCTGTTGCGAACGTCGGGCGTTGACCACACGGCCACATCGAGTGCCCTTCCCCGTGTGTAGTAGTCGCCGACCTCTGTGCCCGAGATGTAGGCGGCCGCGGTCCTGCGAACGTCGCCCGGCTTGATGCCGTATCGCTCGGCCACGGCGAGGTCCACCTCGATCTCGATCTGGGGGATTTCGACTTGCAGCTCGGTGTGGAGATCGATGAGACCGTCGATCCGTGACATCCGGCCCTCGATCTCGGCGGCCAGCTCGCGAAGAGTTGCCAGTTCGGGACCGAATATGCGGACCACGATGGCTTCGCTCGTCCCGGTGAGCACCTCTTTGACGCGCTCCTTCAAGTAGGTCTGGACGTCGCGCCTTATGCCCGGATACCCGTCGACAACCGTCTGGATTTCGTGGACCGTGGAGTCGTAGTCGACCTGGGGATCGATGCTGACCCAGTTCTCGGTGAAGTTGATGCCCACCACCTCGTCCGATGCGAGCGCTCGACCGATGTGAGCCCCGAAGTTACGTACCCCGGGAATCGCCCGCAGTTCGGTGCTCGCGTCCAGGGTGACCCGGCGCATCTCCTCATGCGATGTCCCGGGCTGAGTCACCCAGTGCATGAGGAAGTCGCGTTCCTTGAAATCCGGAAGCAGCTCTTGACCAAGTTGAGGTACCACTGCCACGCCGGAGAGCACGATGAACGCAACGGTGGCAAACGCGTAGCGCGGTTTCCGAATGATCGGTGCCAGGATCCGCTCGTAACCGGCGTGGAGCTTCTTGGCGAGCGGCGCCTCTTCGCGCTTGTCGAGCCGGGCATTGCGCAGGAGGAGGAAGCTCAGCGCGGGGGTGATGGTCAGCGCCACCACCATGGAGGCGCCGACAGAGAGGGAGAACGCAAGCGCGAGCGGTCGGAAGAACGATCCCGAGAGGCCCTCGAGGAACATCACCGGAGAGACGGCCACGATCTCGATCAGCGTCGCGTAGACGATGGCGCCACGCACCTCGAGCGAAGCTTCCACGACCGTCGAGAAGGTTGACTGGTCACTTCCCTCAGCACGGTTCTGGCGTAATCGGCGGACGATGTTCTCAACGTCAATGATCGCGTCATCGACTACCGCTCCGATGGCGATGACGAGTCCCGCCAGGATCATCACATTGATGGTGGCGCCAAGCTGGGCGAGCACCAGCACTGCGGCCATGAGTGACAGCGGAATCGCGATGACGCTGACGAGTGCGACCCGCCATTCGAAGAGGAAGAGGAAGATCACTAGCGTGACCAAGGCTGCCGCGATCAACATGGCCTTGGCGAGGTTGTCAATCGAAAGCTCGATGAAGGTGGCCGGTCGGAAGATGGTGGTGTCGATCTCGATGCCGGCGAGCCCGGGGCTCAGCTCGTCCAGCACGGCTTCGACGGCGGCCGTGACCTCCAGCGTGTTACCCCACGGGTACTTCTCAACGATGATCAGGAGGCCATCGCCGTCGTTGATCACCGCATCTCCGATCAGCGGAGGGTGGCCGAGCGCCACACTGCCCAGGTCACCGAGGACGAGCGGCGTGCCGTCGCTCTTGCGCTTGTCCAGGACGGCGACTGTGGCGAGTTCGCCGGGAGTTGTAATCGGCAGGACGTTGGACACGGCAAAGCGCTGTGTCCCGGTCTCGATCCATCCGCCGGCACCAGGTTTCGCCGAGTTGGAGTACGGCAAGATCCCAACTTCGAGGGCCTCGGCCGTTACCTCCATGATGTCTTCCACCGATACCTCGTGGAATCGAAGCAGTTCCGGATCCATCTGTACCTGGAGGTGGTGGAGGCGCTCACCCCACATGGCAACGTTCGCCACGCCGGGTACGGCCAGAAGGCGCGGTCGCATGATCCAGAAGGCGGTCTCCGATAGCGCAATCGGATCGATCGTGTCGCTCGAGAGCCCAATGAACATGGAGCGACTGGTCGACGATAGAGGTGGGAGCATGACCGGCGTCGCGATCACGTCTGGCAGGGCCACAGTGGCGACGCGCTCGTTGACGAGCTGGCGCGCCTCGATGATGTCGGTACCGGGTTCGAAGATCATCAGGATCTGGGACAAGGCGGGGACGGTCTTGGAGCGCATCACGTCGAGGCCCGGCGTCCCGGCGAGCACCTCCTCGAGCGGGATCGTCAAGATCTCCTCGGTCTCGGCGGTTGATAGACCCGCAGCTTCAGTCTGGATTTCGACTCGGGGAGGAGCGAACTCGGGGAACGCATCCACGGGCATGTCGCTGAGCTGGGCGTATCCGAAATAGAGCATCGCACCAGCGAGCGCGATCACAATGAACTTCGCCTTCAGGCTCGATTCGACAATCCATCGCATTCTGCGGAAGCTCCTCGCCTACCTCCCGATACCGTTCTCGAAGCCCGATAGTTCGCCGGATCCCACCGTCACGACTGATGTGCCGACGGGGGGGCCCTCCAATAGAAACGCCCAGTCGCCCTCGATGTAGTCGACGATTACCGACTGGCGGCTATAGACCAGGGGCTCGGATGTCGTATACGCCCAGGTGCGGCCGGCCGGGTCGTACACCACGGCGCTATACGGCATACTCAACTGGTCCGTCGCCTCGAGCGTGAGTTCGACGATCACGTTTGTGCCCAACGTCAAACCGGATTCGCGATCGACACTGAAGTACCGCGTTCCGGCGGGGTCTGCGGCCTCGCCGACGCTGGGATCGGCCTGTCGGGCGGCGAACCCCGACGAATCCGACTTTGGGCCGCCTGCCGCCGGATAGACGACTGCCGTGGCCTCACCATCGATCCCGTCCAGCTCACTCCCGGCGAGAGTTGCCCGAACCCACAGTGACGAGTCCGTGGGCGCCCCACCCGGTCGGCCTACGACCTCTGCGGCAATGAGGCGTTGACGAGACGCGGTCTCAATCGTCACGGGTTCGGTTGCTACGCCGAGGCGCCGGGCCGCGTCTTCGCTGAGAATCACCCGGGGTATTTCCGACCCGTCGATCGTCTCCAACGTGGCAGCCGCAACGGCACTCTCGGACTTGGCAGCGGCACTTCCGCACGCCCCCAGGAGAAGGGCACCGAGCGCCAACGCGATCGCGCCCCGCGCCCCGACGGCCCTCACGTGGCCAGCTCCGGGGACCCGGCCGCGACCGGCTCTAGGGCCCTCCGTTCCGACCCTGCCTCCGGCCGCAAGTCGATGATCAGATTGGCCGTGGCATGCCGACGGAGGACCAGCGGATACAGGCCCGGAACCACGAACAGGTACACGAGGCCTGTCGTCGCGAGTCCACCAATGATGACGAGCGCCGTCGGATAGATCAGCTCGAGCCCTGCCTCCTTGCCGAGGGCCAAGACGGGCACCAAGCCGAGCGCGATCGCACCGATGGTTGTGGCTATCGGCACGAACCGATCGCGCGCGGCGCGCAACGCGATCTCGGCGCCGGGTACGTCGCCACGGCGTTCGAGCTCCTGGCACCGTCCGATCAACAGCAAGCCGCAGCGGGCGGCCACGCCGAATACAGCCAGCATTCCGGCGAGTGCCGCGAGCGAATTGGTGCCTTCCGCCCACCAGTAGGCCGCAATGAGACTGCCCGTGAGGGCGGCCACCAGGCTGAGCAGGGAGAAGAACGCCAGGCGCCAACTATCGAAACTCAATTGCAGCAATAGGACGATTCCGATGAGAGCAGCTATGGACAGGGCAGTGACGCGCCATCGCTCGCCCTGCCTTTCCATTTCTGCGATGCGGACCTGGGTGTTGTATTCGAGCGGGAATGGGACCTCGGCGAGCTGGGCCGCGATGTCACTTTCGACCGCTCCGATGTCCCTTCCGCTGAGGTTGCCGACGACGTCGAGGTAGGCGGTGGCTGCGTCGTGCCGGATCAGCGTCGGAATGGACACCATCCGAACCTCGGCGACATCGGCCAGCCGGACGAGACTTCCGTCGGGCTTGTCCACGAGCAGCTCAGCCAGGTTCTCCACGCTGCCGCGCGCTTCGGGCTTGGACCATACCGAGACCTCAAACACCTTCTGTTCTTCAAACAGGTTCCCGACTGGAATGCCGGCGAACACGGTCGCCGCGGCCCGGCGCACGTCGCCGGGCTTGAGGCCGTGAATCTGCGCCTTCTCCAGGTCAACCTCGATCTCGACCTGGGGCTCGAGCGGTTGCGTGTCCACATGGACATCGGTTAGGCCTTCGATACCCGAGAGCTTCTGCTCAACGTCCGCCGCCACGGCCGTGAGCACCGCGAGCTCCGGGCCGTACACGCGCACGACGACGTCGGGTACGGACCCGTTGCTGCCATCGAAGCCCTCGCCCACCAGATATGGCCTGATGCGTCCTGACAGGCCGGGCTGGCGCTCGATCGTGCCTCTGATGCCGGCGACAGTGGCGTCGTAGTCTGCCCCGGAGTCGATGCTGACCCACAGCTGGCCCTCATTCGTTCCGACCACCTGGTCGCCGGTTTCTGCCCGTCCCACCTGGCCGGCGACGCTCTTGATTCCCGGAATGGCCTGCAGATCGCGACTGGCTTCGGACATCATTCGCGTCATTTCCGTCGGCGAAGTAGCGGGAGCACTCTCGAGCGAAATCCGCAGGTCTCTCTCCTCGAAGTCGGGAATGGTCACCCGACCGTTGAACGACACCGCGGCGATCAGTCCGGCCACCGCGAAGAGGGCGATTCCGACCGCGGCGGCTACGGCGCGGTGTCCCACCGCAAAGGCCACAAACCGGCCGTAGAGACGGCGTGAAGTGATCAGAATCTGCGCTTCGCGACGCTCCCGGGGTGCCCGGGAAAGCAGGACGACGCTGAGAACCGGTGTGAGAACGAGAGCCACGAGCATCGAGGCGGCAACGGCAACAACATAGGTGAGTGCCAGCGGCCCATAGAAGGATCCCGCCGCTCCCTCGAGGAAGAGGATCGGGAGCACGGCGAGGGCACCAATCAGGGTGCCGAAGACGACCGGTCCGTTCGATCGTGCGGCCGCGCCGACCACCGCTTCGTCGAGCGCGCTGTTGTCGTCTTCCAACAGCTCAACGAGCTCTGCCTTCTTCTTTGCGCTGTATCCGGTCAGGCCGCGCTCTTTGGCCATCGCCCGGAGCTCCGCCACGGTGCGTGACCCCAGTTCGCCGCCGCGATGTCTTCGCAACTGTGCCATGACGCCTTCGACGGGAATGATCGAGTCAGCGATCACGGCGGCGATCGCGACGAAGAGCCCCATCGCGACCAGTAGGTTGATTGTTGCTCCGAGGCGCCGCATTACGAGGACGGCCGCCATGATCGAGGTGGAAAAGGAAACCACGCTGATCAGTGCCAGGCGCCAGTTGAGTAGCACGGAAGCGAGCAACATACCCGCCAGGATTGCCCCCAGCGCTGCTGCCAGGGCCACATTGTCCCGGGCCCGCTCTATGAATGTGGCGGCTCGAAAGGCCGTCGCGTCGAGGTCGACTCCGGTCAAACCGGGCCGCAGCTCGTCGAGGGCCTTCTCGACATCTCTGGTGACCTCCAGCATGCTCGTCCCCGGGAACTTCTCGACGACGAGCAGCAGACCCGGATCCCTGTCTATGAAGGCGTCCCCGATTATCGGCGGGTGCCCCTCCACAATCTCTGCGATGTCATCCAAGCGCAACGCGGTTCCGTCAACGGCAACGCCGGCCAGATCCTCAGGGGTCGAGATCGGTAGGACGTGGCGGATTCCGAGCCGCTGAGTCGAGGTGTCGATCCAACCTCCGGTCCCCGGAACGGAGGCCTTGAGGAAGGTGAGGCTCGACACCCAGAGTGCGTCACCGGTGGTGCTGATGACCTGGTCGAGCGTCACGTCGTTGGCCCGGAGGAGGCTGGGGTCGGTATGCACCTGCAATTGGCGTTCCCGATTGCCCCACACAGCCACATTCGCCACGCCGGGCACGCCGAGCAGTTTCGGGGTGATGTTCCAGCGGGCCAGCACCGACATCTGGATCAGCGACAGCTCGTCGGAAGTCATTGAGATCATCATCGCCCGGTTCGTTGCCGATAGCGGCTGCAGCAAAACCGGGGTGCTGGCCACCGCCGGCAACGTGAACGCGGCGGACAGCGGTTCTTGCGCCAGCTGCCGTGCCGTCAAATGGTCGGTGCCGGGCTCGAAAACGAGTTCGATTTCAGAGAGGCCGGGAACAGATTTGGATCGAATATCCGCAACGAAGGGGATGGCGGCAAGTACCTCTTCGAGTGGAACGGCGACGAGCCGTTCGACCTCAGCCGCCGACAGGCCCAGCGCCTCTGTCTGGATTACAACGCTTGTCTGTTCGAATTCCGGATAGACGTCGACCGGAGCAGCGCGGAGCTCGACGACGCCGGCAATGATGATCATCGCAGCGACCGCGATCACTCCAACTCGAAGCCGTTTGCTTGATCCGGCGAGCCCGCTCCTCATGAGTCACCACCGCGCGTCTCGGCATCGGCGTTGGTCGTGCGATGGACCACCCTATGCGACGCGATCCCGAAGTGGCAGTCCGGAAGCCCCGCTGCCCTCATTCGCGGCGCAGTAGGCATCCCCAAGACCTTCCCTCTGTGTCAACCCGATGCGGCCCCTCGAGCCCCGCGAGTTCCTGACCGCCTGCTTGCACGGTCCTGAACTGAATATAACGGACAAGAAGCAAGGAATGCGGGGCCGGGTCAAAACGGATCAGCCGTGTCGGACGGATGCGGCGGATTCGTCGAGCCGCATCGCGTCCGGATCCCTGAGATCCTCGGCCACGTCCGCAACGGATCCCCGTCTCAGTCGTGACCGCGACGAGCCCATCTTCGGGCGCAGCGACCAGGGTGGCGGCGGGATGGTGAATCTCTACCGGGAAGCCGGCGCGGCACTCGTTGGGGCGGGGACTCACCCGGCCTGACGCGGCCAATCAGCGTCCTCCGGCCACCGTGTTCAAATCGGATTCACCCCCGAATCGGCGGAATGTGGCCTAGCATTGGGTGTAGAGTCGGTTATGGCGCGGTATCGGCTCGCTCGGGTTTGTTGGTGCGAGCAGGGCGGAAGGCATGGCTGGTCTGGTTTTTTGGCTGTTGTGGTTGACGGTCACTGCGTACCTGTATGAGCAGTGGCAGCGGTACGAGCCGACGAGGATTTTCATCGACGGCGCCGCGGCCGCGGCGGCGCTTCCCTTGGCCTTGGTGGCGAGCCTGGCCATGGCTTGACCAGATTGGGACGCGACTAGGAAGTGCGCCGCGGCGCCCTGCAGCGTTCCGCCGGTCCTGCGTCAGCAGGTCACAGTGATGCTGAAACCTCCATCGAGGAAAGCGCCGGCCGAGCTGAGGATGGCCACCCCCACGGTATCAGCGGGACGAAAGCCGCCGGTCGACGCGACTGCAGACCGCTTCGGGAACGCCCCGTTCTCGGCGAGCGGCGTCACGTTGTACGCACAGGCCGAGACGTCCCGATTGAACAGGACTTGGTAGGTCCCCTCCCCGGTGCGGGTGGCGGACACGACCTTTTCGCCGCGAACGAGTGTTCCAGCGCTATCGACGACGGCCCAGCGCTCGGTGACGAATCGTTCGTTGGCCGCGGCTTTTGTGTGGAAATGCCTGCGCGCCAGATGCGCAAAACTCCCGTCGTGCGCAGCCACGCCGGTCACCGGCACGAGAGCCAGCGCGAATAGCGCGATCAATACCAGCCACGACGCAGTGCGGTTGCTGATTCTCACACAGTTCTCCTTCTAGTCGGGGGCTCGAGCCCGACATGAGCTCGAATCTGTTGTTTCCAAGTTACGCGTTCGAACCCGGGCGCGCCGCGAGCCAGGCCGGCCGACCGGGATTATCGGGCGCTTGGGGGGGCCGGCCAAGCGGCCGGCCCCCCCAAACCAGACGAGCGTCGCGACGCGCCGCGGCGCGCGTCCTCAGGGCTCCCTAGGGCGCCATCAGGAACGACAGCTGGCCGCCCTCGACGAGATCGCCATCGGTGATTCGTGAGTCGGCATTGGAGTCATCCTGGTCCTCGATGCCGTGAGCTTCGACGACGAAGAGGGACAGGGTGCCTTTCTTCTCGCCGAACAGCGTCGACACATCGACGATACCCGACGTCTCCCATTCTCCGGCGGCACCCGCATGCTGAACGCGGTGGCCGGCCAATTCGGTACGCTGCCGGGATTCACGGCACGGGAGGCCCTCATGACCGACGATGCACGACCGGGTGTGCCACGGGAGGAGTCGCCGGCAGACTCGATGCTCACGGGCGACACCTACCTGGCGAGCCTCGATGACGGTCGCGAGGTTTGGTACGACGGCGAGAGGGTGGGCAATGTCACCAAGCACCCGGCTTTCGCCAACGCGGCGCGCACCGTGGCGCGGCTGTACGACGCGCTGCACGCACCCGAATCTGCGGAGACTCTCACCACCGTCGATAGGTTTGGTAATCGCACTCATCGGTTCTTCGCCCCCTCCTACAGCGCGGATGATCTGCGAGCCAGCCGCGGCGCTATTGCCCTCTGGCAGCGCATGACCTACGGCTGGATGGGCAGGACCCCGGACTACAAGGCGGCGTTCATGGCACAACTCGCCGAAGGCCACACCTTCTACGGCGACTACGGCGGCAACGCCCTCGACTGGTACGGGCGCTCGGCGGCCCAGGTGCTGTTCATGAACCACGTCCTGATCGACCCTCCGATCGACCGGTCCCGGCCGCGTATCGAGGTGCGCGACGTCTTCGTGTCGGTCGACCGCGAGGACGAAAACGGGATCTATGTCTCGGGGGCCAAGATGGTGGCGACCGGCTCAGCGCTCACCCACGCGACGTTTGTGGCGGTCAACAGCGGCGTCGCCGCCCGGATGGAGCCGGGCCGCGACGATGACATGGCGCTCGTGTTCATCACCGAGATGGACGCTCCGGGGCTCAAGCTCATCTGCCGCCCGTCATACGAGGCGGCGGCCCGCCACCCCTTCGAGGCGCCGCTGGCGAGCCGCTTCGACGAGAACGACGCCGTGATCGTGTTCGACAACACTTTCGTGCCCTGGGAGAACGTGCTCGCCTATAGAGATGTGGAGACCACCCGGGGCTTCTATGCCAGCTCGGGCTTCTTCAACCGCTACAACCTGCAGGCGGCGACACGGCTCTCGGTCAAGCTCGAGTTTGCCGCCGGCTTGCTGCTGCGGGGGACCGAGGCATCGGGGACCGCGGAGTTCAGGGCGGTCCAGGCGGCCATCGGCGAGATCATTGCCATGCGGGAGCTGGTGTGGGCACTGACCACCGCCATGGTGGCGGACCCGGAGCCGAGCATCGGCGGCACCGTCGTACCCCGCCTCCAGGTGGCGGCCACGTCGCGGCTGCACTCGACGAACATGTGGGATCGAGTCCGCGCCCTGTTCGAGTCGTATCTCGCCGGGGCCCCCATCTACACAGTGTCCAGTCCCCGCGACCTGACGAATGACGAGCTCCGGCCCACCATCGATCGCTACTTTCGCGGCACCGGGCTCGAGGCCGCGGAGCGCATCAAGCTCTTCAAGCTGATCTGGGACGCCCTGTACAGCGAGTTCGCCGGACGCCATGCCCTCTACGAGCGTAACTTCGCCGGCAACCAGGACCAGCAGCGGCTCGATGTGGTGCGCTGGGCGGAGGCCCGCGGCGACGCCGACCGGTTCCGCCGACTCGTCGACGACTGCATGGCCGACTATGACCTCGACGGATGGGTGACTCGCTAGGCGCGCCGGGTATGGAAGCGCTCAGCTCCGCAACTGGGTGGCGGCCGCCACCCTGCCCACCGCGAGGCGGAAAGCGGCGGCCCGGAGGTCGCTGCTGCCGGCCGCTTTCGCTTCGCTGATCAGCCGGTGGTAGCCGGCAGTCATTCGCTCCTGTAGCTCTCGGTTGACCCGATCTTCAGTCCACGAGTAGCGCTGCACGTTCTGTACCCACTCGAAGTAGCTGACGGTGACGCCGCCGCCGTTGGCGAAGATGTCGGGGACGACGGTGATTCCGCGCTCCCGGAGGATCTCGTCTGCTTCCGGGGTGGTCGGCCCGTTGGCTCCCTCGATCACGACGGCCGCCTGAACATCGGCGGCGTTGGCGCTGGTGAGGACACCTTCGATCGCAGCCGGTACCAGGATGTCACACGGCTCCGCGGTGATCTCGCTGCCGGCGAATGACTCCCCGTTCGGGTAGCCGCCGAGGCTCCCGGTTGCCCTGACGTGTTCGAAGACATGGGGAATGTCGAGGCCGTCGGGATCGCGGATCGCCCCGGTGATGTCCGATACGGCGACCACCTTGGCTCCCGCAATCGCGGCCAGGCGTGCCGTCCACGAGCCGACGTTCCCGAACCCCTGAACCACGACGCGGGCTCCGGCCATCGCCTGTTGCCGGTCCGCGAGCACCAGCCGCATCACTTCGACGATTCCGCGGCCGGTGGCGGCGTCCCTGCCCGGGCTCCCGCCGATCTCGAGCGGTTTGCCCGTCGTCACCGCCGGCGACCAGCCGTGGTACTTGGCGTATTGGTCGACTACCCATGCCATTGTCTGGGCGTTGGTGCCCAGGTCCGGTGCCGGAATATCGCGATTGGGCCCGATCACATCGTGCAGCTGATCGGTCCAGATGCGCGTCAATCTCTGCAGCTCCGCGCCGCTCAGCCGGCCGGGATCGCAGTCGATCCCGCCTTTGGCGCCACCATAAGGGAGGTCGGCTACGGCCGTCTTCCACGTCATCAGCGAGGCCAGCGCGCCGACCTCGTCGGGGTTGACGGCCGGATTGAATCGGATGCCGCCCTTCATGGGCCCGCGGGCGTCGTCGTGTTGCGTTCTGTATCCGACATAGGTCGCCCGCTCGCCGTTATCGAGCGGCAGGGTGCATTCGAAGCGGATCTCCCGGCGCGGCGTCAGCAGCTGGTGCTCCAGGCGGTCGCCGAGATCGAGCTGCTCGACGGCGCGGGTCACGTAATACCGGACTGACTCGAGGAAGCCTTCCATCATCCGCCCTTCCACTCGCCGTGATGGGAGCGTACCCGACGGGCGCCGGTTGCAGCCGGCGCCGGCATTGCCCGATCATGGGACCGGCTTGTTGAACCGCCTGCTGAGTGTCCCGCCGATGGCGACTCCCACCATCAAGAGGATGCCGGCAATCGCGGTTGCCGCCAGGGCCCCGATTGCAACCATGAGGGCCTGGAAGCCGAAGCCGTGGGTGGTGGCCGTAACGGTGTCCAGCCGAGCCAGGGTGTCCACGAACCGCCACGCCCCGAAAGCCAGGCTCAACGCGAGGCCCAATCCGAGGCCGAGACGGGTGAACGCAGGGTGGCTCTCGTCGATGAGCGGCGCAATGAAGAACGGCGCGGCCACGCCGACCAGCGCAACCACCACGAAACCCCATGGCGTCATGGCCGAACGGTACACCACGGGGACGAGCGGGCCCATACCCCTGCGGCGGTGGGCAATGTGCCGCGTCTCGTGGACACCCGCGGCCGGTAGACGCGGCAGTCTTTGGAGCCAGCAAGCCGCGCTCCGATCGACGATCATGGGCGCTGCGTCGATGGGGCGCGGGAGAGGAGCGGTGATGGACGAGGCCAAGTATCGCGCAGCCGAGGGCCGCCTATGGCAGCACGTCGGGTTGCAGCCCGAGGAGAGGGTCTTTGCGCTGGCGACAACCGGGAGCAAGGTGCGCTTGCAGGTCATCGGCGACGGGCCCCCGGTCCTTTTCATCCACGGTGCGCCGAATGCGGGGTCCACCTGGGCGCCGATCGTCGGGGCCTTCACCGGCTATACCTGCTTGCTGGTCGATCGCCCCGGCACCGGCCTCAGCGAACCGATGCAAGGTGCCGACGACATCGACGTCCTGTACCGCTTCGGCGACCGGTTCGTCGAAGACGTCCTCACGGGTTACGGCACCGAGCGGGCCCACGTCGTGGCGTCATCGTTCGGCGGTTTTCTGGCGTTGCGCTCGGCCGCGGCGACTCCGGAGCGTTTCAACCGGATGGTGCAGATGGCGTGCCCGGCGATGGTCCCGGGGATGAAGACTCCGCCGTTCATGAAGGTGATGAGCCTGGGCTGGTTCCGCAAGCTCACCGGCATGCTGCCGCCCAACGAGAGGGTTGGTGACAGCATCCTGCGCCAGATCGGCCACGGCGCCAGCCTCGACGCCGGGCGGATACCGCAGCAGTTCAAGGATTGGTATCTCGATCTGCAGCGGTTCACCGACACCATGGCGAACGACGGCGACCTTATCGGCGCCGGGGCTTCGCTGCGCGGCTTCGATCCGGCCTACACCCTGCCCGACGCGCTCATCGCGTCGGTGGCGACGCCGACACTGTTCCTCTGGGGAGAGGATGACGGATTCGGGGGCCGCGACGTGGCCGAGAACCTCGTCGGCCTGATGCCCAACGCCGATCTCGAGATGCTGGCCGCGTCCGGCCATCTCCCGTGGCTCGACTTCCCCGACGCAGTTGGGCAGAGAGCTCGGGAGTTCCTCGACGGCTGAGGTCGGGCGAAAAGGGCGGCCGCCGGTAAGCTCGCTCCATGACCGACCAGCATGAGGCGGTCGCCGCGGCGCGACGGCATCGCGAGGCGAATGGGCCCGCCATCCTGGCGGATTTCATCGAGCTGTTGGCGCTCCCCAACGTGTCGCGGGACCGCGAAGACGTTGCCCGCGTCGCCGACCACATCGTCGCCATGCTGGCCGCTCGGGGCGCCGCCGCCCGGGTGGTGACGCGCCGCGATGCCGGCCCGCTCGTCGTGGGCCGCTACGAGGTGCCCGGAGCGGTGCAGACGATCGGCTTCTATGCGCACTACGACGGCCAGCCCGTCGATCAGCCGGATTGGCAGCTGGAGCCGTTCCGGCCGGCGCTGCTCAACGCCCCGCTCGCCGCCGGTGGGATCGAGCTCTCGCCTCCGGCCCCCGGGGAGGATATCGACCCCGACTGGCGCCTCTACGCCCGCTCCGCCGCCGACGACAAGGCGCCGATAGTCGCTATGTGCACGGCTCTGGACGCGATGCGCGAGGCGGGCGTGGGGCCGAGCAGCAATCTGCTCTTCGTCTTCGAGGGCGAGGAGGAGATCGGCTCGCCGCACCTCGCCGGCTACCTCGAAGATCTGCGGGCTGAGCTGGCACCGGCCGGGGTGTGGATGATCTGCGACGGGCCCGTCCACCAGACGCGCCGGCCGCAGATCGTCTTCGGCGTTCGCGGCATTTCGGAGATGGAGATCACCGTGTACGGCCCGGTGCGGCCTTTGCACAGCGGCCACTACGGGAACTGGGCGCCCAACCCGAACATGGAGTTGGCGCGCTTGCTCGCCTCGATGAAAGACTTGGGCGGAAACGTGCTGATCGAGGACTTCTACGCGGGAACGGCGCCGGTAACGGGTGCCGACGCCGCGGCGGTGGCCGTCCTCCCCGATGACGACGCCGCGTTGCGCGGCGAGCTGGGGTTGGCGAGCACCGAAGACGGCGATGCCGCCCTGGCGTTGCGGTTGCTGCAACCGTCGCTGAACGTGAGAGGATTCGACGGTGGTGGGGTCGGCGCCGCCGCCGCCAACGTGATCCCCACGGAGGCAACCGCTTCGATAGACATCCGGCTGGCTCCGGGCAACGACCCCGAGACGATGCTCGATCGCGTCGAGAACCACATCCGTTCCCAGGGCTGGCTCATCGTGCGTGATGAGCCCGACATGGCCGTGCGCCGCAGCCGCGCCCGGGTGGCGCGGGTCACGCGCCAGGCTTCGTACCCGGGCGTGCGGATGCCCACCGACACTCCGCTGGCGGCGGCGATCGTGGGCGCCGCCGCCATTGCCGCCGGCGAGACCGTGCTGGCCGTTCCCACCTTTGGCGGTTCGGTGCCGCTCCACTACTTCGCGGCCGTGCTCGGTGCCGACATCGCCATCACACCCTTTGCCAACCACGACAACAACCAGCATGCCGCCAACGAGAACATCCGCATCGGCAACCTGTGGTACGGCATCGACCTGATGGCGGCCCTGATGACAATGGAGCTGCCAAGCTAGAAGGGTGGGCGGCGGTGGCGGCGAGTAGGTTAAGACTCATGGCCGGGTTGGTGGGGTAGCGAACCCCACTGCGGAGCGAGCCGGCGGCTTGGATTCCCGGCGGTGAAGAAGCGGGCGGGCATCATGGCTACCGGGAGACTGAGGAGGATGGGTCTGGGCGCGATTGTGCTGTTGGTTGCGATGGCGCTGGGGACGCTGGGGCTGTGGACGATGCAGCGCCGCTTGATCTACTTCCCCGATGGCACCGCTCCGAGCCTCACACGGCTGGGCGCCGGCTGGGAGCAGGTGGCGTACGACACGATCGATGGGCTCACGCTGAGCGCTTGGTACCGGGCGCCTGCGGCGGGGCAGCCAATAGTGATCGTGTTCAGCGGCAACGCCGGCAATCGGGGCGATCGGGTGGCGCTCGGAGCGGGTCTCGCCCGTACCGGGTTTGGGGTGTTGCTCACCGACTACCGGGGGTATGGAGGCAACCCGGGCCAACCCACTGAGACCGGCTTGGCTGCCGACGCCCGTGCCGCCGCCGCCTTCGTCAGAGATCGAGAGGCCGCCGACCCCGTTGTCTACTTCGGCGAGTCCTTGGGGGCGGCCGTCGCGGTTGAGTTGGCGACGGCCGAACCGCCGGCGGTGCTCGTGCTGCGGTCGCCGTTCACGTCCTTGGACGACATTGGTAGAGAGCACTACCCGTTGCTACCGGTGGCGTTGCTTCTCAAAGACCATTACCCGTCGCTGGACCGCATCGGCTCGGTGCGTTCACCGACGCTGGTGATCGCCGGCGACGCCGATTCCATCATTCCCATCGATCAGAGCCGGCTCGTGTTCGAAGCGGCACCCGGTCCCAAGGAGCTCGTCGTGGTCTCCGGTGCCGACCACAACGACCCGGGACTGGTGGCCGGACCCGAGGTCATCAACCAGGTCATCGCCTTCATTACGGCCGCGATCGACCAGAGCCAGGAGGGCTGATGCACTCGCTCCACATGCGCTCAATCGAGGAGAACAGTCGGGCCTTTGTCAACGCGGTGCTCTCCCGCCTCGTCGCCAACTGATCGTGCCAGGCGACCCAGGAGGCTAGGAGCGCGCCGCATCCGGCGCCGTGGCCAGCGGGCTCTCCTTGATCGGGAGGTGGATGAGCGCCGAAGCGATGCCGAGAGCGATGGCGATCATCCACACGGTGTCGTAGGAGCCGGTGGCGTCGAAGATGCGCCCGCCGAGCCACACGCCGAGGAAGGCGCCCACCTGGTGCCCCAGAAACACGATGCCGAAGAGCGTCGACAGGTAGCGGGTGCCGAATATGACGGCAACGATCCCGCTCGTGAGAGGCACTGTGGCCAGCCACACCACTCCCATAGCGGCGCTGAAGACGAGCGCCGAAGCGGTGGTCAGCGGCATGAGGAGGAACACCGCCATGAGGGCTGCCCGCGTCGAGTAGAGGAAGGCAAGCAGGGTGCGCTTGCGCATCCGGTCGCCCAATGAGCCGAAGAAGAGCGAGCCGCCGATGTTGAACAGCCCGATGAGGCCGAGAGCGGCCGGCGCCACCCAGGAGTCGAGGCCGCCGTCCTCGAGGAAAGCCGGCAGGTGGTTGCCGATGAACGACACGTGGAAGCCGCATACGAAGAACCCGGACACGAGCAGCAGGTAGCTGCGGCTGGTGCGCGCTCGGTCGAGCGCCCGGGCCATCGGCAACGCCGCCGCCTGGTCGAGGTCGGCCTTCTGATCGGCCGGGAGGAGCAGCGCCGTCGCGGTGACGGCGACCATTATCACCGCCAGCAGCACCAGCGCCGTCTGCCATTCGAAAGCGCCGATGAACGTTTGCGAGAGCGCCGCCATCACGAGAATCCCGGCCGATCCCGCCGCCGTTATCAGGCCGAAGGCGGCTGTGCGCCGTTGCGGAGGCACCGCTCTCCCGACCGCGCCGAGTGCCACGACGAAGCCGGTACCGCTGAGGGCGACGCCGGCGAGGACGGCGATGCCGATGAAGAGGCCGGGCACCGATTCGACCTGTGATGTCACCACGAGCCCGGCAGCGAGAAGGAGGCCCGACCAGAAGATCACCCAGCGGGCGCCGATCCGGTCGGCCAGCATTCCGGCGAGCGGCAGGCCGAAGATGAGGCTCTGCACTGCGATCGCCAGGCTGAACACCTCGCGCCCGGTGCCGAGGCTGTCGGTGACCGGAGAGAGGAACAGACCGAAAGATCGCGACATTCCGGTAGAAACGAGCACCATCAGGGCAGCGACCGCGATCACGATCCAGCCGCGGCGGCGCGTGGTGGGCGCTGGTGGAGAGGCCGCTCGCATCGGCGCACCGTAGTCGCCTTGGTCGGCGTGGGGCGCGGAGTCGACTGGATTCGAGCCGCGATCGGGCATACTGAGTTGAGTGGACGCCACGATTCTTCTGGTTGAGGACGACCCGTCGATCCGGGAGATAACGAAGCTCGGGCTCCAGGACGCCGGGTTCACCGTCGACACGGCCGCCGACGGTGACGACGCTCTCGTTCGCTTCCGCCACGACAAGCCCGACCTGGTGGTCCTCGACGTCATGCTTCCCAAACGCGACGGTCTCGAGGTCTGTCGCGCCATTCGGGCCACGTCGGCGGTTCCGGTGGTGATGCTCACCGCCCGGGGCGATGCGATCGACGTCGTTGTCGGCCTCGAGTCGGGTGCCGACGACTACGTGACCAAACCGTTCGAGATGCCGGTGCTGGTGGCGCGGGTGCGGGCTGCGCTGCGCCGGGCGCAGCTCACGGATCCCGCAGAGACGATCACGCTCGGGGGCCTCCGTATCGATGTCCTCGGCCATCGAGTCACGATGGACGACGACGCGATCAATCTGACCCCGACGGAGTTTCGCCTCCTCCTCGAACTGGCACGACGGCCCGGGCAGGTGTTCACCCGTGAGCTGCTTCTCGATCGGGTGTGGGGCTACTCGTATCTCGGGGATTCCCGGCTGGTCGACGTGGCCATCCAGCGGCTGCGGGCAAAGATCGACCCGGAGTTGATCGAAACCGTGAGAGGCGTCGGCTACCGGGCGGGCCGCTGACGTGCTCGGCAGTTTCCGCGCCCGGCTGATTGCCACGGTGATTGCTCTCATTGCGGTGACCGCGGGTCTCGTCGCCATCACGTCGTATCTCCTCGTGCGCACCTCGCTGCGGGGCCAACTCGTTGACGACGGGGTCGCCCGGGCGGAGTTCAACATCACCGTGCTGGCTACGACCGACCAGTTGCCGGCGGATACCGGCCGGGGCGAATTCGAAGCGAGCGGGCTGGCGGATCGGTTTCTCTTGCGCGGCACGGGCGGGGTCTATGTCGAGTTCCCCGACGGCGACAGCTTCGCCTCGTCGCTGAGCCTGTTGGGGGCAGGCGAGCTGCTGTCATCCGAGCTGCGCGCCATCGTGGCCGGGAGCAGCTACGGGTATGAGTTCCTCTCCATCGACGATCGGCCGAACCTTGTGGTGGCCGGACGCCGCCCCCCGGCGGGGCCCGACTTCTTTTTCTTCGATTCGGCCGCCGACGTGGAGGACGCCCTCGATCAGCTGGCGCGAGTGCTCGCCATAGCCGGAGTGGGCGTAGTTGCTTTGGGAGCGCTCGGCGCCGGCTTGATCGCGCGCCGGGTGCTGCGGCCCGTGGCCGTTGCCGGCGAGGCGGCGGGACGGATGGCGGCGGGCGATCTATCGGTGCGGGTGCCGGCCGAGAGGCACGACGAGCTGGGGCGGCTCGCAGTCGCGTTCAACCAGATGGCCGCCTCCCTGGAGCGGCAAGTCGACGCTCTGGTGCAGGCCCACGATCGCGAGCGCCGGTTTGTTGCAGATGTGTCTCATGAGTTGCGCACCCCGCTGACGGCCCTGGTCAACGAGGCGGCCCGGCTTCGCGACCGGCTCGATCAACTGCCGGACACAGATCGGCGGGTAGGCGAGATGCTGGTGGCGGACGTGGGTCGGCTCAGCACGCTCGTCGAGGATCTCCTCGAGGTCTCCCGGCTGGATTCCTCAACCGGCGAGCCCGAACTGTCCCCGGTCGACGTGCGCCGGTTCCTCGAGGCCGTCATCGCCGACCGGCACGCATCGGCGACCCTGCATGTGGACGGCTCGATCGGATCGATCGTCACCGATCGCCACTCGTTGGAGAGGATCGTCGGCAACCTTCTCGACAACGCCCGGACCCACGCCCCGGGGTCGCCGGTGGCGGTGACGGTCGCCCGCGATGGCAACGTCCTGCACATTGCCGTCGCGGATGAAGGGCCTGGTGTGCCTCCCGCGGAGCTGCCGCGGCTCTTCGATCGGTTCTACAAAAGGGACGCTTCCCGGCAGGGCGGGTCCGGCCTCGGCCTGGCTATTGCCCGCCAGCACGCCGGGCGCCTGGGCGGCGAGCTGACGGTTCGCCCCGGGAGCGAAGCCGGCGTGGTATTCGAGCTGCGACTACCTGTGACCGAATCGTTACATCCCGGTGACCTGTCCGAGAAGCTCCCATCGCATGCTGAGGATGAGGCGCACACCCATCCAAGGAGCACACCATGAAGCGCATCACCATCGTTGTCTCCGTTCTGGCGATGCTGGCGGCAGCCTGCGGCGGCGATGTTGGCAACGCCGGGCCGTTGACGCAGCCGCCGCCGGATCAAGCGACGACGACGATTCCCCCTACGACGCCGGGAACCGATGTGACCGTCCCGACGACGCAGCCGCCGGCCGATCCGCCCGACGATCCGGTGGATCGGCAGTTTGTCGAGTTGTTCTTCGGAAAAGAGGGCTACGCCGTGAGCGTCATCCGTGCGGTTGATACTCCCGCCGTTGCGGCCAACGCCATCCGGGCGTTGATCGCAGGGCCCACCGCGGCCGGGAACGACTCGGAACTGTGGACTTCGGTTCCGCCCGACACGCTGCTCCTCGGTCTCGAGATCGAGAACGGGTTGGCGACCATCGACCTCTCCCGCGAATTCGAGGTGGGCGGGGGCTCGTACAACATTCTGACCCGGCTGGCGCAAGTGGTGTAAACGCTCACCCAATTCCCGACGGTCGACCGGGTGCTGTTCCATCTCGACGGCCAGCCGGTCGAAGTGTTCTCCGGCGAAGGCGTCGTCCTCGGGCATCCCGTCGGCCGCGCCGACTACGCCACGATCTTGCCGATCGCCCCGGGCCCCGGCACCGCCGCGTCCGAGCCCTGGAACCAGGATGACCTTCCAGACATCTCAGACGGCGACCCGATGCGGTTGAGCCGGGTTGCCCTCGTGACCGCAGACGATGTCCTGAACGTGCGGGAGGATCCCGGCGTCACTGCTCCGATCATCGGGAAGCTCCTCCCCGGCGTCGTCGTCGAGCGAACCGGCCAGGAGGAGATGGTCGGCTCGACCAGGTGGGTCCAGGTCGAAACCCCGGTAGGTGGCTTCTGGGTCAGCGCCTGGTTCCTGGCAGACGAGGTCACATCAGCGAACTTCGCCGTAGATCCCCGGGTCGAGGCCCTGCTCGACGAGTTTGTCGCCATCGTGGCGGCCGACGGCGACTTGCGCCCCGTGGTGTCTCACCGTGGACTGTACGTGTCGCATCACGCCGATCCCGTTCGCTTCGCCCCTGAAGATCTGGCAACGATCCTGAGGTCGCCGGCAACGTATCGCTGGCCGTCGAACGCCCTCAGTCCCGACGACATCGATGAGATCCCCGCCCGGACGTTTGCCGAAGCCATCGCCGACAGCTTCGTGTCGGCCTACGACGATGCCGATACGGTGCTCACCACCAACGAGCCGATTCTCGGCGGCAACGGCCGGCTCCCCGAGTACGCCATCCCCTTCGAGCTGGAGTCGTTCAACTATGTCGGGGTCCACGACCCCGGCGACAACCCGGACTACGGCGGCCTCGATTGGATCACCTGGTATGTGTCCATCGACTATGAGGACCTTGCGCCGGTCATCGTCGGCCTGACGGTCGACATGTGGGCGCCGTGAGCAACCGCGCTATCCGGGCGGTGTCATGACAGGGACAACGAGCAAGACAACCACTGCGACGGTGATAATCGTCGCCATCGGGGCCCTCCTCCTTGCCGTTGCCGCGTTGATCGGCAACTCGGAGGAGATCGACCACGGCGACAGCTTCGACTTCCGACCGGCCGACTATGACACGGGAGCAGCAGTTGTGGTCTCCAAGAGGGTGCGCCAAGGGATGAAGCTCCTGGGAATCACCTTCCGAGAGCCCGAGCACCACGTCAACGTTGCTTTCACCGTCCCGGGGGGAGAGTGCTTCCTCGCGCTCGCCGGGCAAGAAACCTGGCCGGTGCCGGACGCGTCGTGCGCCAACCCCCATCATCTGAGCGGCATGTTGTCCGGCCTCGGCACCACCGCGGAGGGCGCTACCTATGTCGGTGTGGAGCTCACCGTGGAGGCGGAGTGCCACAACAACGCCGAACTCGGCATGGAGTGGTCCAAGGTGGACAGTTGCGGGTGAGCGCAGCTCGATGAAAAAGTGGGCGACTGGCGGCGAGCGCCCTATGTTTGGCCACCGCAGCTTCGTGAGGAGGCGGCCATCGACCCCGACCACTTGAGCTTACGGACCCTCGGGCCGGCCGACGGGCCGGCCGCGGTGGAAGTGATCAACGCGGCGGCCGCCTGGTACGCCGAGTTCCTACCGCCGGAAGAAGTCGAGGAACCCGAGATGACGTTGGGTTCCTGGAATGAGGAAGCCCGCCGCATGACCTGGTACGGAGCATTCTCCGACGATCAGCTCGTCGGCGTGATGGGCCTCGAATACGCCGGCGACGCCGCGCTGTTCCGCCACGCCTACGTTCTGCCGGCTTTCCAACGACAAGGGGTCGCGGCCGCGCTCCACGCCCATATCGAGCCGCAGGTTGCCGGTGTGAGCAAGCTCATCGTGGGGACGTACGCCGCCAACTACCAGGCTCGCGGTGCTCTCGAGAAGGGCGGCTATCGCCTGTCACCCGATTCCGAGGGGGTGCTGCGCCGTTACTACGAGATCCCGGAAGACCGGCTCCTCTCGTCGGTGACGTACGAGAAGCACCTCGAGTTGGAGCGGTGAGCGTGGCCGGCGCAGTGCGGTGGACGGGGTCGGTTGGGAGCCGGCTCCACGGCCGTGGATCCATCCGCTGCGGCCGGTCCGTTACTTAGGACTCGACGGATGCCTTTCTTCGGTTCGAACATCCACACCAAGGCCTCCTTCGTTCTCGAGTGGATCACGGACGAGCGCTTCGTCCTGCGCGAGCAGTTTCGGTACCGGTACGAGAAGACCGGCGACATATTCATCGTTCCCCGTGAGATCGGTCGATTCTCCACGGACTTCGCCTCGGTCCCATCATTCGCCACGTGGTTGGTTCCGCGGGTCGGCAACCATGCTCCGGCGGCCGTGCCGGCTCCGGCAGCTGCTCGACGAGATACGCGAAACGCTGGCCCGCCGCGACTCCGCCACCGCCGGCTGATGGGCGAGCGGGAGCCAAACGGACCGCACAGACCTATCCGCGACCGGGCAGGCACTAGCGTTCCCTGCCCTAGATTCGAACCGATATGCACCGCACGATCGCCGCCATCGCCCTGTTCGCCCTACTGACGGGCGCGTGCACCGAAGCGG
>JBFISZ010000016.1:0-22599 GCA_041608315.1 Acidimicrobiia bacterium | reverse complement strand
TCGCCACATCGTCGAGTACGGCGACGGATGGATGCCTCTGTACGGCCGCTTCCCTATCGTGGATCATGTCGCGGACTTGCGGCGGGAGGCCGAGGATGCCGGCCGCGATCCGGCGGCGATCGAGGTGACCGTCTACATGGCGCCTCCGGACCCGGCGGTCATCGAGGAGCTGCGCGCCGGAGGAGTCGATCGAATCCTGTTCGGCGTCAAGTCGTTGCCGAGTGAGCGCGCCGGCGAGGAGATCCGGGAGCTGCGGGCGGTGGCGGCCGCGGCCGGCTAGGGGGTGAGGCCGCGAGCCCCTACGACACAGCGGCCCTGAAACGGCTCCCTCAGTGTCTTCCCCCGGAGCGGGGGGGAAAGTGCCTCCCCAAGCGCCGATGGAGGCGCCAGCCCGCGGTGACTCCCAGCGACGTGCACGGTTCCCATCAGCCAAACAGCACCCTCAAACCGGGAACCACCCAACCGCAGAAACCCCCCTACCCGCGCCGCGTCCCCCCGGCGGGGCCCTTCCCCCCTCCGGGGGGACACACCCTTGTGGGGCCTCAGTCGATGTCGAAGCCGGCGTCGCGAGCGAATCTGCGGAACTCGTGAGCCGGGTAGAACCCGAGAGCGTCGTCGGCGTCGTCGGCAACCGTGACAGCCACGATCCCCTCGGCAGCGAAGTCGTACGTGATACATCCGCCCTCGAAGGTGAAGTACCAAGCGCCCCGGTAGAAGAGGTCCGGCACGCGGTCTTCGATCATGTCCAAAGCCTCCTCGGGTTCCAGCCCCGTCCCGGCGACCGCCGGGTCGTTGCTCCGCATCTCGAGCGTCTCCTCCTCCGCATCCAGGTTGGAGATGATCCAGACGTAATGATCGCTTGCCAAGGCACGGTTGACTCGGGGACTCACCTCCTGGTCGAGATCGTTGTCGATCTCGAAGATCACGCGGCGGTCTTCGATCTCGAGGCGTCCGAAGCGGTCGACGATCGCTCGGGCACTCTCTAACGGACGCTCTGCCAAGGGAATGATGGTGATTTCGATGACCGCGGGCACGAACTCGACGTTTTCGAAGCGCTCGATATCGGGATATCCAAGAGGATGTCCCGATCTAGCCGGCTGCGCCCCGGAGAGGTCACACGACTCGGTCACCGTCACCGTCAGGAAGGGAGCGAACCCGCGCCCGAATTCGATCCCGGCCCTACCGTCTCTCGCAAACCAACTTACGGAATCCCACCCCAACCGCAGCTCGTCGATGCACGGGGTGTACTTGGCGGTCGGTACGGCCTGGGCGGCGAGCACGTGCGTGTTGAGCACCTGCTTCGCGCAGTCGGGTTGGTCGAGGCCGAGCTCGCTGTTACAGGCCCCGGCCAGCAACGACATGCAGCACATCAGGAGGATCGTCTTCCTTCTCACAGGAACCCGCCTCCGGTGAACTCCGTGATGATCTCGGCGACCACGAAGATCAGCAGAACTGCGGCGCCGGCCGTGAGCCGCTGGCGCCGAGGGTTCCAGCGCTGAATCGAGATCGGTTCCGTTGCCGGCGCTAGTTTGCGGAACTCCTCCACGAGGTCGATGCCCTGTTCCTTCTTGAACAGAGCGAGCGAACTGCGCGACTGGGAAGGCAGAGTGACGCTGCGGGTGGCGGCGAAGGCCTCACCGATGTCCTCCGGGGCGAACTGGAGCAGCGCTCGCTCGTAGACCCGCGCCGCGCCGGCCCGGAGGCCCAGGATCACCATCATGTTGGCCAGGTCGACGGCCTGGCGCCACGGGGAGGGGCGAACACTGCCGAAGGCGACGTCGATCAGCACGACACGGCCCTCGTTGAGCATGACGTTGGCGGGTTTCACATCGCGATGAGCCAATCCCGCATCCCACATGCTGCGGATCACCCGGAGGGCGTCGTCGATCACACCGTCATCGACCTCGGCGTGGGTGAGCTCCTCGGATCCCTCGAGGAACTCGCTCACCATCAGGTACTCACGCTCCGGGGCGATCTCGACGATCCCGAAAGGCTCGGCGCTCGGCACCCCAGCGTCGCGCATCAAACGTTGGATGTAGTCCTCGTATTCGACCAGGCGGCGCACGGATGTGAAGCGCACCTCGTCCTCGAGGGAGCCGTAGAGAATGGTGCGCCCCACCTTGTACCACCGATCGGACCGGAGGTGGGTCTGGCTGTAGAGCTTGGCGAAGACGAACGTGTCCGGATCACCCTTGACCTTGAGTCGTAGCGGAGTCGAGCCGCCGGAGCCTTCGAGGCCGAAAGGCTTGATCTCGAGCACCTCTATGCCGAGTTGCTCACCGACGGCCTGGCGAATCGCATCGCCGCGGGCCCCGGCAACATCGAGGTGGGCAGTGACACCACGATTCCAATGCACGGGAAACGCCGACTCGGGAGCGAACCACCGAAACAGCACGACGACGACGGCAAAGGAGAAGATCGCCGAGACGAAGGCATCGCTGGGATGATCGACCCCGAGATACAGCTGAGTCGCGATCAGCAGCGACACCAATACTCCGGCGACGGCAAGCGCGACGTGGCGGGCGCGGCCGGTGGGCACCAAGGAATATGCCATGGCCGCCGCAGTCACTCCGAACTTGGCGACCGGCGTCGAGGGGTGCGACGCTCCCTCCCAAGCGCCGATGAGTGGAACGAACGGCCGGGGCCGGCCAACGTACTCTTGGAGAATCTCGACGGTCCACTGCACGAAGAGGATGCCGATTATCACCGCGAAGAAGTGGCGCCAGCGCCGAATGAAGATCAGCGCCAGCAGGGTGCCGATCCGCAGGACGCGGATGAACCATGAGGACCCGAGCACGGCCACGACATCGGCGATCGACGTGAGGGTGTCGTTGCGCACATCGACGAAGCGCCGCAGGATCGAGGTGTCGTGCCGAGTCCACCAATTGGTCGTTGCGGGGAAGGCAAAGAGAGACAGCCAGATCGCGATCAACGCGATGCCGGCGGCGAGCCACACACGACCCGTGGTCTTCAGCTGTCGCTCGAGCGGCGCTTTCTCGCCGCTGGGCCGGCGCCGCCGGCCGGCGATGCGTATCCCCGCGACCCGGACCTCACGCCGTACCCCGATCGTGGGCAATCCACGCTCGATCGGCGATGCTGCTTCCACCGGCGTGTTGGAGGGATTCTCTATGGTCACCGCCTCACTCTGTTCGTCATGACCGTACCAGCCAGAACCCGCCTTTCGCGACCGGCTCACGATCGCGAAGTCCGTCCGATAGTGTGAGAAAAGTCCGGTGCAGACAGAGGAGGAAAGATGTCGCCTTCCGACGAGATGCCTCGAGGCAATCGGCTCTTCGAGTTCCTGAACAGGAGGATTGGCGTTGTCTCCGCCCTGATTGTGCTCGTGGCGGTCGGCCTGGCGGTCGCCGCTCCGTCGATCGCCAACGAGGAGCAGGTCAACTTCAGCCCCACCGGTGAGATCTATGAGATCGCCGAAAGAGCTGAAGACGTGTTCGACCCGGTCACCTCCATAGAAAGCGCCACATTCTTGGTCGAGGACCCCGACGAAATCGACGTGCTGACCCGCGACGACTTGCTGGCCTTCAAGCAGCGGTCCGACGCATTGCGCGCGGCGACAAAAGACGTTCAGGGACAAGCACTCAATGACCGGCTCGTTACCGGTGTCGATCTCGATCTCGGTATCGAGATAGATGGCATCTACTCCATCGCGGACGCGGTCGACACGGCGCTCGGCAGCGGCGGACTGGCGGCGGCTACGGACGACGAGGTGAAGGCGGCGCTGACGGGGCTACTGGCTGCCGACTCCCCAACCGCTTTGCTGCGCTCGACGCTCAGTAGCTCGGCGCGAACATCCCTCAATCTGACGAGCAGCGGCATTGTCGAGGTGTGGAAGGCGCCGGCGTTCATCGCGGCCCTGAGATATGACTTCGCCTCGTTCGACAGCGGGGCCGGCGAGGAGCAGCAGATCCTGGATGCTGAGGCTTGGCTGATCGAGGCGCAGACCGTTCTCCGCGACGGGAAGAGGTTGCTCCCGGCCGACGCCTCACTCAACGTGTGGGGGCTCGGCATCGATTTCAACACCGCGTTCGAAGACTCGTTCCTGGCGGGGGGACCGTACATCTTCCTCGCCGTCGCCCTGATCGTCTTGCTGGTCGGAGCGTTGCTCCGGTCCTACTGGGCTGCGGCCGTGGTCGCATCCGGTCTCGGCGTCACGATGATGACTTACAACGGCTTGACCGCCATCGTGCAACTCGACGTATCGCCGTTGCTGCAGCTGATCGTGCCGATAGCGATGATCAGCTTCGGTGTTGACTTCTTCATCCACGGCGCCGGCCGGACCAGGGAGGCTCAAGTCGAAGGAGCCACCCGGGAGCGGGCGTACCCGCTCGGCATGTCGGCGGTCGCCACAGCCCTCCTGCTCGCCGCGGTCACATCGGCTGCCGCCTTCCTTTCGAACGCCGTCTCCGGCGTCGAGGCGATCACCGAATTCGGGATTGGTGCCGCCATCGCTCTCCTCCTGGCGTACGCTCTGCTCGGTATCGTGGCACCCCGGGTGCTGCTCGGAATCGAAGACAAGCTCAAGGGACGCCCCGCCGACCTTGGCTTGATGATCCCCTACAAGATCCTGTTTGCGATCGCGGCGATCGTTGCCGGCGTGATGGTATCGATGACGGTCGTGATGCCGCTCATCGGCGCGGCGCTCTTCGTGATATTCGCGGCTCTCTTTGTATGGCTGCCCTATCGACTGGCGAAACGGCGCAACGAGAAGGCAATGGCGGCGGGCCGCATGCTGATCGACGAGGTGCGGGGCGCCGGCCACGGATTGCGCGCCGCCGGCACGGTGGTCCACTTCTTCGCCAGATGGCGGGTCATAACCCTGCCGGTTGTCGCCGTGATCGCGGTAATCGGCGTGGTCCTCTTCACCCAGGTGGAGCGCCGCTTCGAGTTCACGGACTTCCTCCCGCAAAACAGCGAGACGGTTCAGGGAATCGACAAAGCCGATGAGCACCTGCCTGGAGAAGTCGGCGGAACGGGTTACATATACGTGGAAGGTGACCTGACGGATCCGGACACGTTGCTGCGGATGGAAGGCGTGCTGGCGGGATTGGCCGATGCCGAGACGGAGCGGAGCCCGAACGCGATCAGCATCGTCCGCGCCGCAATGGCATCTCCCCCCGCTGTGCAAGCGATCTCGGCCGGAGGAGTCAGCCTGACCGACAACGACGGTAACGGCCTTCCCGACGACGCCACCCAAGTCCGCGCCGTCTACGAATACGCCGTCGCCAACGGCATCCCCAACGCGCAAGGTGTGCTGCTCCTGCGCGGCGACATCGTCCAGCGGTTCCTCTATGTCGACGGCGCCACCCAGGCCACCCGGCTCGAGGTCGACGTTCCGAGCTTCACCGACGATCCGCTGATCCTCGCCGCCCGGGCGGACCTGGAGGCGGGAGCCGCCGATCTGCAGAGCCAGATCGGTGATCGGCTGACCACTATCGGAGTCTCCGGGGAGCCCATCACGAGTCAGGACACGCTCCAGGCGTTCATCGACTCGATGCTCGTATCCCTGCCGCTTGCCGTCTTGCTGGCGATCCTCATCGCCACTCTGGTGATGAGGTCGGTTCGCTACGCAGTGACCTCGATCGTGCCGATCCTGCTGGTGGTGGCGTGGGTCTACGGATTCATGTACCTGACCGACCTCACCATCAACGTGATCACCGCGACCATTGCCGCGATCGCGATCGGAGTCGGTATCGACTTCGCAACCCACTTCACCGTGAGATTCCGCGAGGAGCTCGCGGGCGAGCCGAGCCGTTTCCCGGCGCTGCGGCGCGCCGGGGAGGGTACCGGTGGCGCGTTGGCGCTGAGCGCCTTGACGTCGATAATCGGCTTCTGGGCGCTGAGCCTGGCGCCGACGCCTATCTTCGCGACCTTCGGCACCCTGACGGCGGTGATGATTGCGCTGGCGCTGCTCGTGTCGCTGCTCGTACTCCCCAGCCTCCTGCTGGTGGTTACGCCGAGCCTCAAAGGCGAGGAACGCGAGCGGCTCTTGGAGCTGCACCCGAGCCCGGTCGCGGAGTACGACCCACACTCTCGCGCTACCGCGCAGCGGCATGAACCGGCTCCCACCGGAGGGGGCTGATCTCGGCACCGCCGGGCTACGAGTGCGCATGACACGAGCTGCGGTGGGACGGAGGGCGGCCGGGAACGGCGCCGCCCTCCTGGGCCCGTGAACCTGCGCCGGGTCCCGATCCATGACGTCGCATCGCTCGACGATGTCCTCGCTCTCGTCGTTGCCTCCGGCCTCGATGCTCGCGACGGACCAGTGCTCATTTTCGACGCCGACAACACGCTGGCTCGCCAGGGGGCCCCTCGCGGCGAGTTCGCCTCGCTGGTCAACGGGGCAATTGACCGTTTCGAGGCGCTTCCCAACGTTGCCCGCGTGATCGTGCTGAGCAACGGGCCGGAGCGAGGCGTGTCCCGGATGATCAGCCGGGGCAACAAACCGTGGACCACCCGGCGCCGCCTCGGGCTCGACACGGGCTCGTCGATCATCGTTGTCGGAGACCAGGTTCTCACGGACGGAATCCTCGCCTGGCGGTTCGGAGGCACGTTCATCCACCTCGTGATCGACAAGGAACGGGAGGCGGCGCGCCAAGCCGCAATGCGCGCCATAGGCCGGCTCGTGGCGGCGCTGCTCTTCCGGCGGAACCCATGAATCCGGCGGGTTCCACATCGGCGCCTGCCGCGCGACCGCCCGGAGTCGACGATCCGAATCGGCCGAGACAGGATCTACCCGATAAGGTCAACCGGGATGGATGAAGCCGGCTCCTCGCAAATCGCACCCACCCCGGTCGTCGGCGATGTGGAGCCCTACCGGCGCGGGAGGATGCCGAGCGACCTGCTGCGCCTCGTCTTGGCGGTGGTAGCCGGCAGCTTCGGATTCCTTCTCGCCAGCGTGCTCGACAACATCAGCATCGGTATCGCCATCGAGGTGATCGATGCTTTCGAGGCATTGCCGGCCGCCGTGGTCGTCACGATGATCCTCGCCGTTCAGCTCGTGGCATGGGCCGTTCCGGTCGTCGTCGTGGGGCTGTTGATCTTCTGGCGGCGGTACCGCCGATTGACTCTCGTCGTGCTGGCGGCGGCCATCGCCGCCGTGGTGGCGTACGGCGTCCAGAGTGAGCTCATCGCTCGATTCACGCCGCCCGAGTTGGCGGTCGACCCGCCAGCTTGGGTGTGCGACAACTTGGCCGTCGCCCGCCAACAGGGAATCCGCGCCGATGACCCCGGGTCGGTGGGCGACCTCGTCGGCCAGCCGGGAGAAGCGCTGGGCACCGTCTTCGGATCACACGCCTGTGTACCCGGTGACGGTTTCCCCTCGATGGTGTACATCGCCGGCGCCGCCGCCGGGCTCGCGGTGTTGACACCGTGGCTCAACAGACGCTGGCGACGAGCCGGGTGGATTCTGCTCCTGTTGTTCCTGGCGATACGGCTCGTTGACGGTTTGCTCGTGCCTGTAGACGCACTTCTGATCGTCGCCCTGGGCTACGCCATCGGTGCCGCAACCCTTCTCACATTCGGATCTCCGGATCGCAGACCGAACGCATCCGATGTGGCAGTGGCGCTCGCCGGCCACGGTTTCGACGTCGCGACCGTTGCCCGGGTTGGCACGACTGCGAGCAGCTCGCGGCGTTTCACAGTTGGGCTGCTGGACGGCCGTCGGCTTTTCGTCAAGGTGCGAAGCCACGAGGAGCGGGCGGCCGAGATCCTGTACCGCCTCTACCGCATGTTCCGGCTCAAGGGGTCCGGCGACGAGCGCCCGTTCGCGTCACTGCGCCGTGAGGTCGAGCACGAAGCCGGCATGTCGTTGACGGCAGCGGCGGCCGGAGTGCACACGCCGCAGATGGTACGCGTGGCGGACGTGACGGCGACGTCGATGCTGATTGCCTTCGATGAGGTCGAGGCCGCCAATCTCGCGACGGTCGATCCCGGGCACATCACCGACGATGTCTTGCGCGCGATGTGGGCCGAAGTCGCCACCCTGCATGCCGCCCGCATCGCCCACCGTCATCTCAGCCCGGCCAACGTTCTCGTCGCCGACGAGGGCCGGCCCTGGTTGATCGACTTCGGGTTCGCCGAGATCGCTGCGAGCAGTGGCGACATCAACGGCGATGTCGCCCAATTGGTAGCCACGCTGGCGCTCCAGGTCGGGGCGCCGCGCTCCGTAGCGGCGGCCGTTCATGAGCTGGGGCCCGCCGCCGTTGCCGCGGCCGCTCCCCGGCTGCAGCCGACCGCGTTGAGCTCCACGACGCGCAATGCTCTCAAGAAGCAGAAGGGTCTGCTCGACGAGCTCCAGACGGAAGTGATCACAGCTACCGGCCTCGAGGAGTTCGAGCTCGAGAAGCTCGAACGCGTGCGCTCCGGCGCGATCTTCACGACCGTCATGCTCGGATTCGCCTTCTACTTCCTCATTCCCCAGCTGGCCGAGGTCGACTTCGGTGAGGTCGCCGACGCCGAATGGCAATGGTTCCCCCTGGTCCTCCTCTTCTCCCTGCTGACCTACGCGGGCGCCGCAACGGCCTTGATCGGTGCGATGCCCGAGCGTTTGCGGTTCGCGCCGACGCTACTGGCCCAGGTGGCGGCGTCGTTCTTCAACCGAATCGCACCGGCCAAAGTAGGTGGCATCGCCGCCAACATCAGGTACTTGCAGAAGAGCGGCATCGACCCGGCGGTCGCCGTCGCCGGCGTTGGACTCAACAACGTCGCCGGGATCATCGTCCACGTGCTGCTGCTCACCATATTCGTCACGACGGCCGGCCGATCGGCAACGGACGCCTTCTCGCTTCCCTCCGGGGGCAGCGTTCTCATCGTTCTCGCCGTGGTATTGGCTGCAGCCGGTGTGGTGATGGTGGTCCCTCGGGGTCGCAAGCTGTGGCTCCGCCGGATCTGGCCGATAGTCCGCAAGTCCTTTGCCGGCATCGCTACGGTCGCCGCCAATCCTTCAAAGATGCTCATGCTCTTTGGCGGTTCGCTCGTTATCACCATGTCCTACGTTTTCGCCCTCTGGTACAGCGTCGCCGCGTTTGGCGGTGGTCTCGGATTCGTGGCGGTAACCGCCGTGTACCTGGCAGGCTCGGCCATCGCCCAGGCGGCGCCGACGCCGGGCGGCATCGGCGCCGCAGAAGCTGCTCTCATCGGCGGCCTGACCGCTTTCGGCCTCGAGGCCACCGTGGCCGTGCCTGCCGTGTTTCTCTTCCGGATTGGCACGTTCTGGTTCCCCATAATCCCCGGATACCTCTCGTACAAGCGGCTCGAGGCCACGGGGGCGCTCTAGCGTCGGGAATCCCCCACCGGGGCAGAGGACGCAGATCGAGGATGCCGCAGCTGCCACTCGTTCCCGACGCAGCGCGGGTAGGGTTTCTGATTGTGAGCACCGACGGATCGGCTCGCGATCAGGACGCCATCGTCGACGACCTGGTCGAGCGCCTTGGCGACAACAACGGCGGGGACGTACTGGGCGACTTCGCCCGCGCCTATCTGCGGCGGGTTCCGAGCGACTACCTGCGCGGCTACACGATCGACGAGCTCGAGAATCACGTGCGCAACATCTATCAGTTTGCCGATACCCGCCGCAGCGACCAGCCGGTCGTACGTGTCTTCAATCCCGTCCGCGACATGCACGGATACGAACGGCCCGGGGCGGTACTCGAAATCGGCGCTCCGGACATGGCGTTTCTGGTGGACTCGGTCACCAACGAGATCGCGTCTCGAGGTCACGTGGTCGACCGGGTGCTGCATCCGGTCATCGGTACGACGCGCGATGCAGACGGACACATAGCGGCCGTCCTCCCCGCCCGCACCGCCGCGCTGCGCGAATCGGTCCAGCACTATGAGCTGGGGCAACGACTCGACGCCGATGAGGCGGCTGCGTTGAAGCAGGGTGTCGAGGTGGTGCTCCACGATGTGGGCCGGGCAGTTGCCGACTTCGAGGCGATGCAGGGTGCGATCTACAGCATGATCAAGATCGCACGTGCTGGCGGGCGGCGCTACGACAAGGACGAGGTCGACGAGGCCGTTTCGTTTCTCGAGTGGCTGCTGGACCTCAACTTCGTCTTTCTGGGCTACCGCGAGTACCAGATCACCGGAGAAGAACCCGATCGTCTGGTCTCGGTTGTGCCAAATTCTGGCCTCGGTATTCTCCGGTCGGACGCCGACTCCGCCTTCGCCGCCCCCGTGGCGATCGCCGACCTGAGCCCCTCATTGCGCGCCCGCTACGTCGAAGGCGATCTCATAGTCATCACGAAGACCAACGCCGCCTCGCGAGTGCATCGACGCGCCAAGATGGACTACATCGGCGTGCGTCATATCGGGCCCGATGGCTCGGTCGTAGGTGAGGCCCGCCTGATAGGGCTATTCACCTCAAAGGCCTATATGACGCCGGCGGACTCCATCCCCGGCCTGCACCGCAAACTGCAGCAGATCATCGAGGCAGAGGACCTCATCGCCGGGAGCCACTCGTACAAGGAGGTCGTGCAGCTCTTCAACAGCTTCCCGCAAGATGAGCTGTTTGCGACAACAACCGAGGACATCCGCCAGAGCATTGTGGGGCTGCTGCAACTGCATGAAAGGAGACAGATTCGCCTGTTCGTTCGGCGCGACCTGCTCCAGCGCAACGTATCGCTGCTCGTGGTGATGCCGCGGGATCATTTCAATGCATCCCTGCGCGAACGTCTCCAGGACCTGTTCCTGGCGGAGTTCGACGGGTCATCGATCGACTATCGGCTGGCGCTGGGAGAGACCGACACCGCACGACTGCATTTCACGGTGTGGCTCGGTGGTGGTCAGGTGCCCGACGTATCGGTCTCGGATCTCGAGGCCAAGGTCGTCGCGGTCGCGCAATCATGGGAGGAGCGGCTCGGTGAGCAGCTCATCGACCGCTACGGCGTCGAAATCGGCCGTGCCCTCGTCGAGGAGTGGGCCGACAGATTCCCGGCTCACTATCGGTCGTCCACTCCGCTCGACATTGCCGTCGCCGACGTGGGGAACCTCGACGAGATGATGCAGACGGTCGGCGGCCGCCCCGTCGTCGGCCTCTTGAACAAGCGGTCCGATGGTGAGGGTCTCACCCGGCTTGCGGTCTATTGCGTTGACGGCAAGCTGGAGCTGTCATCGATCATGCCGACCCTCGAAGCACTGGGACTTCGGGTCGTCGAGGAGGTTCCAACCCGCCTCCAGAGCGGCTCCCGGGAGATGTTCATTCACGATTTCGGCGTCTGCGACGGCGAGGGACGCATGCTCGATCTCGAACGTGTGGAGCGGCGAGTGGCCGAAACGGTTGTCGCTGTCCTGGAAGGTCACGCCGACTCGGACTCCTTGAACCGGCTGATCATCCTGGCGGGGCTCAACTACGAGCAGGTGGCTGTGCTGCGAGCGTACCGCACCTACTGGCAGCGCGTCAGCCCGGGATTCACCGTGGCGTATATCAACGACGCGTTCGCGGCTCACCCGGCCATTGCGGCCGATCTCGTCGAGTTGTTCGCCGTCCGGTTCGACCCCGATGCGGTCGACGCTGATCAGGAAACGATCCTGGCGCGGATTGCGGTCGCCCTCGACCAGGTTGCCAGCCTCGATGAGGACCGGATCCTGCGAGGCTTCGTCGGTTTGATTCTGGCGACGCAACGAACCAATGCCTACCGGTATGACACCACCAGCCTCGCTTTCAAGTTCCGCTCTGCCGAAGTACCGGGGATGCCTCAGCCCGCCCCGCTCTACGAGATCTTCGTTTACGCCAATGACGTCGAGGGCATTCACCTGCGTGGTGGTGCCGTTGCCCGCGGCGGGATTCGATGGTCGACGCGCAAGGAGGACTACCGCACCGAGGTGCTCGGGCTGATGAAAGCCCAGATGACCAAGAACGCGGTCATCGTGCCCACCGGCGCCAAGGGTGGTTTTGTCCTGCGCCAGCCACCCTCCGATAGCTCGCAGATGGCTGATGCGGTCCGTGCCGGCTACATCACCTTCATTCGGGGCTTGCTCGACGTTACCGACAATCTCGTTGACGGCCGCGTCATCCACCCCGACCAGGTCCGGGTGCGCGATGGCGACGACCCCTATCTCGTTGTCGCCGCCGACAAGGGCACGGCGACGTTCTCAGACACGGCGAACGAGATTGCCGCCGAGTACGGATTCTGGCTCGGCGACGCCTTCGCCTCCGGGGGCTCCGCGGGCTACGACCACAAGGCCCTCGGCATCACGGCTCGCGGAGCTTGGGAGTCTGTGAAGTGGCATTTCCGCGAACTCGGAATCGACGTGAGCTCGGATCCGGTCACCGCGGTCGGAGTCGGCGACATGTCGGGCGACGTTTTCGGCAACGGAATGCTTCTCTCGCAGTCGCTCGAGCTGGTGGCGGCCTTCGATCATCGGCACATTTTCATCGATCCGGACCCGGACCCGGCCACTTCGTACGAGGAGCGGAAGCGCCTGTTCGAGCTGCCCCGCTCGAGCTGGGCCGACTACGACACGTCGCTGCTCTCGCCCGGTGGCGGCGTCTACCCTCGCTCGGCCAAGCGTATCGACCTGTCGGCGCAGGCGTCTGCAGCCCTCGGGATCGACGATTCGGAGCTCACCCCCGATGAGGTCATCAAGGCGATACTGCAGGCCCCGGTCGATCTGATGTGGAACGGCGGTATCGGCACCTACGTCAAGGCGTCCACCGAGACCAACGAGCAGGCCGGCGATCGCATCAACGATCCCTTGCGCGTCGACGGCAAGGATCTTCGCTGCAGAGTCGTCGGTGAGGGGGGCAATCTGGGCCTCACCCAACGCGGCCGTATCGAATTCGCCTTCAACGGCGGCCGGGTCAACACCGACTTCATTGACAACGCGGGCGGGGTGCACTGCTCCGATCGCGAGGTCAATCTCAAGATCCTGCTCGGCCTCGCCGAGAGGCGCGGCGAACTGACGAGGGAGGGGCGCGACGAGTTGGTCGTGGAAGTGGTTGGGGACGTGGTCGAGGCGATCATCTACGACAACTTCCTCCAAGCTCAGATACTGGCGCAAGAAGCTGAAGGGTCGGTGCGTCGCCTCGAGGCGTATGAGGACCTCATGTCGCTACTGGAAACGGAGGGCACGCTCGATCGGCGTATCGAGTGTTTGCCCGCTACCGACGAGATGAGCGAACGAGCACGTAACGGTGTCGGTATGGCCGCCCCGGAGCTCAGCGTGCTGCTCGCCTACTCGAAACGCAGCCTGCGGCGGTGGCTCCTGGACTCCGATCTGCCTGACTGGCAAGACTTCGCCGGCGTGGCCGAGGAGTACTTCCCCGCCAAAGTCGTGACGCGCTTCGGCCACCTCGTCGCCGATCATCCGTTGCGCCGGGAGATCGTCGCGACGAGTGTCGCCAACGGAGTCGTCACTGCCGCCGGGATAACTTTCGTGACCCGACTGATGACCGAGACCGGTGCCGCCCCGGAGCAAGTCGTGCGGGCCTACAACATCGCCCGCGAGGTGACGAACGCCCCTTCGAATTGGGAAGCCGTCGAGGCCCTCGTGGGCCACGTGCCCGTGGAGTTGGAGCGCACTCTGCTGAGCCAGATCGATGAGCTCGTCGAGTCGGTCGCCCGGTGGTACCTGGCCAATCCGGGGACGGTGTTCATGGGCGAAGTCATCGCCAGGGCCAAGCCGGTGTTCGAGGAGCTGGCGGCCACGATCGCCGAATACGGGCCGTCTCAATGGCGCGACGAGCGCGATTCCGCAGTGGCCGAGTGGGTGGAGCGGGGCGTGCCGGTGGTCGTCGCCCACCGCCACGTGTACCAGGAGGAGCTGGTCCATGCTCCCGACATCATCGAGGTGATCCAAAACACAGGACGTCCCGTGCGGGAAGTCGCCGAGATGTTCTTCCTCGCAGGAGCTGCGTTCGAGATCGATTGGCTCGAAACGCAGATTGCTGCTCTCCCCGAGGGCAATCGCTGGCAGCGCCGTGCCATCCAGACAATCGAGGACGATCTCGTGCTGCTGCGCCGTCAACTCGTCGAGCGCATATTCGCCGAAACCGACGGTGGCGGCGCGCAACACGCATTGCAGAGCTACCTGGTATCGCGGACGCACGAGATCGGTCGGCTCACTCGCTTCATGCGATCGCTGGCCGTCGATGGAGTGAGCGATGTGGCGTCGGTCATCGTTGCCATTCGGCAGATCAGGAACCTGGCGATCTAGTTGGCCCGACGCCAGGACGGTGCCGGGACGCGGTAGCGTCTGGGCCGTGATTGCTACGCGAAGGTCGATCCCACGGCGCGCCATGAGGGCGCTGCGCCGCCCGTCGCTGGTCGTGAGATACCTCCGCCGGGCATGGCGCAATCGGCGGCTGCGCCGCGGCGCCGCCACTCACCCCGAGTTCTACCGAGCGGTGATGGCGGATGACGTGAGGACCCGGACGGCGAAGGGCGCGGTCGGCACCGCCAGCGAGGAGAGATGGCAAGCCGCCGGTCGTAGACAATTCCGCTTCCTACGCGACCGCGGGCTGAGGCGCCGGGATTTCTTGCTGGAGATCGGGTGCGGCAACCTGCGTGCCGGCCGACGCTTCATCCGCTATCTGCAACCCGGCCACTACACGGGAGTCGACATCTCTCCCGAGATCCTCCTGGCGGCTCAGGAAACCATTGTGGAATACGAGCTACAGGACAAGAACCCGCGCCTGTTCCTGGTGTCCGGCACCAGTCTGGCGTTCCTCGCTTCCGAGTCTTTCGATGTCGCTCATGCCCACAGCGTCTTCACGCACACGCCGATTGAGGTGGTGCTGGCCTATTTCGAGGAGGTTCATCGGGTGCTGCGACCCGGAGGGTTCTTTGACTTCACCTACCACCACTCAGACAAGGGCACCTGGAACGTTCTCGCCGAGGACTACTACTACCCGACGAACCTGCTTCTCGAGAGGGCGGCTGACGTTGGGTTCGAGGGACGGCGGTTGGAGGATTGGACATACTCGCAGCCCAAGATCCGGCTCATCAAGCCGACATGATCACGGTACGAACATGAGCGGCTTCGAGCCCGTTGATCCCGACTTCGAGTCCCGGGTGCGGGCCAGTTTTGCCAAGCAGTCGGCTATGGCGAGCCTCGGAATCGTCATCGACGGCATCGGACCGGGATGGGTCGATCTGGGCTTCGCGGTCCCGCCCGGCTTCACCCAACAGGCGGGCTTCGTCCACGCCGGTGTAGTCGCCGCCGCGCTCGATTCGGCTTGCGGTTATGCCGCCTACACGTTGGCGGCGGCGGGGACCGACGTCGTGACGTCCGAGTACAAGATCAATCTTCTCCGGCCGGCCGTGGGTGCGGCGTTCGTTGCCCGGGGTTGGGTGGTCAGGCCGGGAACGACACTCACAGTCAGTCAGGGCGAGTTGACGGTGCGCGGGGGCGGCCCCGCTCTGGCCATCATGACCGGCACGATCGTCCATCTCCCTTCCGCCACCGGCTAGGCGAGAGCGGCATCGAGGGCGTCGCCGAGCCGAGCGAGGTCGGCCGCGTCTGTGTAGTGGACGAACGACAGGCGCAGCGCACCGGTCTCCGCATCGAGGCCGAGCGCCTCCACGAGTCGTTTGGCGTAGAAATGGCCGATACCGGGCATGATGCGGCTCGCCACGAGGGAGGCGGCCACCTCCGCCGGCGAGCGAGTACGCGGTGCGAGAGCTACCGTCGGGCAGCGATGCATCCCGGGGGCGAAGTCCGTCGTGTCCGGCCCCAGGATACGGACTCGCGAATCGGCCCGCAGCCGCGCCAGCATCGGCTCGAGGAGGGCGGTTTCGTGGCGACGCCACAGCGCCGATACGAAGTCGGTCGCTTCCCGCAGGGTCCGGTCTTGGGGTGAGTGATGGGCAGCCAACTCCTCCACGTAATCCAGCACCGCGCCGGCCGCGGCAATCTGGCCGTGATCCGGGCCGGCCGGAGTGAGTCGCTTGCCCGGTACCGCCGCGTTGAAGACGTGGCCCTGGTTGGGCAGCTCATCGATCCATCCGTTGCGGACCACCATGAGTCCCTGGTGCACCGAGTACGTCTTGTACAGGCTGAAGAGGTAGACGTCGGGATTGAGCCGCGGCAAATAGGGAAAAGTGTGCGGGACGTAGGAGACTGCATCGACGATTACCCGGGCTCCGGCCTCGTGGGCCATTGCCGTCAGATGTTGCACGTCGTTTTCCTGGCCGACGATGTTGGAGGCGTGAGGAAAGGTAACCACCCTCGTTCGTGGACCCAGCAATGCGCCGAGGCCCTCCGGGTCGAGCAGCCCGGTGTCGGGATCGACCTGCCATTCGAGGGTCGTGGCGCCGGCACCCTGGGCGGCTCGCCGGATCGCGCCGGTATTGGCCTCGTGGTCCTGGTTGGTGACGACAACCTCGTCGCCCGGAGCCAGCGTGGCGCCGATGGCCTGCGCCAGAACGTAGGTGTTCATCGACGTCGAGGGCCCGAAGTGGACCTCCTCCGAATCCACGCCAAGCGCCTCCGCCCAGCGTAGCTGGGAGCGATCCATCATCTCGCCCGCCGTCGCCGACGCCGGATACACGCCATAGGGCTGCACTTTGGTCTCGGTGTAGTAGCGCGTGAGCGCGTCGATGGTGGGGCCGCACGCGTAGGATCCTCCGGCGTTCTCGAAGAAGCTCCAGTCGGCGAGCAATGCGGTGCCGAACGCAGGAAACCGCGAACGGACGAAGTCGATGTCGAGGTCGCCGGTCGTTGGTGGGGCAAGTTCGCTCACTAGATCCACTCTTCCCCGGCGGCGGTGACCGCATCTCCCGTGTTCAGGGTGCCGGCCGGCTCGATGAGCACCAGCTCGCACTCGGCCGCCGCCACCGGCCGATGCTCTACGCCGGCCGGCACCACGTAGAGGTCGCCGGCGGCAAGCTGCACCGCCGGCCGATCCCGCATCTGAATCTCCACGGAGCCGCGATGAATGAGAAACACCTCATCGGTCTCCTCATGGGTGTGCCAGGCGAACTCACCCTTCCCCCGCGCCAGCTTGACGTGGAGCCCGTTGAACTCCGCCACGATTCGCGGTGACCACAGATCCCGGACCTCGTCGAACTTCGCCGTCACACTGACCACATCTCGGGGCGCCGCCACGAACCTACCTCCTCCGTCGAATACCGAACCTACCAAAGGTCGCACCACCGCTTCCACACCTTGTAGCGACTCGACTAGAGTGGCGGGATGGCTGGTGTAACACTCAAAGGCGTGACCAAAGAATACGACAACGGTTTCAAGGCCGTTGCCGACCTAGACCTCGACATCGAGGACGGTGAGTTCCTCGTCATGGTCGGACCCTCCGGTTGTGGCAAGTCCACGACGCTGCGCATGATCGCGGGGCTCGAGGACATCTCGGAAGGCGAGCTCAAGATCGGGGATCGTGTCGTCAACGACGTGCACCCCAAGGACCGCGATATCGCAATGGTCTTTCAGAACTATGCGCTCTATCCGCACATGACCGTTGCCGACAACATCGGCTTTGCGCTCAAACTCGCTAAGTACCCCAAGGCGGATATCACCCAACGAGTCGGAGATGCCGCCCGGCTCCTCGAGCTCACGGAGCAGCTCGAGAAGAAGCCGGGCCAGCTCTCCGGCGGCCAGCGCCAGCGCGTGGCGATGGGCCGCGCCATCGTGCGTCAGCCTCAGGTCTTCCTGCTCGACGAGCCTCTGTCGAACCTGGATGCCAAGCTCCGAGTGCAGATGCGCGCCGAGATCACCGACCTACAGCGGAACGTCGGAGTGACGACCTTCTACGTGACCCATGATCAGGTCGAAGCGATGACGATGGCCGACCGGGTCGCCGTTATCAACGCCGGCATCCTCCAGCAGGTCGCCGCCCCGCAGACACTCTTCGACGAGCCGGACAACCTCTTCGTCGCCGCCTTCATCGGCTCGCCTTCCATGAACCTCATGGAGGGCGTTGTCACCGCGTCGAATGGCGGTCACAGCCTGCAGCTCGGCAGTCAGAGCCTGGCATTGCCGCCGTCCGTCATGAGTTCACGGCCGGCACTACGGGATCACATCGGGAAGGTCATCGTCGCCGGCATCCGCCCCAAGGACTTCGAGGACGCCGCGGTCGAGCCGGGTCACCCTGCAGACCAACGACTTCGGGCCAAGATCGAGAACGTCGAGGCGCTCGGCTACGAGCGCATCGTCTACTTCGGTATCGACGCCAAACAGGTGATCCAGGAAGACGCGATGGACCTCAAAGAGGACACCGATGTCCTCCAGCATCATGGAACTCGGATCACCGGTCGCTTTGATCCGGCCTCGAGGGTGCGGGCGGGCGACGAGGTCGAAGTCGCCGTAACAGCCGAGGAAACCCATTTCTTCGACCGGGACACGGGCCTCGCAATCCGCGGTTAGCACCGCCATGACCCGCGTCGATCTCGGTTGATTCCTACGCACGCATTCTCGCGGTTGGCGCCGACCTCACTCTGCGAGCCTGGCGATCAGGTTCTCAACCGTGATCGCCCCTGCTGCCCACTAGGGGCGATACGTGCCCACCTCCCGGGCTGATCGAGCGCCCGCACTTCATGACGCGGGACGCGGCCCGAGCCTCGGTAGTCTGAACCAAAGGCGCTTCACAGCTTGAGGAGCAGTGATGGATCAGGTTCGGTACGGCATCGTCGGCTGCGGGCACATGGCCTTGGAGCATCTCGCCGATATCCGGGCGCTCACGGGCACCAGCGTCGTTGCCGGCGCCGATCCCGACGCGGGTTCTCGCGATCGCTTCGGAGCGGCGGCCGGAGACATCGAGATCTTCGCCGATCATCGCGCCCTCCTCGAGAGCGGGCTGTGCGACGCGGTAGTGATAGCGGCCCCCAACTACCGTCACCACGAAATCCTGACAGACGTTGCGCGCTACCCGGTCCATGTGCTCGCGGAAAAGCCGCTGTGCATCACCGTGGACGAATGCCGCGACGTGATCTCCGCGTTCGCCGATTCCGATCGAGTGATATGGATGGGGCTCGAGTACCGCTACAAACCCCCCGTGGCGCGCATGCTCGAAGAGGTCCGCGCCGGCGTGGTCGGCGATGTGGTGATGGTGTCGATCCGGGAGCACCGCTACCCGTTTCTCCACAAGGTGGGTGCGTGGAATCGCTTCAACGCCCAATCCGGGGGCACCCTGGTCGAGAAATGCTGCCACTTCTTCGATCTCATGAACCTGGTGACGGGGGCCCGCCCGACGCGGGTCATGGCCTCGGGCGCCCAGGACGTGCTCTACAAGGACGAGTCTTACGACGGCGTGGCGCCCGACATCATCGACAATGCGCTTGTGATCGTCGACTTCGCCAACGGGGCCCGCGGCCTCCTCGACTTGAGCATGTTCGCCGAATCCGGGCCGTGGGAGCAGGAAATCGCCCTCACCGGAAGTGAGGGCAAGGCGGAGACGTTCATTCCGCTCAACCCGGCCGACGGGTTCGGCCGCATCCGCATCGGTCGGCGCGACCGCGGCGTCGTCGTCGACGAAGAGCTGTTCGCTACTGATGTCCGGCACATGGGGTATCACAGCGGCGCCGACTATCTCGAGCACGTCGACTTCCTCGACGCGATCCGCACCGGATCGCCGGCGAAGGTCACCTTCGAAGAAGGAATGTGGTCGGTCGCGGTGGGCCAGGCCGCCCACATCTCCATCGACGAAGGACGAGTCGTCAGCCTCGACGAAGTGCTGGAGCCGCTCTAACCCTTGACGGAGCCGGCGGTGATCCCTCGCACGAAGAATCGCTGCAAGGCGAAGAACACGGCTAGAGGCACGACCGTGATCACGAAGGCGCCTGCCGTCAGCAGATGCTCTCTCGCTCCGAATTCGCCGGCCAGTGAAGCCACCACGATGGTGGCCGGCAGGGCCTCCCGATTACCCCCGATCATCGTCAGAGCGATCAGGTAGTCGTTCCAGGTCCAAAGGAACTGGAAGATAGCGAACGCCGCCAGCACCGGGACCGAGAGAGGAAGCACCAACCGCCAGAAGATCTTGAAGTGGTCGGCGCCGTCGATCGACGCCGACTCGAAGATGCTCTTGGGCAATCCTGCGATGTAGTTGTGCAGCAGGAATATGGCAAAGGGCAGCGCGAAGCCGGTGTGGGTGAGCCACACGGCAGGGATCGAGCCCGATAAGTCCAGGTCGGGTATGAGCTGGATGGTCTTGTCGATTATCGGAAGCGTCAGCGCCACCCCGTTGGAGTACGTCGAGAGCAGCGGAATCAGCGACACCTGAGTCGGAACCGCCAGCAAAGCCACGGTCCCGATGAACAGCCACTCCCGGCCCTTGAAGTCGATCCAGGCGAAGGCATACGCGGCGAATGCCGCGATCGCGATCGGGATGATCGTTGCCACGATGGCGATTGCTGCCGAGTTGAGCAGTGCATTGCCCAGTCCGGCGCCGACATCAGGGAAGAGAACTTCATCGTAGTTGGCGAGCGTGGGGAAACCCTCATCTCTGAAGGCGTTCCAGAAGCCGCTAGCGCGCTGTTCGTCACGAGTTCGGAAGGAGTTGACCAACAGGCTGAAGGTCGGAATCGTCCATATGATCACGAGGATCCACAGCAGCCACGTCGGGATTGACCGTAGGAACCCGTAGATCCGTTTGCCCAGCGGCCGCCGTTGAGTGATCCGTGACTCTGTTGTTGGCGTGGCGCGGTCGGCGGTTGTCGTCATCCGAGCCTCTCCCTCTGCATTCGGCGGACATTGATGTACATCACGGGCAGCACTCCGACGAACAAGAGCACTGCTACGGCCGACCCGACTCCGAAGTCCAGCTGGGTGAAGGCGCGCTCCCACATCTCATTTGCCAACACCTGCGTGTCGAAGTTCCCGTTGGTCATGACCTTGGGAATGTCGAACACCTTGAGGACGGTGACGATCAGCGTCGTCACCACCACGCCGATCGTCGGGAAGATCTGGGGCACCGTGACCCGCCAGAACGTCTGCGTCTCAGTGGCCCCGTCGATCCGGGCGGCCTCGAGCAGCTCCGTCGGAACCGCCTTGATGGCGGCCGAGAAGATGACCATGGCGAAACCGGTCTGAATCCAGATGAAGACGACCATCATCCAGAAGTTGTTCCAGGGGGCGTTCTGTATGAAGAGCACCGGGTCGGCGATGATCTCGCCGGTGACCTCACTCACCTTGAATCCACCAATTCCCGGCCCGACGAAACGGTAGACGAGCCAGCCGAGAACCAGAACCACCGCCAACGATCCGGCGAGGACGGTATTGGACTCTGCCTGCCATGCACGCCACGCCAGGTAGAGCAGCGCCACGATGATGAGACCGAGGATGAGCGCCACCACGGTGCTGGCAGCCGTGGAGTTGCTCCATTCCCCGATCATGACCCACAGCGAGTTGAAGACACCGGTCTGCGGGTCCTGCGGAGGGCGGGCCACATAGATGAGACGCCAGATGACCGAGGCGCCGACGAAGCTGATGGCCATCGGTAGGAAGATCAGGGACTTGGCGATGTTCTCGCCCTTGGAGCGGTCCGCCAACACCGCCACCGCAAGCCCGAGGGATACCGCGAAGATGATCACCGAGAAGATCCACCAGAGGTTGTTCGGGATCGTCCCCCTGATCGACGTGAAGATGGCGAACCCCAACAGTGCCGCACCTCCGGCCAGCAGGCTGAGGCTTCCGGTCGTGAATGCAAAGCCGGTTCCGAGCCCCGTGCCTCCGGTGCGGCCCGTCCATCGACCGACGGCTATCCCGACAACCGCGAGAACCACCGCGAGCCAAAACAGCTTGCTCGAGAACATCCCGCTGAAACCGTCGAAGTTGATGATTCCCGGGTCGCTGAGGATGTCGGAGTAGTTGGTGAGCCCGGTCCAGCGCAGTTCCCTGGGGTTACCGGTGAGGAACCCAAGCCAGATGGTACGGCCCAAAGGAATGACGAGGGCGGCGCTGACGAAGAACAGCGCCGGGGCCAGGAAGATGTATTTGCGGCTTGCTACCGCGATCTCGCCGCGTCGCACCCCGTCTGGGTATGGAGAGTATCCGACGGCGGCTCCGACCAGGGCTCCGAGCACGGCGGCTGTCACAAACACTTCGGCCTTGGAGCCGTCCAGATCGACGGCGAGCCAGGCGCCGAACAACCAGCCGACTGCGGCGCCGAGCAGGAGCCGCGACACCAGGTTGTGCTTGCGTCCCCTGGCGATCCACAGCAGATAGGCCAGGCCTGTTCCGACCACCAAACCGATCACGATGCCGATCGGGTCGAGGGACGGCCACGTCTGGCTGCGGGCCGACGACCCGAGCAGCAGACCGAGGGCGGTGCCGCCGGCGGCCCCGATTGCCAGTCGGCGCGGCGGGGCTTCAGTCACGCCGAGGAGGTACCCGGCGGCAGCCCCGATGGCAACGGCGATCAGTGTGGCGACCACCGGCGAAGCAATCAGCCGATTCCCCCAGAGAACGCCGAAGACGATCACCGACCAGAGAGCACCAACCGTCGCACTGAACAGTGGATACCGTTTTTCAGTCAGGTCGTAGAGCTTGTTGATCCCAACGAACACCAGCCCGCTGAGGCCTACAGCGGCGACGATTCCGACGACGGTTACAACTACCCGATCCATGTCCCTTCCCGGTCTACCGCGTTGCGAATGAACCTAGTACAGAGCCGGCCTGCATTGCAGGCCGGCT
>JBFISZ010000015.1:0-23044 GCA_041608315.1 Acidimicrobiia bacterium | reverse complement strand
GGCCGTCATCGGTGTCGGTCGGGTCGAGGTCCGTGGCGTTCGCCCGCAGCTCACGGAGGTCGCTGGCGAGCGGATCGTGGAGAAAACGGCGCAGTGTCCGCCACAACTCCTTGGCTCGGGTTGCCAGGAGCCGTGCCACGAGCTCACGCAGACCCGAAGTGGCCAGGCTGAAGACGATGAAGATCGCGGCGATCGCGATCACGAGATCGATGACGGTGGAGCCAAACACTCTCGAGCCTCCCTGCGACGCTAGGACCTGCGGAACCTGGTGCGCGAACCGCGCCGCCGCCAAGACGGTAACAACCCCCGAGCGAGTCGGCTACCGGCCAGCCCGGAGCGGTCCCGGATGCCACCACGACGCCGCCGGCTTTGTGCCATGTTTGGCTCAGTGTTCCGCGACACGCGACGCGGCATCGCGCCCGGCGCGCGACCACCGAACGTCGCCGCGTTTGCGGTCGCCGAATTCGACAGCGTACCGCCAGATCGACCGAGCGAGCCGTACGCAGAGGGGAGCGTGATGGCCACGAGGAAACCCAGGAAACCGGATTACGACAGGGCAAAGGTGTTCATCTCCTCGCGTAACACGTACAAGCTCGCCGAGGAGTCCCTTTCTGATGTGCGAGTGCAGCTGCGTGCCGCCATCGAGGAGCGATTCCCGTTCCTCGACGTGCGGATCAACGAGGAGTGGCCGGCGTCGTCGGACGATCCGCAAGAGGCTTCGCGGGAGGCCGGCCGTGAGTGCGACGTGTTCGTCGGCATCCTCGTGAACGACGGAGGCTTCAATGCCAAGAAAGGGCTCACCGCCACCCATCAGGAGTTCGCGGAGGCGGCCGATCACACCCGAGCCAAGATGCTCGTCTTTGTGGAGCGCGCCCTGACAGACGATCGCAACCCGAAGTTGCACAAGGAGTACGCCGGCCTCGTCGACGATTGGATCTCCTTCGAGGCCGGCAAGGTCGTCGGCTTCTTCACCACTGCCGAGCAGCTGCGCGATGCAGTGATGGCCGGCCTCGAAGCCCACTGCGCCAAGACGATCAGTTGGCATGCCCAGCGCTACCGGCAAAAGGTCCAAAGCGAGACCGAGGCCGAGTGGGAGCTGATGACGTTCACCGAGCGTCACGAGCGAATCAAGACGACACTTCGCGAGCAGGCGGGACAGGACAGGGTACGCGTCGCCGGGCCTCACAACACTATGTCCCTCCAGGAAGCGGGGAGCGACTCCGACCCGGGAACACCCGACCGCTACGTCGTGTCTTTTGTGGAGCGCGGCATCGAGCTACCGGCAATCGTGACGGCGTGCCCGGATCGGTTCTCCTACCCCGACGCTGCCCGGTACGTCGGCTACCCCTTCCGCACTGCGGTGGAGACGTGGGAAGAGGACTATGGGCCGCTCCACCTCGTGCTCGTCTACCGCACGGTGACCGACACCCAGGTCAGGCGGCACATCGGCAATCCGGATATCCACGTCTCGAAGCAGGATTGGGGGTTCTTTGCGTCCGATCCCGAGCGTTTCATCCAGATCGGCTACCTGACCGGCTGCAACGATCCCCACGAGGTGGGGCAGCACGTGCGCGACCTCCTGCTGTGGCTCGATCGCTACAAACAGACCGACAAGCTGCTCGATCGTGCCAAGACGCGCGGCGAGATACTCAGAGCGCGGCACAGCTGACCAAACCCACGGTCCGGGTCCTGGCGGCGCCTTCCCCAGGGCTCCGATCAGCCGGTGTTCTGCGCGGCGAACGCGGCGCGAATTGCCTCGATTGTGATGCCCTCATTGGCTTGATACGTGGCGGACGGATCGTCCGGCTTGCGCATCTTGTTGCTACCGGCGTGGTGGAGTGCCATCAGTTGCCACTGCGAAGTGAAAACCGGGCTGCCCGAGCTGCCGGGCTCGGTGGGTGCCGTGTAGTGCACCTTGGTCTGGGCGGCGTCGTAGGCGAGCAGGTCGTTGCCCCGAATCGAGAACTTGAGGCCGGCCCCGGCGGGGTGCCCGATCACGTAGACAAAAGCGCCCTCGGTTGCCAATGGCAGCGCCGGAGCGATCTCGATCGGCTGCTTCAGAGCCGGCACGTTCCCCTCGAAGCGCAGCAGGGTGACGTCGCACTCAGCCGGAGGCGAGGTCCAGATCTCGGACATCCCGGTGAGCACGAGCGGTTCCTCCCCCTCGCCTTTGGTCACCTCGAAGCGCGCCTGGACCTCGACCGCTTGGAGTTGGGAGACGCCCGGAAGCGAGCTCGTCACGTGGGCGTTGGTGACGAGAATCGGGTCGTCGCCGAGGCTGGGGTCGATGAAGCTCCCGCGCAAGAGGAAGCCGGTGCCCCACCCCTCGCCGTTGGCGTCGGTGATCTTGCACACCGACTCCGCGCAGCGCAGCCCGCGCATGAGGGTTTCGTAGGCCACCGGGAGCTCGGTACCGAAGATGCGCTCGAGTTGCATCGGCGAGTCGGGCAGGACGAGGGTGGCATCGTGGCCCAGCCGCAACAAGCGATCGCTGATGGCGAGCACAACCGGGTTCGCCGCCTCGAGCCGCCAGACTTCGATCAGCTGGCGGCGCAGACTCTCCAACTCGAAACTGTTGACGTTGCGGCTCTGGGCGAGGCCCTCGGCGACGGTACGCGCCTCGTCCATGTTTCCCATAGCTACGAGGGTCTCCACCTCGGTGTTGCGCTCCCAGATGGTCCGCTGGTTCTCCGGCGTCTGGCGCACACCGGCGAGCACTTCTCCGGCGAGCTCCTCGCGATCGGGCAAGCCGGGAGGTGGCGCGATCTCGTCGGCGGCGGCGCGGTGCATCAGCGCCAGGAGGTTCACGCCATGCCAGGGGCGGTCGGTCCCGCCCTTGTACCCGTCGAAGTAGTTCTCGATGGCGCCTCGCAGATCCGAGCCGCGGTGACCCGAGACGTAGCGTTGTTTGCGGAGCCGGCCCAACAAGCCGAGGGCTTCGCCGCGCTCTTTGTCGGTCACGTCGGTCTCGTTGGAGATGCGGACCAGCTCCAGCTCTGCGGCGTGGAGCGCTCCGGTCTCGATGAGCGCCTGGCAGTAGCGGCGCCGGGTTTCGATCGTCGCCCGCTCGGTCGCCAGGGCGGCGTCGCCGACCGCAACCACATGGGCGAACCGGGCGTTTCGCTGTAGTGCGACGGTCGCTTCCTGGATGGCGGCTTCGTCCAGCTGCTTGCGCCACACGGCATCGAGCAGCTCGTCGACGCTGGATGCGATCTCGTCGACCTTGCCGGCTTCGAGCGCCGTCTGCAGCCGTTCCCCGAGCAGGGTTTCGAATAGCGTCATGGCAACCTCCCTATATGCCCAGAGCCGAGCGTACCGCCGCCTGGAGTGAGGGTTGCCTCAGATACTTGCTGACGGGATGGCGGAAAAGACCGTCGTTCTTGACCATCTCGTCCCTGACAACGGTTTGATCATCACGGCGGTAGTCGTTGGCGAGCCGGGGATCGGCCCCGCACACCGGGTCCAACCCGTCGGCCAGGTTCGACCAGTGGGCGACCTTGGTGGGGAAGCCGTCCCGGTTCGTGTACTCCGGCTCCATCTGGTCCTGGATCTCGCTCAGGCCGAGGGGGCTGCCCAGCGTGATCAACGTGTCTATGCCCGGGCTCGCCTCTACCCGCTTGAGCACGTCGTATGAGATAACGGTTCCCATACTGTGGGAGATCACGACGTGGGGTTGGGCGTCGACCGCATTGAGATTGGCTAGAAACCGCTGCCTGATCTCGTCTTGGACCTGGAACGTCTCCTCGGGGCGGGGCGTGATCGACTTGTTGAACAGATAGTGATGTACGTCGCGCAGAAAGATGCGCATGAGCGGCTTCTTGACGAACCACGGCAGGGGAACGGCTTCGAGGTGGTGGGCGGTCGCTTCGTCCACGTCCTCCAACTCCGGCACCGGGATGCTCTCATCAGCGTCGAGGTGGTAGGTGTCCACCATCGCTTCGATGAACTCTCGCTCGCTCTCGCCGGAAGCCTCGATGTAGGTCTCGTCGATCGTGGGAACCTCACCGGCCGTAACGCTCTCGAAGATCATGGACTCCTGCTCTTGGGTGGCGTCGCTGGGCTCGGCGTACATGACGTCGGCCCAATACACGACCGACGATGTCACTCCGAACACGTCGAGATCGACCCCGGCGCCGCCGTCGGCCAGAGATCGCTTCCAGCTCGTCAACATTCGATCCGGAGCCGGCTGGTTGCCGATCCCGTGAATGAACGTCACATGTCCGGCCATCGTTTCCTCCCCTAGCGCTTACCAAGACAATACGCCACAAGGCGCTGCTGATGCCACGTATCCCCGGCTACAACAAGGTCAGTCGACTTCCTTCGCCACCCAGCGCCTCGCTCGATCGAAGGCAGGTAGGGTCCGGGTCGAGTCGCCAAAACGCCACATCTCGATATCCGAGTTGCTGCTCCCGATGATGGCGATGGATCCCAGGCGGACATCGGCGGTGTCCTTCTGCGCCGTGTAGAACACGCCCCGGAGGTGGTCGTCGTCGGGGCGGTGGACGGCGCCCGACTTGGCCAGCTTCTCTTTGGCCTCGCGCAGGATGTGCTGATTCAGGCCATGGGGGAACCCATGGCCGCTGCGGTCGGAACACGAAAGCAGCAGGAACTTGGGGGCGATCCGATCGACCAGCTCGTAGTTGACGCCCTTCTTGGAGCCATGGTGTGACACCTTGAGGACGTCGGCGTCGAGGAAATCGCGGTCGTTCGTTGCCGCCCCGATGGCCTTGGCCGCCTCGCTCTGCGACTTCATCAGGTCGGGGAAGTCGGCCATGGCGTGCGCCCACGATTCGGTTTGGGCGTCGGCACCGAGGATGAGGCTGAATTGGGCCCGCTCGTCGACACCCTCGAGGAGCTGCCATGAGTCGCCCGGGACGAACTTGGCCCTTCCGGCCGGCGTGGCCACGCGCAGCGAGATCGAAGCGTTGTTGACGTCGATCCCGTAGGTGTCATAGCGATTGCGCAGCGCGACGGATGGTGTCAGGACGGTGACCTCCACGTCGCCGATGAACCGCCGCATGCCTGCCGCCGGCTGCACGTAGACGGTATCGGTCATGCGAGCGAGCCGCTCCATGACCTTGAAGTAGGTGCCACTCGGGTGAAAGTACCCCGGGTCCCAGAACTCGCCGATTCGGCCTTCGAACTCCTCGAGAAGGCGGGGCATGCCGCCGATGTGGTCACCATGCGGATGGGTGGCGACTACCACGTCGATCCACTCGATGGGGGGGACCTTGCCGTTCGACGCCGTCCCGAGTGCCTCCAGGAACTTCGTCGCCTTGGAGGAGGTGCCGGCGTCGACGACGATGACGGGGCGACGTTTCACCGGATTGCCGGCGGCGTCCTCTCGGCCGGTCTCCACATTGGGCAGCAGGAGCACCTGGGCGTCGGCGTCGCCGACGTTGAGGCAGAAGTAGACCAAGTCACGATCCTCCACCGAATCCCAGAAGTCATCCCCAACGAACCGGGTCTTGGGTGCACGTGGAATCGTCATGTCACAGCGCCGGGAAGGTCTTGCCGGAGCCGGCGGTGGTTCTCGTCTCGACCCCTTGCAGCTCCGAACCGATCGTCTCGAGCTCATCGATCCGGGCGAAGTGTGGCGGCGCCGCCATGGCGTGGAGCGCGGCCTGGGCTGCCTTGCGCTGGCGCCGGGTGTCGTCGACAACCGAGGTCCAGGTGTCGGGGTCGCGTATCTTCTTGGCGGTTACTTCGAAGACGTCGCCGATGCGCAACGGCCTGTCGGCGCTCGGGCTCATGTCCTGTTGGCGGCGGCCGGCGTCGACGATTCGCTGCAGGGCGTCGCGGTCGAACGTCCTGCGCTTCGTCTTCGTCAGGTCGAAGGACAGGAATCGGGTGGCGGCATCAATGGACGGCCAGGGCCATGCCTCGAAAGTCACCGTGGTCTCGACGATCTCGTCGATCACGACGTACCAGGAGTCTCGGCGAGGGAGCGGCGGCTGTGGAGCCGTGCCCGGCACGGGCTCCATTGGGGTGGCATGCGGCGCCTCGAGGGGCTGGCGTCGCGTGACGCTCTCGTACATGTCTTCGGGCTCGGCGTCGCGTTGCTTTTCCACGAAGTCGTCGACCATCTTTGCGATGTCGATCCGCTGCGATGCCGCGGCCATGACTCTCCTCCGTTTCTTGGGGGCGGGGATCGGTCGAACGCGACCGCCCTCTGCGTTGCCGGCGATGGTGCCCAGCGGAGTGAGTTCCGCCTGGGCCGAGTCGGCCGGTCAGCCGGCCTCCGCTCGCGATGGCAGCAGAGCTGCAGTGACCCCGTCGATATTGCCGGTCGGCTCGAGGCCCTGTTCTTCCTGGAAGCGCTTGACCGCCGTGATCGTCTCGTTGCCGTAGTCGCCGTCGGCGCCCCATTTGGGCAGCGCGTCCGGGTCCCAGGCCAAGATCCGGTTCTGGAACTCGACCACGGCCTTTCCCTTTGATCCATCTCCCAGCACGTTTCCCTCCTCTGATATCTCTCCAGCGGGCGGTTCTCCGGGCACGGTCTTCCAGTCGACGTCGACCCGCAAGGGGCCTTGATCGAGCTGGAAATGCATCCGGTCGGGCTTCTTCCAGTTGCCTCCCCAAGCCCAGACCGAGTCGCCAAACTGATTCTTGATGCCGAGCACAGCGCTCACATGATTGGGCTTGAGCTTGCCCGCATACTTGTCCCCGCTCGTATAGGGATTCTCCTTCGGATCGATATCGATCGCGATTCCCGCCGAATGCAGTGAATAGCTGCTGGTGTTGGCGATCTTGCGGCAGTTGTACGCCCAACGCGACTTCGGCTGGTACCCGGTGGCGACCAGAGCCATCTCCAGCGCCCGGTACGCATCGACCGCCGGCTCCGGAACGCCGCCGATCTTCTTGCCGAAGAACTCGACATCGGCGTACCGCCCTGAACCCTTGCGGCACATCCATTGCGCCCAGAGCTTCCGTAACGTGGTCGAACTCGCTTCGAGCTCCGTCTCCTCGACGGAGAGATCGGGATCTTGCTCCTCGCCGGTGCCTTCGGGGTCGAGGAATTCCTCGGGGATGGTGGGTAGCGCAGCATCACTCATGGGCGCAGCCTACCCGGCTCAGGAACAGGTCGTTGACGACCTGGGGCGGGGGGGCAATGGCGCTGGCGCCGACGTCTAGTGGTGTCTAGTTGTACTGTCGCGATACGTTGTTGACACCTGTGGTGGTTGGCAAGCTCGGTTGGGGCAGTCCAGCCACCGCTGGTGCCTGCGGGTAACGGCGGCGTTCCGTTCTTGCGTACATCCCGGCCTATATGGGCCGGCCGTCAGATACGCAAGAATCGTCTAGGGCTGGGAACGACGCCCGAGTCCCACCGAGTGTCAACACCCTCCCGGCTCAATGCATCTAGTCGACGGGTTCGTAGCGCGTGGCGAAACTCTTCGGTTCGACGACGATCACCTCACCGGCGGGCTGGCGAACGATCCAGTCGCCGGGCTCGGCGTCGACAGTTGTCTCGTGGGTCCCGTCGGCGAGCCAGGTCTCGACTCGGCAGCGTGCGGTCGTCTTGTACGCGAGCACGGTGCCTCGCTTCTGCCACCGGTTGGGTTCCACCTCGACATGGGCCGCTTCGAACTCGACCTTCGCAGCCCCGTAGGGGCCTTCGGGGGAGGCGACGACATAGAACTCGCCCTTCATCACTTCCAAGCCGAACGGGGCGTCGATCGTGACCTTCGCCTCGGGATCGGCCACCGGAACGAGGATGGCCGTCTTGGTGAAAGTGCTGCTGGCGGAGTACTGCTGTGCACGCGCTTCGTCGAACTGGTGCAGTGGGATGTCTTCGGCGATGTTGCACCTCCCAGGTGTCGCGCCAATATCGCGCACGGCGGCCCATTGCGCCAGGCGATCAGCCCGATCTTCCTTTCGCCGCGATACTGGAGGGACGGTGTCGGGCCGTGGTGGCGCGACGCCAGTCGGCGCGGTACCAGCTCAGAAAGGGTGACGATATGGAGTTCGATCCGGCCATCGATGGGATGAAGCCGCCAGGCCTGGCCCACAATGTGTATAGCTCGCTCGTGACGCCCCGACCGATCGGGTGGATCTCCACCGTGTCGGCCGCCGGCGCAGTCAACCTGGCGCCGTACAGCTTTTTCAACATGGTCGCCGGGGACCCACCGGCGGTTATGTTCTGTCCCAACGGCTCCCACGCCGACGGTGGTCCCAAAGACTCGCTGCGCAACGTCCGGGAGGTGCCCGAGTTCGTTTTCAACCTGTGCACCTACGACCTGCGAGAGGCGATGAATGCCACCTCGGCGAACCTGCCTAGTGACGTCGACGAGATGGTGGCTGTCGGCGTCGCTGCAGCACCCTCTGTGAAGGTGCGCCCCCCGCGGGTGGCCGCCTCGCCGATCAATCTCGAGTGCCAAGTGGTGCAGATCCTCGATCTCCCCTCGTCGGCCACCGACGCGAACACGATGGTTATCGGCCAGGTCGTCCAGATTCACATCGACGACGGCGTAATCGTCGACGGCATGGTCGACTGGCGGCGCTTGCGCCCGCTGGCCCGTCTCGGCTATTTCGACTATGCCGACCTCGGCGACGTCTTCACGATGATGCGCCCTGCCTGAGCCGGCCGGAGCGCTCAGTCGAGGGTGGCTCCCCGGCTCAGCCTCACGAGTTGCCCCCAACCGACGCGTGATCCCGTGTGGAGCAGGGTGAACTCGTAGACCCGGGCGGCGATCCGGATCAACCCCCATACGCCGAGCACGAGGAAACCGAGCGAGAGCGCGACCTCCCAGGGCGCGATGGCGTCGCGGGCGACCCGAAGTGGCAGCAGCATCGGGGCCGTCAGGGGGAACAGCGTGAGGGCCTTGACCAACAACGACTCGGCGTTTCCGGTGATGGCCGTCTGGCCGATGAAGAACCCGGCCATCAGCGGGATGAAGATCGGCATCATCACTTGGGAGGCGTCTTCCTGGCGCGAGATGAGCGAGCCGAGCAGGGCAAAGAGCGTGTTGTAGATGGCGAGACCGCCGAGGATCGACACGAGGATTATCGGGACGAACCGCCACACGGCCGCAGGAATGTCGATCGAGTCGGTCGCCAGCAACGCGGCCGCCAGCCCGCCGACAACCACTACCAACTGCACCACTGCCAGCGCCCCCACGCCGAGCACCTTGCCGAGGAGCAGGGTGCGGGGGCGTAGGTGGTTGAGCAATACCTCGATGACCCGCGTCGACTTCTCTTCGACGACGCTCATCATGGTGAGCTGCCCGAATATCTGCGGCAGCATGAAGGCGGCCATCAGTCCGAGGAACGACACGAAGATGGTGACTCCTTCTGACTCGCCCGCCTCGTTGGCGAACCGCTCCTCCAACTCGACCGGGGTAAGCAGCTCGACGATGTCGCCCTGATCCAGCCCGAGCGCTCGCCCCCGAGCCAGCAGCGCTTGTTGCTGGAGGACGGTGTAGACGACTCCGGCGATCTCGAAGTCCGTGCTGCGGTTCCACACGAGCGTCGGTCCCGACTCGAGCGCCAGATCGATCTCACCATCGGCAAGCGCCTGTCCGACCTGCTCCGATGACGCGCTCGTGAAGTCGCGGAACGTGATGTCGAGGCCCGCCTCGGCAAACGCCGCGATCTGGTTCTCGATGCCCTGGTCGATTGCCACGAGGCCGATGGTCACCTCGCGCCGGTCGTCATCAGTGTTTTCCGGCACCACGGCGGCCAGGACCGGCCCGACGATGGCTGCGGCGACGAGGATGCCTGTGATCCACCTGAAAGACTTGGTGCGGGCGCGGGTTCGGATCTCGCGCCAAGCCACCTCCTTGACCATGGAGGCACTCATCGGCTCACCAACTCGAGGAAGACGTCGTCGAGGCCCGGAGGCTCGAAGCTGACCGCACCCACCGCGCCACTCGCCGCCGCGCTGGCGATCAGCACGGCTGCGTCGGAATCGGCCGGTACCACGAAGCGGGAGACCCCGGCGGGGGCGTTGCGCGGTTCGCCGTCGGGTGGGCTCCAGCTCGGAACGCTTCCGTTCCAATGGATCTCGAGATGTCGCACCGGGGACTGGGCTCGCAGGTCGGTCACGGTGCCCGTCGCCCGGGTCAGGCCGGTGGCGACGATCGTGACGTGCTCGGCCAGATCCTGCACCAGGTCGAGCTGATGACTGGAAAACACCACGCTGGCGCCTCGGGCCACTTGCTCGGCCATGACCTCTGACAGCGTGGCGACCGCAACGGGGTCGAGGCCGGCGAAGGGCTCGTCCAGGATCAACAGTTCCGGCTCGTGGACCAATGCCACTGCCAGCTGCACCCGCTGCTGGTTGCCGGTCGACAGCTCTTGGATCAGATCGTCGCCCCGGTCCGCCAACCCGACTCGCTCGGCCCACTGGCGGGCCCGCCTGTCGGCGGTAGCGTGATCCAGCCCTGCCAGGCGACCCATGTAGGCGATGTGCTCGTGCACCATCATCCGGGGGTACAGGCCGCGCTCCTGGGGCATGTAGCCGATGTGGTGGCGGTCGTCCTCGCTCATCGGGCTGCCGTCCCAAGTGACCGACCCGGCGTCCATGGCCACCAGCCCCAGCACGCCGCGCATGGTTGTGGTCTTACCCGCCCCGTTGGGGCCGAGGAAGCCGACGAGTCGCCCGCGGGGCACCTCGAGGTCGATGCCGCGCAGCGCCTCGATGTCGCCGAAGCGCTTGTGCAGGCCCGTGACGCGAAGTCCGTTGGTCATAGGCACGACTCTACGGCCTCCTCCTGAGGTCGCCCCCCTCGGCGCGAGTAGTCCTGCCTCAGTTGGCGTCAGCGGGCGGTGTCGAGCCACCGGCGCAGCGCCCGGTGCTGGTCGGACGTGCCGAGCACGATGGGCACATCGCCGGCATCCAGGGTGGTCTCGGCAACTGGGTGGTGGAGGAAGGACCCGTCGGGCCGCTTGATTGCGAGGACGGTCACCCCTGTGGCGCGTTTCAGCCCCGAGTCCATGAGCGTCGAGCCATCCAGAATCGTGCCGGGGAGCACTTCGAACTCACGGAGCTGAACCTCGAAACGCTCGTCGTGCATCGCTTCACCGAGGAAGTCGGCGACGTTGGGTTGGGTCATGAAGGCCGCCATTCGATTGCCCCCGATCTCATGCGGATTGACGACGGTGTCGGCTCCGGCTTGCTTGAGCTTGGGTCCGGCGGCGGCCGTTGTGCTCCGGGTCACGATGACGATCCCGGGGTTCATCGATCGCCCGCTGAGCGTGACGTACATGTTGTCGGCATCGCTGTCGAGGGCGACGATGAGCCCCCGTGCCCGCTCCACGCCGGCCCGGCGCAATACGGCGTCGTCCGTAGCTTCGCCGACGACGACGAGACCGTTGATCTCCGCGGCGACCTCGGGCCGGCGGTCGACGACGACCACTTCGGCGCCTTCGCTGCGCAGTGTGGCGTAGATGGATTGGCCGACCCGGCCCCATCCACACAGGACGGTGTGGCCCTGGAGCTGGTCAAGTGCGTTCTGCAATCTCGTCCTCCCAACGTGCTCGCCGATTCTGCCTTCCATCAGCGCCTCGAAGAACAGGCCCAACGTGTAGAGGGCGAGGCCAACTCCAACGATGATGACGACCGCGGTGACCGCTCGGTACGCCGAGCTCGGCTGGTCGCCGACCTCGCTGAATCCGACCGTCGAGATCGTGATCAGAGTCTGGTAGAAAGCGTCGAACAGACCCAGGCCCACGACCCGGTAGGCGATCGTGCCCGCGATCAACACGCCGCCGAGCGCGCCGACGGCGAGGCGGACCTGACGCCACGGATCCCGCTCGGTGCCAACTGGTTGGCTCGACACACCTCATCCCATCTGAGCGGATCCCATTCTTGGCCCTCAGCTCGGAAGCGGCAAAACACCCCTCGTGCATTGAATCGGTGCAAAGAGTCCGAGCCCGCCCCGATCGACCGGAGTAGCGTGTGACTAATGGAGATAGCGAGAGTCATTCTGCGGTGTGTGGACCTGGACCGGGCCGTGCAGTTTTGGCAGGCTACGGTTGGGCTGGAGCTGGTCCGGCAGTCGGCCGGCTTCGCGTTCTTCGCCGCCGGTGCGACGGAACTCCTCCTCAGCGAGGTGCCCGGCGAGCAGATGGTGGCGTCGCTGACGGAGGTCGTGTTCTCGGTCGATGATGTCCTCGAGACTCATCGTCGCCTGGGCGAACGCGGGGTCCCCTTCGAGGTGGATCCGCGACCGGTGCTGAGCGAGGGGGACCGGCAGCTACTCGCCACCCATTTCCGCGACCCGGACGGCAACCTGGCAAGCGTGACCGGCTGGGTCGAGGCTCCCTAGACGCGTTGGATCGGTCCGCCGCCTGACAGCGCCGGGATTCGGGGGTCGGTCTAGACAGATGGCGCGGTTCTCGTCGCGGTCACGCAGATCCGAATGGCACCACCACCGCCCGCCCCTCGACCTTGCCGGCCTTCAGGGCGGCGTAGGCGGCCGGGGCTTCATCGAGGGTGAAGGTAGTCACCCGGGAGCCAACCGCGCCGCGGGCGGCGAGACCGAGCAGCTCGACCAGCTCGGGCCGAGTCCCCCAATAGGTCGTCTGAACACTCACCTCATACGGAAGGGAGAAAAAGGATACCGGCAGGGTGCCGCCGGCAATCCCCACGACGCTCAAGTCGCCCATTGTGCGTGCGGCCGCCGCTCCCATGGCCAACGTGGCATCCGCGCCGACGAAGTCGAGCACCACGTCTGCACCGCGGCCGCCGGTAGCTTCCCGGATCTTCTCCGCCGTACCGTCGTCGGATAGCAGGGCGATGTCCGCCCCGTGCTCGCGAGCCAGTTGCAGTGCTGCTTCCTTCTGATCGACTGCGATGATCGTGGTCGCAGTGATTGCCTTGAGGATCTGCACCCCCATGTGTCCCAAGCCGCCTACTCCGATGACGACCGCGGTTGTCCCCGGCGTCAGCTTGGGCAGGGAGCGCCGGATGGCGTGATAAGGAGTCAGCCCGGCATCGGTCAACGGTGCGGCGTTGACCGGATCGAGACCGTCGGGCAACGGGACGAGGAATCGGGCGTCGGGGACCAGCATGTACTCCGCCATGCCGCCGTCGAGACCCAGGCCGCCCCCACCGCCCGGTATGGGTGCTTCCATGACGTTCTCGCAGAGGGTTTCGATGCCAACCCGGCAGCGGTCGCAGTGTCCGCAGCCCCACGGTCCGTACACCGCCACCGGCTGCCCGACGTCGAGGCGGTTCACACCCTCACCGAGGGCGTGAACCCAGCCCGCGTTCTCATGACCGATCGTGAACGGCGGGCCCCACGGGATCAGCCCTTCCTCGAACTCGTCCATGAGGTGGATGTCGGAATGGCAGGCCCCGGCGCCACCCACCTTATGACCACCTGACCGGGGCCCGGCTCGGGCTGCTCGATCTCCAGGAGCTTGGGTTCCGATTTCCACGCCATCAGCCGCAGCGCCTTCATGGAACCCTCCTCTGGTCCAGGTTGTGAGGTCATTCTCCTCTGCATGCCCCCACGTCTCTATGGGCGAAAGGCACCGGGTGAGTCGCGATTTCGCGTTCTCCGGCGCGGCGTCGGGCAAAGCCTCCGGTCGGGGCGGGCTGGAGATCGCTCACCAGCCCCAGGTGCCGGCGCCGCCCTTGAAAGGCCCGACGACCTCGCTGGTGATCCAGCCGCCGTAGAAGCCGCCCGGCTGGGGCGTCACCAGCTCCCCACCGAGGTAGCAGGCGTCCATGAGCCGCGGATAGAACGACAGGTGGTGCACCAGGTCCTCGAATCCGCGACGGGGGGCGGGGTAGCTCCAAGCAGCGGCGGGGGCGACACGGTCCCCGACGGAGATGTCCCAGTACTCGGCGGCGCCCTTCCATTCGCAAACAGACCGCTCGGCGCTTGGGGTGAGAACGTCGGCAGCAACGTCGACGAGGGGCACGTAGATGCTCGGTGGGTGGCTGGTTTCGAGAACGCGCCGGGCGCCCCCGGTCTCGGCGATGGTTACTCCGTTGAAGATGATCTTCACCACCCGCGGTTCAGCTTCGACACGGGGCGGGCGCGGGTAATCCCACACCGACTCTTGACCGGGCCCCGGTTTCTCGGGGTTCATCGCCGGATTCCTTTCCGTGCAGGTAGTGCTCCGTATTCGGTGCGGGCGGCACGCGTGGATGGCTGCGGCTCCCTAGATTGAGCCCATGGATGATGCTCTTCGCCTCAAAGCTGCCCAACTCGGACGAATGCGCGGGATGACTCGCTACTACCACGAGCGGTTCTTCTCGGACGTGCGTTTCGCCGCCATTGCCGAGATTACGCTGCTCCTCCTCGGATGGTGGCAAGTGCCCGAGGCCTTTCTGCTGGTTCCCGTTGTGGCCCTGTTCGGCGCCACGATGACCGCTTTCGACGCTTCGTACCTGATATTCGCTCGCCACTATGCCGCCCGGCTGGAGGCCGATGTGAACGCGACGCTGGGGGAAGGGACCCTCCTCGCCGCCGATATCGAGGCCACCTACCTCTTCCCATTGAACGAGCGGAAGATGGTTGTCGCCGCGTTCGGTTCGAAGTTCACCTGGTTCGGATTCATGACCGTGTTCATCACGGCAATCGGAATCGCGGCGTTCGGCGCCGGCCTGGCCCTCGGTCTCCCCGTTCTGCGCGATCACGGCCCGGGGTGGACCCTCTCCTACGTTGTCACCCTGGGCGCGGCGACCGTTACCGCCCTCGGGGTCGGGCTGTGGTGGTTCGTGGAAGGCGAGGGCGAACGCCGCCTCCGTGCCGTGCTCGACACCTGAAGCGCCTGGTCCGCTGAGGTAGCCCTGGTGGGAGGTCGAGCAGGTGCCTCAGCCGGCGGGCGAGTTCACCGGCATGACCTGCTGCCGGCGTCACGATAGGTCCCGGATCCATCGTTGATGAACTCCCACTCGTAGCTCCCGGGGAGCAGATCGAGGCGAAGGACACCAAAGGTGTCATCATTCCACGCTCGAGTGAAGCTGCGCGGCTGCACGGTATCCCGACGCAAGTGGGAGCCCCCGGTGCCGACGATGAAGTTGTAGATGCCATCGGCGGCGACGGCGCCGTTCGAGTTGAGCGGGGCGGTCCGCTCGTAGTTGTGGTCGTGGCCGGCGAGATAGATGTCCACCCCGTTTTCGTACAGGATGCTGTACAAAGCGGAGATGCTCGTCACGTCGCCGTGCTTCCCGCTCGAGAACCGCGGATGATGGCCATAGGCGACCGTGCATTCCGCCGCGGAGGCCGCCAGATCGGCGCGCAGCCAGGCCGCCTGGGCGCCGGTGCCGCTGCAATCGACGTTGGGTGCTCCACAGTTCGTGTTGAGCACGACGGCGTGCCACGAGCCCACATCGTAGCTGTAGTAGCCCTTGCTGGGATCCCCGGCGCGGCTTCCCCAGTAGTCGAAGTACCCGGCCGCCCCGGGAGTGTTGTACTCATGGTTTCCCGGCGCCGGGCGAGTGCGGTCGAATCCCCGGCCCCAGGACGGGTCATAGGAGCCCATGAAGTTTGCGAGCTCGCCGTTGTCGTACTGAAGGTCGCCGAGAGTTGCGACGACATCCGGGTTGGCCGCCAGGACCAGATCCGAGGTATGAGCTTGCCGGCATTTGGTTGCCGTGCCCTGGCCACCGTTGAAGCTCCCACTCGCCGGGGAACAGGCGATATCGCCGGCGGCGACCAGAACCGCGCCATTCGGGGGCGCCTGAGTCGTCGTCGTGGTCGGGGGCGCCTGCGTGGTCGTGGTGGTGGTCGACGGCGGCCGAGTTGTGGTCGTGGTCGTGGTTGTCGTGGTAGCGGGGGGCCGGGTCGTTGTGGTGACGGATTCGGTTCGGAGCACCAGACGGGGTGCTCGCGCGCTTTCCGAGCTCGCCACGAAGGCAGTTGATTCGTATGCCCCCACGACCGCGAAGCTGTGGATGCCCGGCCCGTCCACATACTGGCTCACGTCCAGCGAGACCCAGCGCCGCTCCCCGGCAGCGATGTCGATGGCGCCGAGTCGCCCCCCGATGCTCGGCGCAGTGTCATAAGTCACCGTCGATTCCCGCCAGCGCTTGCCAGACCGGCGCACTACCAGGCGGGTGTCCGTGTCCGACTTGGCTTGGAGCACCAGTCGCGCGCTCAGTATCGGATCGATGTCATGCGGCACCCGGAACTTGATGAAGGACACGCGACGCGGCGTCGCCTTTGCCCGCATCTTCCGGCTCGACCCCAGATTCAGATTCGGGCGCGCTTCAATCACTTCGGCATCCTGGACAGGTACGAGCTTGACCCGCTGAACGGCCGTGGCCTCGGCTGCCGTGGGGCCAGCCGTAGACGGAGCGGCAACGTGAGTACCGATCACGATGAGTAATGCCATCGAGACCGTCGCGGCACGCCTCGCGGCCGATCCCATGATCGTCATTCGGGGTCTCCCATAATCGGGCACTGGGGGACGCGGCCGGAAGCCGTGCCCCGATCCACCGATCATTATGCCCGCGATCGGGTTGTCAAGGGTTCAATGTCTTCTTAAGGATTTTTCGCGTTTTCCCGTTGCGTTGCGAGCTTCCAGATGCCCGGTTACTTCTCCTGGCCGATGGCGAAGCCGCTCATGAATCGTTTCTGCAGTAAGAGAAAGACGATGGCAGGGGGAATCGACGCGATTATCGCAGCGAGCATCAGGGGCCCGTAGGTGAGGGCCCCGTCGATATTCGTGAGCGTCTGCAGCGAAACCTGGACGACCTGACGAGCCTCATCCCTGATGATCAGGCTCGGCCAAAGGAACATGTTCCACGTGTACACGAACTGGATGACGGCAAGGGCTGCGATGACGTTCCACGAGATTGGGATCAGCACCTTCGTGAGGAATTTGATCGGTGACGCGCCGTCGATCTGAGACGCCTCGAGCAATTCGCCCGGCAGGTTGGCGAAGTGCTGCCGAAACAGGAACGCTCCGGTCGCCGACGCCAGGAAGGGGGCAACGAGCGCGGTCATCGTGTCTTGCCAGCCAAAGCCGGACACCATACGGAACATCGCCAGGATCATGACCTCGGTCGGCATCATCAGAGTGACGAGTACGAAGAAGAAGATGAACCACTTGGCGCGGAATTTGAAGTAGACGAAGGCGAGGCCGGCGAGCAGCGAGAGCACCGTCTTGCCTGCGGTGACGTAGAACGACATCTGAACGGTGTTCCACATGGCGCCGGCGAAGTTCCGGTTCACCCACACGGCTTCGAAATTGGATCGCAGCGCGGTTCCCGGGGAGGCACGGAAGGAGAAGATCTCGGGGTTGTTCTGGGTAGCGATCAGAGCGGCGTACAGCAACGGGAAGGCGATGATGATCGCCGTCGCCGTCAGGCCGAGGTGGAAGGGCCACTTGCGCCCTCGGATCCACCCGCGACGCTGGACGCCTGGTGCCAGGCCGGCCATCACGCACCCCCGTAGCTGACACGGCTGCCGCTCGTGCGGAACTGCCACAGGGTCACGCCGATCACCGCAATGAACAACAGGACCGACTGGGCGGCGCCGCGGCCCAGGTCACCGTTGTTGACGCCCACCCGAATGATCTCGTAGATGGCAACCGAGGTCTTGCCGGCGGGGGCCCCTTTGGTCATGAAGTCGATGGTGGCGTACACCTCGAAGAATGCGTAGGTGAGGTTGGTGACGAGCAGGAAGAACGTGATCGGTGACAACGCCGGGAGGACGATCTTCGTGAATCGCTGCCAGGCCGACGCTCCGTCGATCACGGCGGCTTCGATCTGGTCGATGGGGACGGTCTGCAGTCCGGCGAGGTAGAACAGGATGTTGTATCCGAGGATCTTCCACGCACTGGCGAGAATGATTGCGCCCTGGGCCAGGACGGCATGCTCCCGGTAGTTCGGCACGTCGATCCCGAACCACGTGTCCATGACATGCGTGAAGACGCCTGCGGTCGGATCGAAGATCATGAAGAAGAGCACCCCGGCCACTGCCGGAGATATCGCATACGGCCAGATCAGGAGGGTGCGATAGATGGTTCCGCCACGGATCTCGCGAAAGGCGAGATAGGCCACCGCCAGACCGCCGACCATGCCCAGAGCCACGATCCCGATCGAGATGATGACGGTGTTGACATAGACGGGCCGGTAGGCGACTTGGCCGCCGCCACCAGGCGAGAAGACGGCGTATAGGGCGACGAACACGGACAGCATCGCCCCGACCGCCGCCAGATCGGCGCCGCGGCGACTGAGAGAGCCGGGTGCTGAGCGCCTCACCCAGAACCGAGCGCCGTAGATAGCGGCGATGGCCAGCAGTGGGTAGGCAACCAGCTTGAACGGATCGTCGATCAGGACTTCCGTGAAATTGCCGAAACACACATCAACCGACCTGGGGGCGCCGAGCCGGGTCAGTTGGGTGGAGAGGGTGAACGTCTCGACGGCCGGCCGGTACAGGAAAACGAGGAGGATGATCAGCGTCGGCGACAGCAGCAGCCACGGCACCCACCACCCCATCCGGTACCCCCCGGTGCGGATCTCGCCCGTCATTGCGGCGGTGTCTCTCACCTTGCCGTCGGCCCGGTCGAAAAGGGCTTGCAGGGCGATCAGGCCGAGCAGGGCGCCCGCGGCCATCAGGCCGTAGGCAAAGAGATGAGCGACGCCGCTCGACTCCGCTGCAAAGCCGCACTGGCCCATTGCGATGGGGGTCACGGCGGCGCCGGCGACTGCAACGGCCGAGGCGATGCCGAGCCGGCTGGCTGAAGGCTTATCGATGTTGCGCCACGTGTAGAGCGGGCCGAGCATGGCGGCGGCTACGAGACCAATGATCAGCATCGGGCTTCAGAGTCCATTCAGCGTCAGAGTCTGCTTGGTGTGTGCTTCTGGAGACTAAACGTTTGGAGGCGGGGCAGGTGCCCCGCCTCCAAAGGGTTCAATCAGTCCGTCTCCTCCGGCCTAGTTGCCGTACAGCTGCTCGTACTCGGTCAGCGACTTGTTGGCTTCCTCATCGGCCTGGGCCATCCGGGTGGCGACGTCGAGATCGTTCACGAGGATGTCCTCGATGGCGATGGTGATCACGTCGCGGATGCCCACGAAGTTGCCGAGCAAGGCGCCGAGCGATGCCGGCGTGTTCTGGGCGGCGGCCAGCTGATCGGATGCGACCTTGCTGTTCGGGCTCGTCTCGTACCAACCCTCACCCTCGAGCAACTCGACGGCATCCTCGGTGATCGGGACGTATCCCGTCAGCTTGTGCCACGCCGCAGCGTTCTCCGGGTTCGAGAAGAAGTTCATGAACGCCAGCGCCCCGTCCTGGGTGGCGGCGTCCATACCGTCGAGCATCCACAGCGTGGCTCCACCAATCAGGTTGCCCACGTAGGGCACATCCTCGTTGCGGGGCATGAAGCTCGCCACGTTGTCGAAGGTCGTGTTCTCGTCGAAGAACGTCGTGTCGGAGCTCGAGTAGATGAGCATGGCGACTTCCTCGGCGATGTACGCATTCGAAGTTCCGTCCCAGTCGCGCTGCAGGCCGGTGTAGGTGTAGTAGCCGCTGTCGGAGAGGCCCTTCCACCAGTTGAGGTAGTCGAGCATGCCATCCGAATCGAGATACACCTCGGTGGCGCGGTCGCTGCGGCCGTTGTCGGCGTTGCCGAGCAATTCGCCCTGCTGGCCGAGGGTCTGCTCGACGAACCACGAGTGGTTCGGCCAGGTGATGCATCCGCTCGGGGCGTCAGGCAGCGCCATGATCGCCGCACATGCATCCTCGACCTCTCCCCACGTGGCGGGTGGCTCGTCGATGCCGGCGGCCTTGAGAATGTCCATGTTGTTGAACATGACCGTGGTCGACGTGTTCCAGGGCATGGAGTAGAACGAGCCGTCAACCGTGTAGTAGTCACGCGCCGCCGAGACGACCGAGTCGAGCACGACCGGCTCACCGAGGATCTCTGTGCGGCCGGCGATGGCGTCGGTCACCGACTTGAAGATCGGGTTCCCGCTCGCATCCACTGCGTCGAGTGCCTGCCGCGTGGCGGCTTCGAAGAAGTGGATGATTCCCGGTGGCTCCCCACTGTCGACTGCGAGCACGGCGGCGTCGAAAGCGTCGTTGTACGAGGCGAACGACGTCACCTTGATGTTGTACTCCGGGTGCTTCGCGTTGAACTCCGCGGCGCGGTCCTCAGCAAAGCCGAGACGCGCCTCGTCGGAGAACGCAACCCAGAAATCGATATCGATGACCTCTCCGGGAGGTGCGGTTGTTCCACCATCCCCCGAGGCGGCAGTCGTCGTTGTAGTCGGGTCAGCGTCACCGCCGCACGCGGCGGCGATCAAGCTGACGGCTGCTGCCAAAAGCAAAAACCGGTACTTCATGTCACTTCCTTCTTGTTGTTCTTCCGGCGCAGAGTTGGCGCGGAAGAAGCGCTGCTGGGGTTTCCAGCATGACATGCCAGAAACTCTAGCCCTGCTCGGGATCCTCGCAGCTCGTGCCCCGGCCCGACCGCCGCGTCGTCCTCGGGAGCACTAGCTTTGAGGTTGCCCGAAGAGGAGGAACGACGATGCCCGACGACGCCGGATTTCGCATCACGTACGCGACCATGGCGGCCGACAACGACGCGCTCCACGCGGCCTATGACCGCGGGATCGAAGAAGCCCGCGACCGCCTCGGCCGCGACCACCCGTTCTACGTGGACGGCAGGGAGAGATTCGGCTTCGGGCAAGTGACGACGACCTCGCCGGTCGATCGGGGGATCGTGATGGGCCGGTTCGCTCAGGCCGCGGCCGAGGATGTCGGGGACGCGGTTGCCGCCGCCCGGGCGTTCGCCCCGAGCTGGGCGGCCACCCCCTGGCAGGAACGGGTGCAGTTGCTGATGCGGGCCGCCGACCTCATCAGCGAGCGCCGCAACATGCTGGCGGCCGTCATGGCCTTCGAGGTCGGCAAGAGCCGTCTCGAAGCGCTTGGCGATGTCGAGGAGTCCGCCGACCTCATCCGGTACTACTGCCACGACATGGAGGTCAATGACGGGTTCGTCAAGCCGATGAAGCGGCTCTCGCCTGAGGAGGCGACAACCGGCGTCATGCGGCCCTACGGAGTGTGGGGCGTGATCTCGCCGTTCAATTTCCCGATGGCCCTCGCCGCCGGTCCGACCGGGGCCGCCCTGGTCGCCGGGAACACCGTCGTGCTGAAACCGGCCACCGTCGGCACCCTGTGCGGGCTCGAGTTGTGGCGGGCCATGATCGACGCCGGCGTTCCTCCGGAGGCGTTCCACATCGTCACCGGCTCCGGCTCGGTGGCCGGCGCCGCGCTGGCGTCCCGGGTGGACGGCATCACCTTCACCGGCTCCTACGACGTCGGCATGGGGATCTACCGCACCTTCGCCACCAACTACCCGAAGCCGGCGATCTGCGAGATGGGTGGCAAGAACCCGGTCATCGTGTCCCGGCATGCGGATCTGGATGTCGCTGCCTCCGGCATGAGCCGCTCCGCCTTCGGCTTCGGCGGCCAGAAGTGCTCGGCGGCGTCGCGGGCGTATGTCGAGGCGCCCGTCTACGACGAGCTCATGGAGCGACTCGTTGAGAAGACCTCGGAAATCGCCATCGGGAGTCCGCTCGACCGCGATGTTTTTCTCGGCCCGATCATCGACGAGGCGGCGGTGAGCCGATATGAGGAGGCCTCTGCGGAGGCCGAGAAGAACGGGACGGTGGTGGCCGGTGGCCACCGGCTAACAGAGGGTGCGTTGGCCAGAGGCACTTTTGTCGCCCCGACCGTCGTCGAGGCCCCTGCCGATTCGTGGCTGTGGCGCCGCGAGTTGTTTGTGCCCTTTGTCGCGGTCGATCGTATCGCGTCGATAGCCGAGGGTATCGAGCGGGCCAACGACACCGAGTACGGGCTGACGGCCGGCTTCTTCAGCCGCGACGATGCCGAGGTCAACCAGTTCCTCGACGGCATCGCGGCCGGTGTCGTCTATGTCAACCGTCCCTCGGGGGCGACGACCGGGGCCTGGCCGGCCGTGCAGCCGTTCGGTGGCTGGAAAGGCTCTGGGACCGGAGGCAAGGGGGGCGGCGGGCCCTACTACCTGGCCCAGTATCTGCGTGAGCAGAGCCGGACAGTGATCGAGGGCTAGCCGGAGACGGCCTCGCTCGACCGGACGGCGCCGCCCGGGTAGTTTGGGCTCCGCCAACACAGGAGCTGAGATGGCAGGACCCACCAAAGAATATCGGGCTCGGATCCTGGTCAAGCTCACGGATGACTTGCTCCCGAGCCCCGTGCTGTCAAAGGGGGAGCTGTCGGCTCGCCTCGTCGACGCCTTGGGCGTCGGTGACCCGGATTCGCCCGTAGTCTCCGTGATAGTCGACGATCCCCGGGACGCCAAGCGCCGCTGAAGCGGCCGTGCGCCCTTCGGAGCCATTCGACGGCGATCACCGTCCGTTCGGTCGCGGGCTCGCCTTGCCTTCAGATCTCCACCGTTACGCCCACCTCGATCACCTGTTCCGTGGGCAACTCGAAGAAGTGGGCCGCGCCCGTGGCGTTGCGGTTCAAGAACGCACATAGGTGCTCGCGCCACGCAGCGGGGCGCACTACCCGGTCGCCAGCGCGGAGCTCTCGGCAGTCGAGCCGATCAGAATCGCCGACTCGATGTACGCCGCCGGGTCCTGAAACTCGGTTCGGCCGACGCGGGGCAGGGCTAAGCTCGCCGTCCGGATTCGGACTGCGCGCCCGACCGTCGGCGCCTCCGGTTTTGGCGCGGAGAGAGGACACCACATGAATGCACCCATCGTGCGCGTGGCCAATGTCGTCAAGACGTTCGGAGATTCCATTCGCGCTCTCGATGATGTCAGCCTCGAGTTCGAGCCGGGGATCGTATACGGCCTGCTGGGGCCCAACGGCGCCGGGAAGACGACGCTGATTCGTGTCCTGACCACGCTGCTGAAGGCGGACTCGGGCTATGCGGAGGTGGCGGGCATCGACGTGCGCAAGGACCCGGTCGCCGCCCGCAATCACATCGGGCTGGCGGGGCAGTTCGCCGCCGTCGACGACTACCTCACCGGCCGGGAGAACGTCGAGATGGTGGGCCGTCTCTACGACCTCTCCCGGGCCGAGACCCGCCGCCGCTCCGACGAGCTGCTGGAGCGGATCGGCCTCACCGATGCCGCCGACCGCCCGGTCCG
>JBFISZ010000014.1:0-23963 GCA_041608315.1 Acidimicrobiia bacterium | reverse complement strand
GTAGCGATACCCAACACCGATGCCGAGCTCTTGCTCGCCCGGTGTTGCCCCCGACTGCAGATGTTCGGGCACCGGCGCCGTGGTGGTGCTCTCAACGGCGGCGACGGTCCGGCCGATGGCCTCCTTGACCGAGTTCGACTTCGGGGCCGCGGCCAGGTAGATGACTCCCTGGGTGAGGGCGAACGACGCCTCGGGCAAGCCCACGACTTCGAGCGCCCGAAATGCATCGACGGCGACTCCCAGCGCGGCGGGATCGGCCAGCCCGACGTCCTCGGACGCGAAGATGATCATGCGCCGGGCTATGAACTTGGGATCCTCACCGGCGCCGAGCATGGTGTGCAGCCAATACAGGGCAGCGTCCACGTCACTGCCCCGCATGCTCTTGATGAAGGCCGAGATCACGTCGTAGTGGCGGTCGCCTCCCTTGTCGTAACGGATGACGCGCCGCTGCAGCGCCTCGGAGACGACGTCGACGTCGATCACCGCACCGCGGCCCTCGGCAATGGCGGCCGCCACCTCCAACGCCGTAAGGGCGAGCCGGGCGTCGCCGCCGACTCGCTCGGCCAATGCTGCCACGGCGTCGTCTGTTATCAGCGGCTTCCCACCGAGGCCCCGCATTGCATCACCGTGCGCTCGCCCTATCAGCTCGGCGACCTCATTGTCCGCGAGCGGCTCGGTACGAAAGATGGTCGAGCGGCTGATGAGCGGCGAGTTGACCTCGAAGAACGGGTTCTCGGTGGTGGCGCCGATCAGAATCACGATGCCGTCTTCGACGCCGGGCAACAAGGCGTCTTGCTGCGCCTTGGAGAATCGATGGATCTCGTCGAGGAACAGCACGGTGCGGGCTCCACCGTCTTCGAGCCGCTGGGAGGCGCCGGCCAGAACCTCGCGGACGTCCTTGACTCCGGCCGACACCGCAGACAATTGCTCGAAGCGAGCGCGACCGTAGGAGGCGACCAGGCGGGCCAGGGTCGTCTTGCCGGTTCCCGGGGGGCCCCACAGGATCATACTGACGAGGCGACCCGATTCGACGACCGATCGGAATGCGGCATCGTGGCTGAGCAGATGCTTCTGGCCGGCGACCTCGTCGAGGCCGGTGGGGCGCATCCTCGCCGCCAGCGGTGCTGCAGCACTGCGCCGTTCGGCCCGCTGTCCGGCGAATAGGTCCTCCTGCCCGCTCAAGTCGCCGACTCTTCCTCCGCCCAGGTTGCCAGGACTGCGGGGGCAATCTCGATACCGAGCTCGCCCAGCTGTTCCTTCTCGACACGGCTGGGAGACCCGGTGAGCGGATCGGCGCCGGTTTGTGTCTTGGGGAACGGAATGACTTCGCGGATATTGGGCTGATCCTGCAGGATCGACACCATCCGGTCGATGCCGTAGGCGAAACCGGCGTGGGGCGGCGTGCCGTAGCGCAGCGCATCCATGAACCAGCCGAACCGACGCGAAGCATCCTCCTCGGTGATCCCGAGCACTTCGAAGACTTTGGCCTGCACTTCGGGGTTGTGGATACGAACGCTCCCCGAGCCGAGCTCGGCTCCGTTGAGAACGACATCATATGCCTGCGAGGCCGCCGTCCCCGGGCTCTCCGCCATCTCGGTGACGTCCTCGGGGGAGGTGAACGGGTGATGCATCGATGTCAGCGAGCCGTCTTCTCCAACCTCGAACATCGGAAAGTCGGTCACCATGACGAAGGCGATCTCATCGTGACCTTCCGGCTGACCCATATCGAGACGCAGCGCCCCGAGGACCCTGGCGACCACCTGGAACCTATCGGCGACGACCAGCAGCAAATCGCCCGGGGAGGCGGTCAATGCCGCGCCGAGGGCGACTTGCTCGTCGTCACTGAGAAACTTGGCAACGGGCGAGCGCAACGACCCGTCCTCCTCGACGACCATCCACACCAGACCCTTGGCGCCCAGCGCCAGGGCACGCTCAACGAGCCCGTCGAGGCCGGCCCGGCTGAGGCCTTGGGCACCGGCATTGATGCCCCGTACCGTCCCGCCGCCGGCAAGCACCCCCGCGAAGGCCTTGAACTCGGTGGCGGCGAAGAGGGCGGACAGGTCCTGGATCTCCATCCCGAATCGGATATCCGGCTTGTCCGTCCCGAAACGGTCCATGGCCTCCTGCCACGTCAGGCGGGGGAACGGGCGAGCCAACTCCAGTCCCCGCAGGTCGCGCGTGACGGCGACGGCCACCTCCTCCAGGAGCTCGAGGACCTCATCCTGGCCCCAGAAGGCCCCCTCGAGATCAAGTTGGGTGAATTCGATCTGCCGATCGGCCCGGAAGTCCTCGTCGCGATAGCACCGGGCGATCTGGTAGTAGCGGTCGACTCCGGAGATCATCAGGAGCTGCTTGAAGAGCTGCGGCGACTGGGGCAACGCGTAGAAATGGCCCGGCCGCAGCCGGCTGGGCACCAGCACGTCACGGGCTCCCTCCGGAGTTGATGCCACCAGGGTCGGCGTCTCTACCTCCAGGAACCCACGCCCGTCGAGCACCCGCCGCATGGCCCGAATCGCATTCGATCTCGCCTGCAGGTTGGCCGCCATCGCCGGACGCCGCAGATCGAGATACCGATACTCCAAACGCAGCGCCTCGTCGACATCCACTCGGCCATCGAGCTGAAACGGCAAGGGATCGGAAGGTGACAGCACACGCAACTCGGTGGCGACCAGCTCGATCTCGCCCGTCGCCAGATCAGGGTTGACCTGTTCCCGGCCGCGCGCCGCCACCGCGCCGGTAACGCTGATGACGTACTCGCGACGCAACCCGGACAGGACGGCGGCGGGGGCGCTGGCGGCCTCGGGGTCGAGGACGACCTGGAGGATTCCGGTGGAGTCCCGCAGATCGAGAAAGACGATGCCGCCGTGGTCGCGGCGGGTCGCGATCCATCCTGCCACCTGGACGGTCTCGCCCACGTTGGCGGCGCCAAGCAGCCCGGGGCGGGTCGTTCGGTATACCTCGGCGCTCATCTGGGCCACTCCTTAGACGCTCGGCAACTGGCATTCCGGAAAACGGGCGTATCCGAAATTGGGGGCGGCCCACCGGCTGCCCGAGACGGCGCCGGTTCCTACAGATCCCGTAGGAAGGGATTGGTGCGCCGCTCCCGGCCCAGGGTAGTCCGTGGACCGTGGCCCGGAAGCACCTCGGTGGCGTCGGGGTAGGAGAGAACCCGATCTCGCATCGACTCCATCAGCTGGGGATAGCTGCCCCCGGGAAGATCGGTACGGCCAATCGAGCCGGCGAACAACTGGTCGCCGGAGAACATGATGCCCGCGTCCTCGAGGACGAAACAGCAGTGCCCCGGGGTGTGGCCCGGGGTATGGACGACCTGGAAGTCCAGGCCGGCCATACCGAGCACCGCTTTGTCGTCCAGTGGACGGAACTCCGGCGGATCGAACACACCGGGCTCGACCACAATTCCGAACATGGAGCGCAGGATCGCCGCCGGGTCGCGCACGAGGAAATCGTCGTCGGGGTGGAGGAACGCGTCTACCCCCGTCGCAGTCACGACACCGCCGGCACCGCCCATGTGGTCTATGTGGCCGTGGGTGAGCAGCAGCGCCACCGGCGTCAATTCATGCTTCGCCAACAGGTCGATTACGGCATCCGGGTCGGGCGGGGCGTCGATGACCACGGCGGGACCGCCCCTTTCAGGAGCCACGACGTAGGTGTTGGTGGCTGCCAGCCACAGTTCACGAGACTCGATGATCACCCGTAGAAGACTAGACGGGCCGAATCGTTAGGGACATCCGCCGAGTTCAGCCCAGCAAGGCTCCGGGATCTCCTGCCAGTTCCTGAAGGTCCACACGTCGCTGATCAATGGGTAGAAGGGTGGCCGCATGACATCGAGGCGCTCGTCGAAGTTGAACTCAGCTGCAACGCACACACTCAGGTTGCCCGTGCCGGTAGAGGCAATCGACCCGTAGGTGGTAATGGCGGCTCCTGCGGGCGAGACGCAGCTTCCACTTTCGAGGCACCTCTGCGCGATATGCAGCTCGCCATCCTGACTGAGAATGGAGCCGTAGATGTGCAGTTCGCCGTCACTCCCGACGGCGTTGGGGTTGATCCAGACCTCGCCGCTGGCGATGATGGCAAGGAGGTCGTCGCCTGTCAGTCCGGCGGCATACTCGATGTCCGAACCGACGATGATATTGCGGCGGTTCGATGAATCACCGGCATAGACCGTCAGGGCCCCGTCCAGAACGAACGGACTGCTTTCGTTGCGACCCAGCACAATGAGCTCATTGGCCCACAGGGCGCCGTTGATCGGAATGTCGTAGGTTCCCAGCAGCGTCCACGCCGCATCCTGAGAAGCTTGGGTCCATCGTGCCAGTTTGTCGTCACTCTCGCTGAGCGTGATGTTGCAGCTGTTGTCAAACGGAACCGCGGTGGCGTACGAGATCTGGAGCCGCGACCCGCCGGCGACCGTCTCCACGAGGTAGGCGACGGCACCAGACGGGATCGCCGGGTTCCGCGCCGGGTCGAGGCAGATCCCGCCGCCGTCGCACGCCGCCCGCGCAATGAGTGCGAGATCATCCCAGAAACTGTCGAAGTCGATCGGGTCGGGGTAGATGTCGGCTATCACCTCGCCCAGACTGTTGAAGTTCCCGGTGCTGTCCCAACCCTGGGCACCGTTCATCCACAGGGGCGGATCGTAGGTCGTGCTCTTGATCTTCAGGTTGATGACGATGGCGTCCTCGGCGTAGACGTCACCGTGGGCCTCCCCGCCGGCTTCGTAGCCGACGTTCCCACCGGAGTAAACCTTGCCGAAGGTCTTGTCCTCCGGACCAAAGTAGAGATCCTCCTCGACCATCCAGACAAACTCGCTGATGGCCTCGGGCCCGATCTCAACTTGCAGTGAACGTTGCGCCGGGCGGTCCGCTTGCTTGGCGATGATCTCGACTTCGAGGCCATGGGCGACCGTAGGAGGCACGACGTGCATGAGGACCCCGACATCATCAAACGCAGGAGCCTCACCCGCCAGTAGAGGGTGCTCGTAATACGTATCGGTGAACTCGTACGTCCAGATGGCGCAGTCGGTTATCCATGGATTGCCGGGATTGACGACGGTACCGAACGACGTGGAGCCACTATCCGTGCAGCGCCGGGGCGCCTCGGCCTCATCGACGTAGGTCTGGTAGTACAGCGGGTCGATCGACAACTTGGTGGCATAGCGGTCCAACATCGCCTCGCCGGCCGCCAAAGTGGCGTCTTCGCCCGCGTAGAAGTTGGCCTGGGTGGTCTGGGAGATGGCCAGCTTCTGCACGAGGAACGTGATGAGCGCAATGGCGAGAACTCCCATGACCACGACCGCGAGGGCGGCTCCGGCCTCTCCGTTCTTCACGCCTCCTGCCAGGCCCGCCGGGTAGCTACGGCGCATTTCTCAACCTCACTTCGCGTCTCACATTGAGGGGCTCTTCTGCCGAGATGTTGGGGTCCGGATCAACTCTCACCACGATCCGTATCAAAGAGAACTCACATGCCGCACTGGTGCCGCACGATGTCGTCAGCGCCTCGGATCCAGTGCTCCAGTCGGCCCCCTGGAACAGCGGAGCACCATCGGATAGCACGTTGGCGACGACTCGCTCCGCGGTGGCCGTGCCGGTGAACGTCCACGGAGGACCTCCGGCGTCGGCGACTGTGACCTCGCGCATGAGGTCGCACAGGTTGCCGCCACATCCGCTGACGTAGTAGCGGTAGCGCTCGGGACCGGCGGCTTCCCGGGCCCGGTCGCTGTAGAACACGAGCTCGGGCGCCGGCCAGCCGGCTTCCAGCGAGGCAACTGCGAATGAGCTGTCGGTGAGGGGAATCGCCTGGCGGAGCTCGACGGAGAGCTCGGCTGTGGCGGCCTGCACCTCGCGCAGGGCCGACGCCCGCGCCTCTTCGAGCGAAACGCTGCGGTTGAAGGAGGAGAAGACCAGGAGGAAGGCGGCCGAGAGGATCGCGGCCATCGCTCCCGCGACCATCAGCTCCGTCAGAGTGAGTCCCGACTCGTCGCGCAGCAGTCGTTTCAGCATGATGCCCTGGCATTCCACGAGAAGTCGCGACCGTCGAGAGGTTCGGAGCGGGTCTTCGCCGGTGCGGCCGGATAGTCGGCCGCCGAGCAGTACGTGCGCATCTCCACGATGGTGCCGTCATCTTCGGGGACAACGAATGTCGCTCGCCCGTCGTCATTCGCGAGGAGGCGGACCCAGGGACCCGATCCAACCTTGTACTCGAAGAAGCCGGCGGGCCCGGCAGCCCCGTTTCGCAACGAGAAGACGTCTGTGACCGGAGGCGCGGTCAGGCTGAGTGTCCCCGAACCGGGGGAACTACCCGTGGTGAGCGCTGCCGTTGCCGGATCGTGACCCCACGGCGTTGCGGCGGTGACCGAGAATCCCGATGTGCTCGCCGGCAGCTCGATGACCGTGTGGCCGGTCTCGTCCGTTGTGCCGACGAATACCCCGTAGCTGGAATGTGTCACCTGCACCGTTGCCCCGCTGGTGTGATAGCCGGATGCCCCGTCGTAGTCGACGAAGAAGTCATAATCGACTCCGACGAACCCCTGCGGGGCCATCCGGATGGTTGCTGTGGCGCTGCTGCCGCCGCCTGATCCGGGGACGTCGATCTCCACCGATGCGCTCCGGTATCCGGTGGCGATGGCGGCGATCTCGTATCGGTCGGGGACGAGCCCGGTGAACGAGTAGTCGCCGGCTGGGTTGGAGATCGGCGGCCCGTAGGCCAGATCAGTGGCTGTGAGCACGGCATCCGTGATGGGAAGGCCGGTGTCATCGTCGAGCACGACAACATCGAGCGAAACCGGTTGGTACACCCTGATGGTGCGTTGCGACTTGGTGCCGAGCACGGCGGTGACGCTGGTGGCGCCCGAGTCGATCGAGTCGGGGTGAATAGTCCAGCCGCGTGACGTCACCAGGCCGATGGTGTACGTCCCGGCGAACACGTCGGCGAAGTACTGGGTTGGCGCGGCCTCCGATGAGTCGTATATCCAGGGCCCCGAGATGCGGACGATGGGCGTGGGATCGGGACTCGGGTCGAAAGGCTCGTGACGATCGAGCACAACCTCGATCACCGCTATGTCCTCCAAGCCGGCCACGGTCGGCGGGGCGATCAGGGTGTCCATCGTCACGGGATCGGCTCCGCTGCCGAGGGGCGTGACGACCACGTGGACGTGCTTGTAGTTGATGCCGAGGTCGAACATCCCTTCGACGCCGTCCCCACCCTGCGGCACGATGTCAAGGCCCGACACGGCGCCGACGAACTCGACGGTCGTCTCGATCAGGAAGGAGGCCCCCTCCACGGTTCGGGTCTCGCTGCGAGCGATGACGCCGTCGGGAGCAGACCCGGGGTGGCCGATGTCGCTGAACTCGAGCGCCCGCACCTGTTCGATTCGGCCCTGCGCGATGCTCTCGGCAATCGTGACATCTTTGCTCCGATCGAGGGCGCGCATCGACGAGACCAGCGGGGTCACGGTGAGCACGATCGCGATGGCGAGAATCGCAGCTGCGATTACCACCTCTATGATCGTGAAGCCCGCCTCATCCGTGCCGTCACGGCAAGGCAGACCGCGCCTTGCAGTCATGACTAGTTCATCGGTAAAACGCCGGAAAACCTTGAAAGACCCGGGCTTTCGATCAAGTCAGGATTTGACCAGTTTCTGTGCACCGCATGGGGAAGCCTGCTTCGAGCGGAACCGCTCTACTCGGCTTGCGGGACAAGGCGGTAGGCGTCGAAGACGCCTTTGACGTTGCGAATGTCGAACAAGAGCCGCTCCAGGAGTTGGGAATCGGACACCTCGACCTCGTATCGGAGGATCGCCACCCGGTCGCGGCCCGTCGCCGAGGACGAAGCGTGGATGTTGGCGCCGAAGTCGGAGAGCACCTTCGTGACGTCCATCAGGAGGCCCGGCCGATCGAGCGCCTCGACCTGAATCCAGACGAAGTACGAACCCGCCTGCTCCTGAGCCCACGAAACGTCGATCATGCGCTCTCCCCGCTCCTGGAGAGCGCCGAAGTTGGTGCAGTCGGTGCGGTGTACCGACACCCCGCGGCCCACCGTGACAAAGCCCATTATGTCGTCTCCCGGCACCGGGGCACAGCAGCGTGCGATCCGCACAAGCAGGTCGTCCATGCCTTCAACGGTGATTCCTCGGGTGGGGCGGATCCCCTGGCGGCGCCGGGGCGGTTCGAGGAGATCCTCATCGAACTCATCGACCTCCGGAGCCAGATTCCGAGCAAGCCGATTGGAGACGGTGCTGGCGCTCAGGCGGTTGTCACCGACGGCGACATACAGCGACTCGAGATCGGAGTACCCGAGGTCGGCGGCAACCTCTTTGAGGAGATCCTCGCGTCGAGCCGAGGGAATCGACACCGACTCGCGCCGCAGCGCCTTCATCACGAAGTCGCGTCCATCCGTCAGCGCCACCTCGCGCCGCTCCCGGGTGAACCACTGCCGAATCTTGGCGGCCGCCCGGCTCGATGCCACGAAGTCGAGCCAGTCGCGACTGGGGTGCGCATCCTGGGCCTTGGAGGTGATGATCTCGACGATGTCACCGGATTCGAGCTTGGTCGACAATGGCACGAGGCGGCTGTTCACCTTGGCACCCACGCACCGGTGGCCGACATCGGTGTGGACCCGGTAGGCAAAGTCGACCGGGGTCGACCCTGCCGGCAACACCAGAACGCTGCCCTTCGGCGTCAGCACAAAGACCTCATCGCGATAAAGGTCGAGCTTGAGGCTGGCGAGGAACTCCGCCGGATCAGAGTGCTCGTCATGCAGGAACCGCAGGTCGGAGACGAAGGGGATATCTGTTGGTCCGGCGCCCTCTTTGTAGCGCCAGTGGGCGGCGATCCCGTACTCGGCCCGATCGTGCATGTCATGGGTGCGGATCTGCACCTCCAGGGCCCTGCCATCGGGTCCGACGACGGTCGTGTGGAGGCTTTGGTACAGATTGAACTTGGGCATCGCGATGTAGTCCTTGAAACGGCCGTGTACGGGGCGCCACATGGTGTGGATCAGCCCCAGGGCGCCGTAACAATCCCGCACGTCTTTGACGAGAATGCGAATGCCGATCAGATCGTGAATCTGCTCGAACTCCAGGCCGGAATCGATCATCTTCTTGTAGATCGAATAGAGGTGTTTCGGACGGCCGGTGACATCTGCCTCGATGCCCGCATAACGCAGCGTGTCCCGCACTTCCTGCATGACCCGGTCGATGTACTCCTGCCGCTCTCCGGCCCGGTGGCGCACCAAATCCTCCAGCTCGCTCTTGCGCTTCGGGTACAACACCGCGAAACAGCGTTCCTCGAGCTCATGTTTGATCTCTTGAACACCGAGTCGATGGGCCAATGGGGCGTAGATGTCGAGCGTTTCCGAGGCAACCCGCGCCTGCTTGTCGGCGGGGAGGGGCCCCAGGGTGCGCACGTTGTGTAATCGATCGGCCAGTTTGATGAGGAGCACCCGAATGTCCTTGGCCATGGCGATCGCCATCTTGCGGATCGTCGCCGCCTGCTGCTCCTCGCGGGTGGAGAACCTGATCCGATCCAGCTTCGTGACCCCGTCGATGAGAAGCGCCACCTCATCGCCGAACTGCTCGTCGATCAGCTCGAGAGTGATCTCACTGTCTTCGACGACGTCGTGGAGGATCGCCGCCAGCAAGGTCGCCTCGTCCATGCCGTAGTCGGCGAGGGTTTGGGCGACGATCAACGGGTGGCAGATGTACGGCTCACCCGTTTGGCGCAGCTGCCCGTCGTGAGCCCTGGTCGCCAGTTCGAACGCCGGCCGGAATCGGTCGGTGGCGGCGTCCGGGTAGAACCGCTCGAAGATCGACACCACCGACTCGAAGATCTCCTCCGGCGGCGGTACTGCATCGACTGTGTCAGTCGGCGCCATAGTGCACCACCGTGTGCACATCGACTTCCGGGAGCTTCGATCGTCCACCGAGAAAACCGAGCTCGATCAGTACGGAGAAACCGGCCACCTCTCCACCGAGTTCCCTGACCAGAGCGACCGCGGCGGCCCCGGTACCGCCGGTGGCCAGCACGTCATCAACGACGAGAACCTTGTCCCCGGGGTGGATGGAATCGCTGTGCGCTTCGAGTCGATCGGTTCCGTATTCGAGAGCGTACTCGTGACCGTTGACCTGCCACGGCAGTTTCCCGGGCTTGCGGACCGGGACGAAGCCGGCTTCGAATCTCTGGGCAAGGGGCGCGGCGAAGATGAACCCACGAGCCTCGATTCCAACGACCACGTCAACCTCGACGCCGTCGAACGGCGCCGCCATCGCACCGAGCGCGGCTGCAAATGCTTCGCTGTCGGCAAGCAGCGGGGTGATGTCTTTGAAAATGATGCCGGGCTCCGGGAAGTCCGGCACGTCCCTGATGAATGTCGCGAGATCGATCACGGCGCGAGTCTACCGGCGCTTGCGCCGTTGCCGTGGCGGGCGGGGCACTGCCCCGGCGTCCACCTGCTCTTGAGCGGCCTCGGCGAGGACCGCCGCCACGGGAGCGTCGCCGCCGATGCGCCGCTGCGCCCGCCGTTGCATCCGCGCCCACTCCGGCTCGCTCTCTTTCCACATGGCGAGCAGAGGTGTCGCCACGAAGATTGACGAGTAGGTGCCCGCGGCCACTCCGATGAACAGCGCAAGCGCAAACTCCCGCAGAGTCGTCGCTCCCAGGAGGAAGGAACCCACGAAGAGCAGCGAGCCGATCGGCAGAAGCGTCGTCAGCGACGTGTTGATCGAGCGCATCAGCACCTGGTTCATCGAGAGGTTGGCGATCTCGCTGAAGGTATTGCGGGTGCTCAGGTCGTTGACGTTCTCGGTGATCTTGTCGAAGACGACCACGGTGTCGTAGAGGCTGTACCCGAGAATGGTCAGGATGGCGATCACCGTGGCCGGGGTCACCTCAAAGCCGACCGCCGAGTAGATCCCGGCGGTTATGAGCAAGTCGTGGAAGAGCGCCGCCAGGGCGCCCAGTGCCATCTTCCATTCGAAGCGCCACGTGATGAACAACGCCACGACCACGAGGAATATCACCAGCGCCTGGATGGCGCGTCGGGTTATCTCGGCGCCGAAGGTCGGCCCAACCGCGTCGACGTTCGTTTCGTCGGGAGTCACGCCGCCTACTGCGGCGACCGTTTCCACGAGCTGATCCTGGTCGGCGGCGTCGAGGGCCTCGGTTTGGACGATGATCGTGCCACCGCCGGTGAGCTGGACTCGCGCCCCTTGCTGGCCGATTCCGGCCAGGGCGGCCCGGACCTCGCCGATGTCGGCGTTGGCGGCGTTCTCGGCTTCCACGATGGTGCCGCCGGTGAAGTCGACGCTTCCGTCGAGACGCAACACGATCAGCGACAGCACGGAGATAACCAGCAGTGCGCCCGAAAAGGCGAACCACCGGTTGCGCTGACTGATGAAGTCGAAGGTGGTTTCTCCACGGAAGAGTCGGGCCGGCAGGCTCATGCCGTCGCCTCCACAGCGACCTCGTCGCGGGACCGACCGGTGGCGGCGCGTATGGAGAGCCAGCCGCCTTCACCCAGGCGGCTCCGCACCATCAGCTGGGCGGTGGGGCGGGTGAAGAAGTAGGCAACGATCACGTCGATCACAGTGGCTATGCCCAGGGTGATGGCGAATCCCTTGACGGGACCGATTGCCAGTATCCACAGCAGGATCGAACCGACGAAGGTGACGGTGTCCGCCGTGAGGATCGTGCGAAAGGCTCGGTTGAATCCCTGGTCAACGGCGGTACGCAGCGGGCGCCCGCGGCGGTGCTCTTCCTTGATGCGCTCGAAGAACACGATGTAGGAATCGCTCGTGATACCGACCGAGACGATGATTCCGGTGACGCCGGCCAGGGTCAGCGTCGTACCCTGGAAGCGGCTCATGAGCGAGATGACGACGAGCAGCAGCGAGCCGAAGACCGTCAAGCCGAAGACCGCGACCAGGCCGAGTGACCGGTAGTACAGAAGCAGGGCGACCCCGACAAGAGTCAAGCCGCCGAGTCCGGCGATGAGGCCGGCTCGCAGCGAGTCGCTGCCGAGGCTGGCCGACACCGACTCGACCCGCTCCCGCTCAAACGTCGTGGGCAACGCGCCGTAGCGCAGGATGGTGGCGAGATCCTCTGCTTCCTGCTGCTGCTCGTCGCCGCCCCCGACCGTGATGTACACCACGTCGGCGTCGAGGGCCTCGCCCGTGGCGAGTTGTTCGCTGACCTGGGGCGCCGAGACCACCACGCCGTCGACGACGATCGCCATCGACCGGCGAGGATCTCCCGGAGAAAACAAAGTGAGCTGGGCGGTGGCGTCTTCGAACTTGTCGCCCCCTTCACCGGTGAAGTCGGGATCGACCACCCACCCGGCGGTGGCGCTGCCGATGAAACCGGCGGTGGCACCGTCGATGTCGGAGCCGAGGAGGAACGCCGGGCCGACGTGGTAGTACGAGATTCCGTCCTCGCCCCGCAAGTAGGCGGCGGCGGCGGGGTCGTCGACAATGGTCAGACCGGTATCAGGGTCTATGTTGTCGGGAATCACCGGAGGCAGCGTCGTGGTCGTTGTTGTCGTCGTCGACGTGGTCGTCGTCGACTCCGTGTCGTCGGCGGGAGGCTCGGTGTCGTCGGGGGGAGGCTCCGTGTCGTCGACGGCCGGGTCGACATCGGGTTGGACGGGGTTCGGCAATGTGCCGTCGAGAAAGGCTGGGCTGGAACCGAAGTTCTCGCTCAATACGGGGCGAAAGGACAGTTCGCCGGTGGTGCCGACGGCTTGCAGGGCCCTTTCCCGATCCTGGACACCGGGCAGCTGGACGAGAATGCTGCTGTCGCCTTGCACCGAGATCTCCGGCTCTTGCACGCTGCCGAGGTTCTCGATCCGCTGTCGCATGATCTCGACCGCCTTGTCGAGAACCTCAGGATCGGTGGCCTCCGGGGTGGTCAGGACGACCGCGAAACCGCCCTGGAGATCGAGACCCAGCTTGGGGGTCCATCCCACAGCCAGAGTCGATGCCAGCGAGCCCCAGGCGACGGCCAGCGTCACCAACAATGTGATCCAGAGACGGCGCCGATTCACTCCGAGTCGTCTCCCGCAGGAGCCGCGATCGCACCTCTGGCGAACTTCAGCTTGACGCCGCCGACATCGACCATCGCTTCGCGCTCGCTGAGGCTGCTGATGACGCCGATGATTCCACCGGCGGTGCGGATCTCGTCCCCGACATTCAGATTCGCTTGGAACTGCCGCAGTGTCTCGGAGCGCTTCTTCTGGGGGCGGATCGCGAGGAAGTAGAAGACGGCACCGATGAGGATGAACGGCAACAAAGACACCAGCGGGCTGGTGCCTGTTTCCTCGCTCGTCGCCTGCGCCACCACCGCGGCGGGGGCAGACAGCAAGGCGCCGGTCATGCTGAGAATCATGGAATCTCTCCAATCAGATCACAGCCCGACAAGGCGGAGCCGTGCCGGGCGCTCGTAACGTTAATCGACATTCCGCGAAATGTCCCCATCGAGGCGGCCGGCCCGGCGCGCCAGTACGCCGCGGCGCCACTCAACGAACGAACCGGCGGCGATCGCCTCACCCGCCGCTTCGAGCAGCGCCAGCGTGTAGCGCAAGTTGTGCAGCGACAGCAGCCGACCGCCGAGGACCTCCTTGGTCACGAAGAGGTGACGCAGGTATCCCCGGCTGTAGCGTCTGCATGTTGGGCAGTCGCACCCGGGATCAATCGGGCGCGAATCGCTCGCCCACTCGCGGCGCCGCATGGAGAAGTCGCCGTCCGGATGCAATGCCTTACCGTGACGAGCCAGGCGGGTTGGCAGCACACAATCAAAGAGATCGGCTCCCCGCCCAATCGCGTCCAGCATGCCGGCGGTGTCGCCGAGGCCCATCACGTAACGGGGGGCCGCGGCCGGAAGTTCGGGGAGCGCCGCGTCGAGGGCGCCGGCCATCTCGGCCGGCGATTCCCCAACGCTGAGGCCCCCGATGCCGAAACCGGGGAATCCGAGTTCGGCCGTGCGAGCCGCCGACTCGGCTCGCAACGCCGGGTCGACGCCGCCCTGCACGATGCCGAAGAGGGCACGGTCTTGGCGGGTCCTCGCCTGGAGGGCACGAGCGCTCCAGCGCAGCGTCCGCTCCATCGCATTGCGCACCAAATCGAGCGGCGCCGGCAGCCCGACGAGCTCGTCGAGAACCATTGCGATGTCCGCGCCCAGGGTTTCCTGGATGGCGACGGCCCGCTCCGGAGTCAGTTCGACACGGGAACCGTCATATGTGCTGCGGAAGACGACTCCTTCCTCATCGACCCGTGGGGTCAGCGAGAAGATCTGGTAGCCGCCGCTGTCGGTGAGGGTTGGACCGTTCCAGCCCATGAAGCCGGCCAGCTCGCCGAGACGGGCCACAACTTCGGCCCCGGGGCGCAGCATCAAGTGATAGGTGTTCGCCAGGATGATCTCGGCGCCGATGCCCTCGAGGTCGCCGGCGTCCAGTCCGCGCACCGTCCCCCGGGTGCCCACGGGCATGAAACCCGGGGTCGAGAAACTGCCGTGGGGCGTCTCCAGCAGGCCGGTGCGAGCGGCTCCGGCCTGGTGCAACACCCGGAATCGGAGAGCGCTCATGGGGCGCGGCCCGCCAGTTCCTCGATGAACATCGCATCTCCGAATGAGAGAAAGCGGTAGCCCCGTTCGAGAGCCGCGGCATAGACATCGCGCCACTCCGGGCCGAGCAAGGCTGCCACCAGAACGATCAGAGTTGTTCCCGGGGCATGGAAGTTGGTCAGCAGCGCATCGACCACCCGAGGCCGATATCCCGGCGTGACGAAGAGTGAGCTGACGCCCTCCCCGGGCGTGACCGCTCCGGCGGGTGTCGCAGCAGTCTCGAGGGTGCGCAAGACCGTGGTGCCGACGGCGACGACGCGGCCGGCCCGTTGGCGAGCCGCCTCGATCGCGGTGACGGCTTCTTCCGGCACGAAGTACCTCTCGGAGTGCATCACGTGATCGGTGATTGGGCCCGACTCCATCGGACGGAAGGTGTCGAGGCCGACATCCAGTTCCACGGCGGCGACTTCCACGCCTCCGTTCGTGAGCCGTTCGACCAGGCCTGGAGTGAAATGAAGCGCCGCCGTCGGGGCCGCGGTACTGCCTATGACCTGGGCGAACATCGTCTGGTAGCGCTCCGGGTCATCGAGGGTGCCATGGAAGTACGGCGGCAGCGGCACGGTCCCGTATTCGGCCACGATCTCTTCGATATCGCCGGCGACGTCGAGATCGACCGCAACGCGGCCGGCCTGGGGCTCGCCCACGATTCGAGCCCGGATGGGACCAAACTCCAGCTCGACGCCCGGCCGCATCCGGCGCGCCGGGCGTACGAGGGCTTCCCAGGTGGTGCCGGCGACGGGACGCAGCAAGAGCAGCTCAACCGCACCACCGGTTCCGCGGCGCGTCCCGGACAATCGAGCTCGCCGGACTCGGGTGCGATTGACGACCAGGAGATCGCCGGAGCGCAGCAACGCCGGCAGGTCGGAGAAGCGGTGGTCAGTCATGCCGGCAACTCGGAGGAGGCGGGCGGCGTCGCGCGGCTCGATAGCGGCCTGCGCTATCGCCTCAGCCGGGAGCTCATACTCGAAATCGGAGGTCTGCACGATGCTGCAAGGTAGCCGCTGGCGTCGCCGGGTCGGCTAGAGGAGGCTTCCCTGGGCGCTATCGAGCGGCGGTTCCAGCCCGAGATGGGCGTAGGCGTTGCGGGTGGCGACCCGGCCCCGCGGCGTCCGTTGGATCAAGCCCTGCTGGAGCAAGAACGGCTCGTAGGCGTCCTCCACCGTCTCGGTCTCCTCGCCGACCGCAATGGCCAGCGTCGACAATCCCACCGGGCCTCCGTTGAACTTGCCGATGATCGCCTCCAGGATGTAGCGGTCGACTTTGTCGAGCCCGCGTTCATCGACCTCGAAGATCTCGAGAGCGGTACTCGCCGTGGCCGCATCGACCACGCCATCGCCGCGCACCGTGGCATAGTCCCGCACCCGGCGCAGCAGCCGGTTGGCGATTCGCGGGGTCCCCCGGCTGCGGTGAGCGATCGCCGCCGCTCCGGCAGGCTCGATCTCGGCTTCCAGGATCCCGGCGGCCCGGGTGACGATCTCCGCCAGATCCGCTTCCTCGTAATAGTCGAGACGAGCTACGTAGCCGAAGCGGTCGCGCAGCGGCGGCGCGACACGGCCAACGCGGGTGGTGGCACCCACTAGCGTGAACCTGGGTAGCTCCAGGCGAATCGAGCGGGCCGCCGGGCCCTTGCCCACGATGATGTCGAGCTGGAAGTCCTCCATCGCCGGGTAGAGCACCTCCTCTACCTGACGCGGCAGCCGGTGGATCTCATCGATGAACAACACGTCGCCGGCGTCGAGGTTCGTGATCACCGCGGCCAGGTCGCCGGGGCGCTCCAGGGCGGGGCCCGAGGTGGCTCGGAAAACGGCACCCATCTCACCGGCGAGAATGCCGGCCAATGTCGTCTTCCCGAGGCCGGGAGGACCGGAGAACAGGGTGTGATCGATCGACTCCCCCCGCTGGATAGCGGCTTCGACGAGGATGGCGAGACGCTCTTTGAGCTCGGGCTGGCCGATGAACTCCTCCATCCGGCGCGGGCGCAAGCCCGCCTCGAATTGCAGTTCTTCCGGATCCGAGGTGGTCGCCAGCAGGCCCTCTTCACGCATTGGTCACCTCGATCATGCCTGGCGGCCCAGCGTCTGCAGAGCCCGGCGCAACAGCTGGTCGACCTCGTCGGTCTCGGGAAGCTCGGCGAGGGCGACCCGGATCTCATCGCCCTGGTAGCCGAGGCCCTCGAGCGCCGAGCGCACCTCGGCCAGCGGTGAGCTCGACGGGGTCAGCTCGGTGTCGGGGAGCTCGAGCTTGGGACGCAACTCGAGCAGTAGCTTCTGGGCGGACCGTTTCCCGATGCCGGGCACCGCGGTCAGCGCGGCGGCATCATCGGTGAGCACGGCTCGTCGCAGATCGTCCGGAGTCATAGTGCCGAGAATGGCCAGCGCCACCTTGGGCCCCACTCCCGATATCCCGAGGAGAAGCCGAAACAGGTCACGCTGATCCTCGCTCGAGAATCCAAAGAGAGCCATGGCGTCCTCACGGACATGGAGATGGGTGTGCACTACGGCCTCGTCGCCGATGCCGGGCAGCTCGACCAGCGCCCGCGGCGGAACTGCCATTTCGTATCCCACTCCGGCCACGTCCAGCAGCACGCCCTCGGCGTGCTTCTCGGCCACGATTCCGCGCAATCTCCCGATCATCGTGGAGCCCCGGCGCCGTCGAGCCGCCACTGCAAGCCGTTGGCCTGGACATGGCACACGGCGATCGCAAGAGCGTCGGCGGCATCGGCCGGGTGCGGAATCGCGTCGAGACCGAGTCGCATCTGGATCACCTTCTGTACCTGGTTCTTGTCTGCCGCACCGTAGCCCGTGAGCGCCATTTTGACGGCCGAGGGCGTGTACTCCACCACCGAGATCCCGGCTTGGGCGATCGTCAGCAGGGCGACGCCGGATGCCCGGGCGACACTCGTCGCAGTCATCCGGTTGCGGTTGACGAACACTTGCTCGATGGCCGCAGTGTCGATCCGGTAGTCCGCAATGATCGCACCGAGGTCGCGGTGGAGCTCCAGAAGCCGATCCGCCACGCGGGCACCTGGTTCCGTGCGAATCACACCGACGGCGACCGCGCGGAGCCCTGTGGGGCTCTTCTCCACGATGCCGTAGCCGGTCCGCGTCAAACCTGGGTCGATGCCTAATACGAACATATGTTCCCTGTACCCTACGCCGTTGCCGGCCCTGTTCCAAGGACGCTGCCGCCACGGCCGGGTCCCGGCTACGCGATCTCGGCGAGAACCTCGTCGGGGATGTCGAAGTTGGCGTATACGGCCTGGACGTCATCGAGGTCTTCAAGAGCATCGACGAGCCGCAGGATCTTGGGAGCCGTGGCGGCGTCGACCGGCACGGAGACGCTGGCGATCTGGGACACCTCGGCCTGAGCAACGGTGATCTCGGCGGCATCCAGGGCGGCGCGCACTGCGGCGAGGTCTCCCGGAGAGCAGACGATCTCCCATTGCTCCGCCGAGCCGGTTACGTCCTCGGCTCCGGCGTCGAGCGCCGTCAACATCACCGTTTCTTCGTCGCCCTCTGCCAGGACGTAGCCCTTCTGCTCGAACAGGTAGGCGACCGACCCGGGCTCACCGAGGGAGCCGTTGTTCCGGTTGAACGCCGACCGGACGTCGGAGGCGGCGCGATTGCGGTTGTCGGTGAGGATGTGCACGTAGAGGGCCACGCCGCCGGGGGCATAACCCTCGTAGAAGAACTCCTCGTACTCGACACCCTCGAGCTCCCCGGCACCGCGGGCGATCGCCCGCTCGATGTTGTCCTTGGGAACCGAGGCGTCCTTGGCCTTCTGGACGGCGGTGGCCAGCGTCGGGTTGCCCGTGATATCGCTGCCCCCGGCGCGGGCGGCGGCCTCGATCGCCCTGATCAGCTTGGCGAACAGCTTGCCCCGGGCGGCGTCTTGACGCCCCTTGCGGTGCTTGATGTTCGCCCATTTGGAATGTCCGGCCATGAATCTCTCTCAGCTCTCTGGACGACGATTCTACGAGGATCTCGGGTGGTTTCGTATTGGCGTTCCGTCGACGTGATTCCAAGTGTCCGCCGTGTTGCTCTACGCGAGGAATCCGCGCGGCGTTCGAGAGGGCCCGACCTCGCCCACCCGGCGCCATCGCAGTCTCCAACAAAGGGCTCGTCACCGGAAGTTGCCGACCACGAACAACGAGCCCGGACAGGATTCGGTGAGCGGTCGTAGCTCCCGCCGTATGCGGCCTGCCTATCCTCAGTTCCCGATGACCACGGTTGGCTCGCCGGATACGAGCAACCCACCGTGAGCTGTTGAGTCTCCCGCCCGCGCAGCCGGCAGCCCGCCCACAATGACGGTCATCGAGCCGGCCACGATTGTGTCGGGCGGCCCCACACAGACCGCCTGCGAGCCAACCGTCGCCGCCGGCATACCTCCGATGAGCACAGTTGGCACACCCGGGGGGAGCACGGGGCCACCTACATGGGGGACGATTACCGTCACCATCGGGCACGTGTGCATATCGCCGACTCTTGCTGCGGGGGGCATGCTCGATTCTCCTCAGTTGATCTTGACTAGGGCGCCGGTGACCTCCGTGATGGCCCCGGACTTGAGCTCCGCGCCGGAGACGCCTTCGAGAGACGCGGTGACGGCAGCCTTGGCCTCGAGATTGAGACCGGCCTCCGCCTCGAGATTGAGGCCGGCCTCGAGGGTGAGGTTGCCGGCCGCTTTCAAGTCGATGTCTCCCGCGCTGTCGAGCGTGATACTGCCGCCCGGTACGCCGGTCGTTCTCAACTCGATGTCACCACCACCGGCGTCGATGACGACCGCGCTGCCGATCCCGCCGCCGACGATCTCGATACGGTTGCTGCCTTCGTCGAGACGGATGGTCTGCCCACTACGGGTCGCAACCTCGATGCTCCCACCATCGTTCGAATCGTCGAATCGGACTTCGTGGCCACTCCGCGATCGAATGAGGCGCGTGTCGTTCTCACCGTCGGAGTTCTCCACGGGTGGCCGGTCGGCGCCGTTCCACAACGCACCAACGACGTACGGCGCGCCCACGTCCCCGTGCTCGAACGCGACCAAGACCTCATCGTCCACTTCTGGTAGGAAGTAGGCGCCTGTCTCGGGGCCGGCCATGGGTACCGCGAGCCGCGCCCACGCGCTCTCCTCATCCTCGCTCAGCCAGGGGAACTTGACCCGGACCCGCCCGAGGCCATCAGGGTCCCGATTGTCGGTGACGATCCCGAGTACGACGCTCGGGCGCAGACCGCCCGGCGGCGCACAATGGAAGCCCGATACCTCGACGCTCGCCGGGTCGCCGATCTCGAAAGCCGTCGTGTACTCCTCGGAGGTGAAGCGATGCGTTGCCGCACCTACGTAATACTCACCGCCCATCTGGGTTCCCACGCCCCCGATCTCCAAGATCACTCCCGGCATGACATGCGGTACGCCCGGCTGCAGCAATCCCCTCCCGGTCCTGGCGCTGCGATCAGTCGCTCTCACGATCGACTCGGCGAGGCTATCCGCCTCTTCGCGGGAACGCACGATCGGGTCGATGATGAGCCTTCCCACGCCCTCGGATCGGCCTCCGCCGGCAGCAGCCGCATTCGCAACGACCGCCTTCTTGCTCGGATCCCATCCGTGCACGGTGACCGCGCCGGTCTGGTGCGAGCCGGTGATCACCGGACTGAACTGGATCAGGCCGGCTCCCCACCTGAGTTTGGTGCGGCCCCTGGTGCCGGCAGCCTGAAAGTGAAGCGTGTCACCGGCAACGAAGACTTCGAATCCGATCCGCTCTGCGAGGCGCCACAGGAAGTGCCAGTCGGTCACGCCGTCCTGAAGGAGGTGGGTCGCTACGGGCGAACCATCGGTCTTGCTCTTGAGGCCGTTGTCGGCCGCGATGTGCGCCGCCACGTCGGACAGACGCATATTGGAGAAGGCACGAACTTTGTCGCCGCGTGTCAGTGGTTCGGCCTTGTCGTAGCCGTTGACCAGGATCGCAGGTGAGCGCCCGGCCTTGTCGGCGTCGAGATCGAGCCCGACGGACTCCACTACGCCAGTCAGGATCGAGACACGAGTTCTCTGCGTGGCTCGTGCGATCTCAATCCGCGTTCCGGGTGCGAGGGTCTTTCCAACGATCCGGTCGACAGACTGCAACAGATCGTTTACCGAGGCGCTTTCGAGTCGCATGCTGAAGCTCGTCGGGAGCCCCCGTTGGGCAACGACCTCGACCTCGGCGATCATCTTCATCAGGCCCGCAGGGGCGGCGCGACCGGCCACCTTGAGGGCGAGTTCGGGAAGGGACGGCACGGGGGCCTCCTCTCAGCAGCGGACGGGTCGGGAATTCCCCTGCCTCGAACCTTACGCGGTTCACTCAACGGACCCAAGAGCCCCATGGCAGCCAACTGTCGGGCTGCTCCGGGCAATCCCAGAAACGGCTGCTCGGAAATCGAGAGAGACCGGCATGTCAGGGCGTGCGCCGGCATGTCGCCTAGCTGGTTCAGCCGGCCGCCGTTGCCTCGACCAGCAGCTCGTGAATCCAGGTTTCGCCGATCAGTTCCGGATGGAACGAAGTCGCCAGGATGTTGCCCTGACGGACCACAACGGGACGATCCTCACCACTCGCGGGATCGACGACCGAAGCCAGCACCTCGACGGCGGCACCCGCCTTGTGGATCCAGGGCGCCCGGATGAAGACGGCACGAACCGGTTCGTCGCGACCCGCAATCGCCAGGTCTGCCTCGAAGGAGTCGACCTGCCGCCCGAAAGCGTTTCTTTCGACCACGACATCGAGAAGCTCCAGCTGCGGCTGCTCGGGCCCGGTCGTGCCGTTGGCGAGGAAGATCATCCCGGCGCACGTCCCGAGGATGGGCATGCCTCTTCGGACTCGCGCCCGAATCGGCTCGATCAACCCGTACAGATTCGCCAGCTTGCCGATCGTCGTCGACTCTCCCCCGGGGATGATCAGCGCGTCGACGGCGGCGAGCTCCTCGGGAGTGCGCACCTCGACACCCTCGACTCCAATGGCAGCCAGCATCGCCAGGTGCTCCCGGAAGTCACCTTGGAGGGCGAGCGCGCCGACCCGCACTAGAGACCGCGGTCCTGCATCCGATCGGCAGGCGCCAGAGTGTCGACGTTGATCCCGACCATCGCCTCCCCCAGCCCTGCCGACACCTTGGCCACTTTGGCGGCGTCCTGATAGAACGTCGTCGCCTCGACGATGGCGCGGGCCCGTTCGGACGGATCGCCGGACTTGAAGATGCCGGAGCCGACGAACACCCCGTCGCATCCCAGCTGCATCATCAGCGCGGCATCTGCCGGGGTGGCGATCCCGCCGGCGGCGAAGTTGACCACGGGGAGCTTCCCGGTTGCCGCGACTTCGCGCACCAGGTGATAGGGCGTCCGGAGCTCCTTGGCCGCCGCCATCAATTCGTTCTCGTCCATCACCGCGAGTTCCCGGATCTGCCGGTTCATCAGCCGCATGTGCTTGACCGCCTCGACCACGTTGCCCGTGCCCGGCTCGCCCTTCGTGCGGATCATCGCGGCGCCTTCGCCGATGCGGCGCAGCGCCTCACCGAGGTCTTTGGCGCCGCACACGAATGGCACGGTGAAGCGCCACTTGTCGATGTGGTTGTCGTCGACCGGCGTCAGCACCTCGGATTCGTCGATGTAGTCGACGCCGAGTGATTGCAGCACCTGGGCCTCGACAAAATGGCCGATCCGCGACTTGGCCATGACCGGAATCGACACCGCGTCCATGATCTCGCGGACCTTGGCAGGGTCGGCCATCCGGGCCACGCCACCGGTGGCGCGGATGTCCGCCGGAACTCGCTCGAGGGCCATGACCGAGACGGCCCCGGCCTCTTCGGCGATCTTCGCTTGCTCGGCGTTGACGACGTCCATGATCACGCCGCCTTTGAGCATCTCCGCCAATCCCCGCTTGACTAGATCGGTACCTCGCTCGGTGTTCTCTGGGCTCATTTGCCGCTCCTGATCATGCGCCCTGTGAAAGGCAGGCTGATGGTTCAATCAACCGGAGTCTAACTTTGCTGGACCGGCCCAAACACCAAAAACCCTACGAATCGACAGATCCAGTCCAGACGGGCTGCCGTTTGTCCAGGAACGCCTTCATGCCCTCCTGGCCGTCGGCAATGGTGGCGTTCCCGGCTATGACATCCTTGGTCAGGTCGTACGCCGCGGCCTGCGGCATCTCCACCTGCCGGTAGAAGGCGGCCTTGCCGAGGCCGACCACCTCCGGCGAGTAGCGCGCGATCTGATCCGCCAGTTCGATGGTCGCCGCTTCGAGCTCGTCGGGGGCGACGACCCGGTTGACCAGACCCCAGTCGGCGGCCTTCTCGGCTGTGATGGTGTCACCCGTCAGGAGCATCTCGAGAGCCCGTTTGCGCCCGATGGCGCGCGACAAAGGCACCATGGGGGTCGAGCAGAACAGGCCGACCTTGAGTCCGGTCGTACCGAATCTGCTGTCTGCGGAGGCGACCACGAGGTCGCACGCTGCCACCAGTTGACAGCCGGCCGCGGCGGCCATGCCGTGGACCTTGGCTATGACCGGCTGCGGGATCGCCTGGATCTTCTCCATCATGACCGTGCAGGTCGTGAACAACTCGTCGAAGAAGGACCGGTCGCGGTCGATCATCTCGTTGAGATCATGGCCCACCGAGAAAGCCTTGCCGGCTCCTTCGATGACGATCACTTTGGCGGCGGGATCCGAGCTGACGGCACCGAGCGCGTCGATCACCTCCTGCAGCAGCTCGAGGCTGAGCGCATTGAACCGGTCGGGTCGGCTCAAAATGATGCGTCCAATGGCGTTCTCGACTCGGACCTCGATATGTTGATAGCTCATGGTCGCCTCCTCGCTCCCGTGAAGTGTAAGTGCCTCCCCGTCAAGCCGAGGCGGCCGCCTCGTACATGGGGAGATAGGCATCTACGGTCCGGTCGATAGAGAACTTCCGGGCCCGGACCTCCGCCCTCGCCCCCAGATCGGCCATCCGCCCCGGATCGTCGAGCAGTTCCGCCATCGCTGCCGCGAATCGGAGCGGCTCCCCCGGGGCGACCCGCACCGCGGCGTCTCCCACCACGTCACCAAACGCCGGGATGTCGCTGACGACGCAGGCGGCGCCGGCAGCCATGCCCTCGGCGACCGTGAGGCCGAAGCTCTCGCCTCGCTGGTTGGGAGCTATGAAGATCGCGGCGCTCGCCAGCAGCTCCTGCTTGGCGGCATCCGTCACGTTCTGGTGCAGCTCGACGCCGGCCTCCGGCTCGATGGCGTTTGGGGAGACGACGACCAGGTGGGCGCTGGGGTGGGTGAGCCGCAACACCCGCATGGCGGCCAACGCCGTGCTGAGCCCCTTGCGGGGATCG
>JBFISZ010000013.1:0-24163 GCA_041608315.1 Acidimicrobiia bacterium | reverse complement strand
TGACATCGCCGGCGATGCCGGCGGCGGCTGCCTCGAGGGCCGCCTCGTCGATATCGGCCAGCACCACCGCCATGCCCTCGGCGGCGAACTTGTGGCCCATCGCCAGCCCGAACCCGCTGCCGCCGCCCGTGATGACTGCGACCTTCCCGGCCAGTTCCTGCATCGCATCCTTCCGTGTTCGCCGCAAACTATCACGGCAGTCGTGCCCCTCGATCACGACGGATGGACCGCATCCTCCCGGCAGCCATAATCGCCCCATGAGCAAACCACTTGACGCCACCACGCTGTGGCAAATGAGCCGAGTCGGCCAGCCGGTGCCGCTTCCGGACGGGACCGCTGCCGTGGTGCCCGTCACGACGTACGACCTCGACACGAACAAGCCGACGACGCTCCTTCACCGGATCACGGCCGAGGGCGAGACGGTGGCATTGACCACCCGTGACGCAACCCATCCTTCGCTGAGCCCCGACGGCACCACCCTCGCTTTTGCCCGGGCCGGGAAGGACGAGACGCGCGGTAAGCAGCTCCACCTGATGCCGCTCGGTGGCGGGGAGGCCCGCTGCCTCACCGATCTGCCGCTCGGCGTCGCCGAGTCGAAGTGGCTCCCCGACGGCTCCGGACTCATCGTCGCCGTGCCGCTGCTCCGTGGTTGCGGCACGGTTGCCGAGACCGAAGCCGAGCTCGAAGCTCGCAGGGAGCGCCATGAGTCAGCGATCGTGACTGAGGACCGGGTGTACCGCTTCTGGAAGCGCTGGCTGGCCGACGGCCGCATCCACCATCTCTTCCACGTCGACGCCGTCACCGGCACCGCCACTGATCTCACGCCGGGTCTCGATCGACTCATGTCGAGCGAAGCGGACCCCGTCGGCTGCTTCGATATCAGCCCCGACGGCGAGCAGATCGCGCTGTCGCTCGAGGTGCCACTGGAGGGCCGGCCCTTCTTCCAGTTCGCCATCCACACGATGCCGACGGCCGGAGGCGAACCGGCCCAGCTGACGGCCGAGCTGCCCGCGCAGCAGCGGCGTCCCCGCTACGCCCCCGGTGGCAAGTCACTCCTCTATGGAATCCAGGTCGAGCCCGCCTACTACGCCGATCGGGTGCGGCTCGTCCGCTACGACTTCGATTCCCAACAAGCCACGGTGCTCACCGAGGCCTGGGACGAATCTGCCGCCGGTTGGGAGTTCACCGGCAACGACACCGTTGTTCTCGCAGCCGAGCACCGGGGACGCAATCGGTTGTTCACGACCGACCTCTCCGGCACCACTCCGCAGCTCTTCGATTGCGAGGGCTCGGCCCATGGGCCCGCTCCCGCCGGAACCACCGTCTGGTGCCGCACCGAGAGCACGTCACGGCCCGCCGAGGTTGCCGTGATCGAGGACGGAGCGGTGCGCCGAGTATCCGACTTCAACGGCGCGGTGCTCGCCGACGTCGAGCTCGGAACGACCGAGGTGATCCACGTCGACGGCGCCGGAGGGCGTCCCGTCGAAATGAAGCTCGTGTTCCCTCCCGGCTTCGACAAGGCAAAGAAGTGGCCGCTGCTGCACAACGTCCACGGCGGCCCCCATGGCCTCGTCAACGACACCTGGCACTGGCGCTGGAATACCCAGGCCTTCGCCGCCGCGGGATACGTGGTGGCTTCGGTGAATTTCCACGGCTCCACGTCGTGGGGCGAGGAGTTCACCGACTCGATCCGCGGCGCCTGGGGCGACAAGACGTACACCGACATCATGGCGGCGACGGACGCCCTGATTGCGACCGGCTACATCGACCCCGACCGGATGGCGATCGCCGGCGGCTCCTACGGCGGCTACCTGGTCACCTGGATCACGACACGCACCGGCCGCTTCAAGGCATCGATTTGTCACGCCGGCGTCACCGATCTCCTCGGCCAGTGGGCCAGCGACTACACCGAAGGCCGGGAGAAGGCGATCGGCGGCCTCCCGTGGGAGGACATGGAAGCGGTGCAACGCTGGAGCCCGCTGGCGCACACCGCAGACATTGCTACCCCGACGCTCGTCATCCACGGCGAGAAGGACTACCGCGTCGTCGTGACTCAGGGGCTGGCGCTCTACGGGATCCTCCAGCACAAGGGCGTGCCCTCCCGGCTCGTCTATTACCCCGACGAAGGCCACTGGATCGAGACCCCGGGCAACAGCATCCATTGGTACGGCGAAGTGCTGGGCTGGCTGCAACGCTGGCTGTGAACCAAGGATCCAGTACCAAGGATCCAGTACCAGGTATCCAGTACTCAGTATCCGATGGAGCGTTCTTGGTACTGGTTACTGAGAATGCGACGGATCGTTCGGCAGGTAATGAGTGCTAGGTACTGAGTTCTGAATACTGAGTTCTGAATACTGAGTACTGATTTCAGTCCCGAAACACTTCCAGCAGTTCGCGCACCATGAAGGCGGTGGCGCCCCAGAGGGTGGCTTCGGGGAAATCGAAGAACCACAGGTTGCGGCCGAACCACTCCGAGACGTTCCAGCGGGTCTCGTCGAGGAGCTCATCGACGGTGGGCTCGAGGATGACCTCGACCTCATCGGGCTGCGGGATGAGGACGTCGGGGCGGGTGACCTTGGCGACCACCGGGACAATGAGATTGCTCGGATCGCGGGTTGATATTGGTGACAGCCCGCCGACCACCTCGATCGAATCCTCGGGCAGGCCCACCTCCTCACACGCTTCGCGAATAGCCGCGGCGACGGCCGATTCCCCTGGTTCCATCCGTCCGCCGGGAAAGACCACGTCGCCGGGATGGGTGCGCATGTTGTCGGGCCGCTTGGTCATTATCACGCGCACCGACTCGTTGACATCGATGTAGAGCGGCACCAACACGGCGGCGACCGCACGGTCGGGTTGCGCCACGGCAGATATCGAGTCGAGGGCGTCCCAGTGGGGCGTGCTGACATCGGCGGCCCGTGGATGTTGCATCTAGTCAGGTTACGCTTGATAGATTGGCGACGATGCCGAGCGCGATAAGCCCCCGCCCGCGTTATACACCCAACTACATGTTGCGGCCGTTCCGCCGCCGCGACCTTGGCGCCGTCGACGATGCGGTGCGCGCCTCCCTCCCCGACCTCGCCCGCTACCTGCCGTGGGCCGTCGACTACAACAAGAACACCACCGCCTCATTTCTGCGCGACTCGGCGGCCTCCTGGGCCGAAGCCCGAGCATTCGACTTCACGATCCGCAACGCGGAGTCGCCCGACATTCATCTCGGCAATGTCTCGGTCTGGTGGGTGTCCCGGCCCAACCTCGTCGGCGAGATCGGCTACTGGGTCAGGAGCGATTACACCGGTCGCGGGATATGCACCGAGGCCGCGGCCAATGTCGTCCAGATCGGCTTCGAGGAGCTCGGGGTGCACCGCGTCACTCTGCGGACCGCCATCGGCAATACCGCCTCGGAAAGGGTGGCCACCAAGCTCGGCTTCACCAACGAGGGTGTGCTGCGCGACGAGGTGAAAGTGGGCGACCGGTGGCTCGATCACGCCGTCTGGGGCCTCCTCGAACATGAGTGGTCGGCAAACAAGGCCCGCTACGCCGCAGAAGAATGGGTCTAGCGCCCCAGAGCGTTTTCGTAAGAATCCGGCGTCCCGGCTGTCTTACCTGTGGATAACTCGGTAAGGGGTAACCATGCCAGGAATGTCAGACCGCCGGCTGATGGCACTGCACGCCACGGAGTACGACGAGATGCACTACGTACGGGTGCGCAACGCCCTGGAGGCCGTAGGTTTCGACGCTTCTGACGACATCGTCCTCGCCCTCGGCCACGCTATCTTTGGTCACCCGGCCGCGGCGCCCAAGTTGCGTCAGCTGGCCGACGTCTGGTCGATCCTCGGGTCGGCGCGGCCGCTGGAACATGCCGATCGGGTCATGTTCGAAGTTCAATAGGACGGGAACCAGGCGCCGCACCTCTAACGTTCCACCCCAAGGAACCAAAGGTTCGATAGGGTGCCGTAGATGTCACCGCGCACACTGGAAGCAATCGAGCGGGTACTGATGGCCGCGCTGGCGGTAATCCTCGCCCTCGGCGTCTGGAATGCGTTCCTGCGCGTGATCGAAACCTCCGAGGCCGGAGTGGTGCCGACCACACAGGAACCATCGGCCGCAAGCCCCATCACGCCCACCACCACGCGAGCGCCCATAGTCGCTCGGTCGACCACTACCACCAGCGGGGCGCCCACAACGATACCCGAGCGCGTCTTCCCATTCACCGCCGGGCCGTGCCGGCAAACCCAGCCACCTACGTCCGAGTCGGTCACCCTGCTTCGCGTGTACTTCAATTGCGGCAACATCATCGAGCCTTCCGGCACCACGTTCGTGTACCGCACGGTGCCGCGCACCCTGCAACGTCTGACCGAAACGCTCAAGGAACTCGTCCAGGGCCCCACTGAGGAGGAAGCCGCTCTGGGGTTCGGCTCGTTCTTCTCAGCCGATACGAAGGACGCCTTCCGCAGCGTCACGATCAGGGACGGTCGAGCTTTCATCGACTTCAACGCCATCACTGTGCCCGATGTGGTCAGGACCGAGCAGGGCCGCCGGTTCTTCGTCCTCAACATCGCCGCCAATGCGCTTCAGTTCGAGTCGGTCACGTCCGTCGAGATCCGCATGGAGGGAAGCTGCGAGGCCTTCAGCGAATTGGTGGGCTCCACCGGCTGCACCATCATCACTCAGGCGGACTTCTAGCACTCAGTAGCCAGTACCGAGTATCCAGCACCAAGTGTCGGGACCGAGCGAAGTTGTCCAGGAAACAGCAGACGAGCAGGGATGGGATGCGACTGCAGTTGGGCTTTGCACTCGGCGCGATCTCGTTCATCCTCGGAGCATGTACCAGCACTGCTCCGACGACCAGTCCGCCGACGACGAGGGCTCCCACGACCAGCGCACCTTCGACAACTTCACAAACGGCCACCACATCCGTGCCGACTCCGCCTGCACCCAAAACGACGACTCCCCCTGCATTGTCGACGGGGCCTGATCTCGAGAATGGGTACCTGACCGTCGAACGTGGCTTCGTGACATGGCACGGCAGTGACGGGACCCAAGCCCTGCTCGTTGAGGGCGGGCCGGCAGCCAGCGACATCGGCGGTGTCGCCGCCGACAACGACGGAGGTTTCTACGTCGCCGGCGGCGGATCGATCGTTCATTACGCCGGCGTCGGAGCGCCGGCTGAGGCAGTTGCCGAGCACCCATCGGGAACTGCAACAACCACGAGCCGCCTGGTGTCGTGGCGTATCGGAGAAACTATCTCTATCACCCATTTCGGCGAGACCGACGCCGACTTCTACAGCGTGGTCGGGAACCGGACCAGCGTCGATCCCGTCCCACACGACGTTGTCGAAGGCTCCGCCTTGTACTCCGCCGACGACCAGGGCACATTGCGGGCGACCCTGGCAAGCGAAGGGGACGCAGTACGACTCCGAGTGGTCCTCGATACCGGACGAGCGCTCGACTTCGGGACGGTCCTCGCCGACTTCCAGGTCTCGTCTGCCGCCGAGCCTCACGTTCAAATTCACGACTTCTATGGAAGCCGCGTGATGATGTCCCGAGCTAAGTCTTCTGAAGCTCTCGCCCGCACCTATCTGGCCGTAGACCTATCGTGTGAGGACGGAGTCTCCTGCGTCCAGAAGTCCGAGGGCATTCGGGGTGACGCGGCACTCGCGGGAACCGGCGGATTCGAGAAGCCGTACAGCGATCGATGGGTGCCGGCGCCGCCCGCCGAGTGTTTCCCGGCCGCGTTGCTCCTTCGGTTGGAGGACCAGCCAGGCCTGCCGACGCCCGTCGCCGAAACGCGCCGCATGCTCGGCAACGCGGTCGCCACATGCGACATCGGGACGCTGGCCTTCCAAGCGGCAGCGGAAGACACGGACCTCATCTACGGGCACAGCAACCCGCCGGGTCACCTCTTCGTCGACAATCCGCCTTGGATCACAACCCCCGATCTGCTTGGGGCGCTCGGCTTGCCCTCCGGGCTCTCCGTTGGGGCTGACGGCAAGGATCTTTGGGTCTGGCCGGACATCGCTCATCTGTCCGAGGAAGACTTCGAGGCCATGAGTGCAGCCGAGAAAGGACGAATCCGCGAAACCTACGGTACCGCCGTCGGCGAGGAACCACCCTGGACCGACCCCTACGTCGAAATCGCTCCCGACGGCACCTGGCTCACATTCGGAATCTGGCTGTCCTGACGCGCCGAAGGGGCGCCCCGCAGGACGCCCCTTCTGACAAAGTCCTTCCAGGGACGCACGAGTTTGAGGGCGCCCGAAGGGCGCCCTCAAACTCGAAACGTCAGCGAAGCTGACGCTACATCATCCCGTCCATACCGCCGCCGTGGCCGTGGCCACCGACGGGCTCATCAGTCTTCTCCTCGGCCACGAGTGCCTCGGTCGTGATGAGAAGGGCTGCGATCGAGGCCGCGTTCTGCAGCGTCGAGCGAGTCACCTTGGCCGGATCGATGATGCCGTCCTTGATGAGGTCGCCGTAGGTGCCGTCGGCGGCGTTGAAGCCGTTGGAACCCTCCATCTCGCGCACCCGCTCGACGACAACGCCACCCTCGTGGCCGGCGTTGACCGCGATCTGGCGCAACGGAGCCTCGAGGGCTCGCTTCACCAGCTGGCGACCGGCTTTGACGTCATCCGTGCCGCCGCGGCTCTTGTCGACTGCGGACTGAGCACGAAGCAACGCGACGCCGCCACCGGGGACAATGCCCTCGTCGACTGCCGCCCGGGTCGCCTGGATGGCGTCCTCGATACGGTGCTTCTTCTCTTTGAGCTCGACCTCCGTGGCCGCACCGACCTTGAGGACGGCAACGCCGCCCGAGAGCTTGGCGAGACGCTCGGAGAGCTTCTCGCGATCCCAATCGGAATCGCTGTTCTCGATCTCCTTGCGAATCTGCTCGACACGGGCGAGAACCTCCGCCGACGAGCCGGCGCCTTCGACGATGGTCGTGTTGTCCTTGCTGATGACGACCTTGCGGGCCCGGCCCAGCATGTCGAGCGCCACGCTGTCCAGCTTCAGACCGATCTCCTCGGAGATGACCTGGCCACCCGTCAGGATCGCAATGTCCTGGAGCATGGCCTTGCGCCGCTCGCCGAATCCCGGAGCCTTGACGGCCGCCGAGGCGAACGTGCCGCGGATCTTGTTCACAACGAGGGTTGCCAGGGCTTCGCCCTCCACGTCCTCACACAGCACCAGAATCGGCTTGCCGGTCTGCATCACCTTCTCGAGGACGGGAAGCAAATCCTGAACCGAGCCGATCTTCTGGTTGGCGATGAGGACGTATGGATCCTCGAGCACGGCTTCCTGACGATCCGGGTCGGTGATGAAGTACGGCGAGATGTAGCCCTTGTCGAACTGCATACCCTCGGTGAACTCCAGCTCGACGCCGAACGTCTGGCTGTCTTCGACGGTGATGACACCCTCGTTGCCGACCTTCTGCAGAGCTTCCGCGATCTTCTGGCCGACGGTGGAATCGGCAGCCGAGTTGGCCGCCACATAGGCGATCTGATCGGCATTGCTCGAGTCGACGGGCGTCGACAGTTCGGCGATCGACTCGACGACCCTGGCGACTGCCTCCTCGATACCGACCTTCAGCTCCATGGGATTGGAGCCGGCGGCTACCAGGCGCAGGCCCTCCTGGACCATGGACTGCGCCAGGACCGTGGAGGTGGTCGTGCCGTCACCGGCTACGTCATTGGTCTTGTTGGCGACCTCGTACGCGAGCTTGGCGCCCATGTTCTCGTACGGGTCCTCGAGCTCGATCTCCTTGGCGATGGTGTAGCCATCGTTGGTGATCGTGGGGGCTCCCCACTTCTTCTCGAGCACGACATTGCGGCCCTTGGGGCCGAGCGTCACCTTGATGGTGTCGGCGAGCTTATCTACGCCTGCGAGGAGGCCGCGACGGGCGTCCTCGCCGAATTTGAGATCTTTTGCAGGCATTTGGGTGGTTTCCTCCTAGCCGAGCACGGCGAGAACATCGCGGGCCGAAAGGATCAGAAAGTCCTCGCCCTCTACCTTGACCTCGGTTCCGCCGTACTTCGAGTAGAAGACGACGTCGCCGACGGCGACATCGAGCGGTATCCGCTCTCCGTCCTTGTATTCACCCGGTCCCACTGCCAGGACCTCGCCCAACTGGGGCTTCTCCTTCGCAGTGTCCGGGATGACGAGTCCGCTTGGGGTGCGGGCCTCGTCTTCATCCTTGGGCTTGACCACAACGCGGTCACCCAGAGGCTTGAGATTCATCCGACTCTCCTCCTTCAAGAATTAGCAGTCGGTCCGATTGACTGCCAGAGGATAGCACTCTCGCAGGGCGACTGCTAACGCGGAAACCCACTGCGAAATGCCGCGAGACGCGAGGGTCGACCATCACGAAACACTATGGTCGACCAGATGATTCCGAAAAAGCACGGCCTGTTCATGACCCTGCTCGCCCTCGTTGTGGTGGCCGCAGCGTGCGGAGGTGACGACGCCGGGGCCGTGACGTCGACCGATGGCTCACCGGCGGCGCCGCCCGGCACCGCCGCCGGGACGAGCGAGGGAACGGACTCCCCGACTAGCGGCACCGTAGGCGCGACAACGACGTCGGCAGTGACAACAACCTCGCTGGGCCCTCTGCTCGGGCTCGAGCTGGAACTGTTGGCAGACGGCTTGCGCCAGCCGACGGTGCTCGCTTCCCCTCCGGGCGACGATCGGATCTTCATAGGCGAGCGCGGCGGCATCATCCAGATCTACGACCCGGCCGTTGGGGCAATCCTGGATGAGCCGTTCATGTTCATCCCCGATCGAGTGACGTCCAACGGGATCGAACAGGGGCTGCTCGGGCTGGCGTTTCACCCGAACTACGCCCAAAACGGCCGCTTCTTCATCTACCACAACGATCGCGACGCCAAACGCCAGCTCGCCGAGTACGCCGTGCTGCCAGACGATCCCGACAAGGCCGACCTCGACAGCGGCGTCGTTCTCTTCGATCGGGAACAGCCCCCCGGCTCGGTCGACACACGCCACTACGGCGGGATGTTGATGTTCGGCCCCGACGGCTATCTGTATATCGCCTCAGGCGACGGCGCCGCCGGACTGAGGACCGGCCAGAGCACGGACGACTACTTCGGCTCCATCCTCCGTATCGATGTCGACACCGGCGATCCCTTCGGCATCCCGCCCGACAACCCGTACGCCGACGGTGGCGGCGCGGCTCCAGTGTGGGCCATCGGCTTGCGCAACCCGTGGCGATTCACCATCGACGGCGACCTGATGTACATCGCCGATGTCGGCCAGGCCGCCATCGAAGAGGTCAACGTCGTCACCATCGACGATCCGGGACCCAACTTCGGTTGGGCAACGATGGAAGGCAGCAATTGCTTCCGCCCCGCCAACTGCGATCGCACCGGGCTCGTCCTGCCGATCCACGAGATCCCGCATCCCGAGAGCTGCTCGATCACCGGCGGCCACGTCTACCGCGGGGACCTGATTCCGGAGCTCGACGGCCACTACTTCTTCGCCGATTGGTGTTTTGGCTGGGTTCACAGCCTTCGCTACATCGACGGCGCAGTCGCGGAGGTCCGGGACTGGTCGAACGACTTGCCTGAGGCGGGCAGCGTCAACTCATTCGGCGTCGGTAACGACGGCGAGCTGTACCTCGTCAACCACGAAGGTGAGTTCTACGCCATCCGGGCAGTCCGCTAGCGCCGCCAAGGCCGCCTAGCTGTGTTGTCCATGGAGGTTGTTGACACCCGGTGGGACTCGGGCGTCGTTCCCAGCCCACCGAGATTCTTGCGGATCTGACGGCGCCGCCCCATATGGGCGGGATGTACGCAAGAACGGAACGCCGCCGTTACCCGCAGGCACCAGCGGTGGCTGGACTGCCCCAACCAAGCTTGCCAACAACCACAGGTGTCAACGACGCATCGCGACAGTACAACTAGCTGCCGGGGTCCTCCAACTCGAGAAGCTCGGCGATCTCGGCGTGGCCGATCAGGCCGACCACCCGACCATCCGACGTAGCCACGATGTGGCGGGCGGCACCCGCCTCACGCTGCAAGGCATCCAGGAGCGTCGTGTTGACGTCAACGACATCGGCCGGGCCGATTGGCGTCATCGCATCGGCCGCAGTGGTCTCGCGGCGAGCCGCCGGGTCGACACGATCCACCTCCAGCTGGCCCACTATCCCGACGATCCGGCCGTCGACGGACACGACCAGCGTCCGCAGCCGGGGCCCCACCTGGTACATCTCGATCGCGGCGGCAACGCTCATCGAGCCCGGGACCGATTCGGTGATCGGCCGCATGAGCTGACCGACGGTGCGACCCCGGGTGGCGGCTTCCAGGCGGTGCGACTGGGTGGAGGCAGCCGCCATTCGCGTCAGGAACCAACCGACCAGGATCACCCAGATGCCGACAGCCGGCGCGGTGCGCAACACCAAGAAGCCGCCGACCCCGACGAGAGCCAACCCGACGTACCTGCCGACCCGAAGTGCGGTTCGAGTCGACCGGTCCCGGTGTCCCGTGCGACGCCACAGAATGGACCGGAGCACCCGACCGCCGTCGAGGGGCAATCCTGGCAACAGGTTGAAGACGGCGAGAACCAAGTTGGCCAGACCCACGAAGCGCAAGGCTCCGCCGATGGCGGGACTTCCGGAAAGAGCGCTGCTCAGGGCGAGCAGTAATCCACCGAGCGCGGCCGAAGTGATGGGCCCCACGATGGCCACGGCCAACTCCGTTTGCGGTGTCATGTCTGCCTCGTCGATTTCCGAGGCGCCCCCGAATACCATCAAGCGAATCCGCTTGACGACGACGCCGCGCCTTTGGGCGACGGCAGTGTGGCTGACCTCATGCGCCAACACGGTGCCCAGGAACAGGACCCCGCCCAGTGCCGCACCGATCAGGGCTTCCGTTGGTGAGGCCGCCGAATCGGGGAGGCGCAATTCGAGATAGATCACCCAGGAAAGCAGCACGCCGAGGGCAATCAAGGAGGTGTCCCCTATGACCTCGACGCCAAGGACCCGGGTTATCCGAAAAGGACGCACTGTCAATCGAGTCGCAGGCCGGGTTCGACGTCGTCAAACCAGGTGGCTTGTTCGCCGGCATCGAACCGGAACCGTGCGGCGGCTGCGATCATGGCGCCGTTATCGGTACAGAGGGAAGGCGCCGGCAGGAACAGCCCGACTCCGGCCTCGGCCGCCCGCTCCTCCATCGCCGCCCGCAGCCGGCGATTCGCCAGCACTCCACCGCCGGCGGCGACCGCCGGAGCATCCGTCTCGACTACGGCATTGAAGGTCTTGGCGACGAGCACATCGACGATTGCCTCCTGAACGGACGCCGCAACGTCTTCGACTGGAGGAAGGTCGCCGGCCGCTTTCGCCTTCTGCAAGTGGTTGACCACCGAGGTCTTCAGCCCGGAGAACGAGAAGTCGAACGGTCGGTCCGCGAGGGCGCGGGGGAACGCGATCGCGGCGGGGTTGCCGTCGTCCGAGGCCGTATCGATAGCGGGCCCCCCCGGATAGCCGAGCCCCATGAAGCGGGCCAGCTTGTCGAAGGCCTCCCCGGCGGCATCATCGATCGTGCCGCCCATGACCGTGTAGTCGCCCCAATCCCGCATATGAACGATCTGGCTGTGACCCCCCGAGGCGAGAAGAACCACGGCCGGCGGCCGGTAGTCCGGGTTCTCGAGGAGAGGCGCGAAGAGGTGGCCCTCCATGTGGTCGACCCCTATGAAGGGCTTCTGCAGACCCCAGGCGAGCGCCTTGCCGAACGAGAACCCGACCATGAGAGACCCGACGAGTCCGGGGCCCCGGGTGGCGGCTATCGCATCAAGCTGATCCGAATGGACACCCGCTTTGCGCAACGCTAGATGGACCATGGGCCGGATCGCCTCGACGTGGGCCCGGGCGGCCACCTCAGGCACCACTCCGCCGAACCTGGAGTGCATGTCCGTCTGGCTGGCCAGGACGGAGGACAACACGTTGTCGCCGTGGAGTACCGCAACGCCGGTCTCGTCGCAGCTGGTTTCGATGCCGAGGATCATCCGGTCAGACATGGCCGGCCGCCGCCAGTTCGTTGCGCACACCCATCAGCCGCGATTGATAGTCGATGCCGTTGATGTCGTTGGCCCACATCACCAGAGCATCCTCGTTGCGGTAGTAGTGCTTGCGCAGGCCGACCGGGGCGAAGCCGAACTTCTGGTAGAGCCGCTGGGCCCCCTCGTTCGACATCCGCACCTCCAGGGTGATGTGATCGACCCCGGCGCCGATGGCGCCCCCCACCAGCGCCAGCATGAGGCGGGTGCCGAGACTCTGCCGGCGTGCCGCGACGTCGACGGCGAGCGTTGTGATGTGAGCGTCCGACTCGACCACCAGCAACCCTCCATAGCCGACGATCCCCTCGCCTTCCTCCTCCGCCACGAGGTAGCGCCGGTTATCCATCGCCAACTCGTCGTAGAAAACCCGTACCGACCAGGGATTGTCGTATATCTGTTGCTCGAGCGTCGCCACGGCGGGGATGTCGTCACGGGTCATGGGGCGGATGGAGGCATACTCGCTCATCGGGCCGCTCCCGGCCACAGGCCCTCTTCGCGGATGTCGCTCCAGTTGATCAACGCGTCCGGCTCCCGCATATACAACGGGCGCACCTCCTCGGCGCTGGCGAAGACCCCACGCCCGGCCCGCATCTGGGCGATCTCGAGGATGACGTCGGCCGCCGGGAACCGGGGACGGCCCACTTTGACGCGATGCAATCCCTGGAAGACGCCGTCGGGAAGGGCGGTGTGGTCGCCGACGACGAGGGCGTCATTTCCACTGGCGTTGATCAGCGCCGCCAGCTCCTCCGGGGTAACCACTTCCGCCGGGCCGTCCTGGACGACTCCCCCGGGGACCGGTCGGTAGCTCGCCGTGGCCACCTGGCCCCGGCGCACGTCGACGACGGGCCAGATGATGCGCCGCCCGGTGGCCGCCCGCAACGCGAGCACGTCGAGGGAGGAGACGGTGACGATCGGCACCCCCACGGCCGCCGCCAGCGCCTGGGCGACCGATAGCCCGGCGCGCAAGCCGGTGAAGGGGCCGGGGCCGATATCGACGGCCACCAGCTCCAGGTCGTCCCTGCTCCAGCCGGCCCGATCGAAGCAGAAGTCGATGGCCGGCACCAGAAACCCGACGTGGCCCTTGCTGGCGACGCTGGCCGACATGGCCACGAGCTCGGCACCGTCGCCAAGAGCCACCGACGAGGCCGGCGTGGCGGTTTCGATGGCAAGTGTCTTCAAATCGTCAACTCCGCTAGGCGCCGGATATCCCATTCTCCCTCACCGTGGAAGGTGACCGATCGCAGGTCGCGTTCTCCGACTTTGATGTCGATTGCGAGCAGGTCGGGAGGGAGGGCGCTGCGAACGGCGCCTCCCCACTCGATTGCGAGCACTCCATCGGCGGCGGCCTCGACCAGCTCCAGATCGGTGAACTCGGCGGTCGAGGCGAGGCGATAGACATCGACGTGGGTCAGTGGCAGGACGCCTTCGTATTTACGCACCACGAGAAACGTCGGGCTGGTGACCTGCACGTCAACGCCCAGCGCCTGGGCGATGCCCGAGATGAGCAGCGTCTTGCCGGCACCGAGCGACCCGTTGAGAAGGAGAATGTCGCCCGGGTCGACGATGGTGGCGATGCGGCGGCCCAGAGACTCCATCTCAGCCGGCGTGGCGACGGGAACCGGGCCGATCATCCGAACAGTCCCAGCTGATCGAACGCCGGCTCGGCGGCGATCGGCTTGGTTGATGGCTCCGGGGCCGGTTCGGGCGCGGCCGCCTCCTCATATCGGAGTCGACCCGCCACTACGTCGGCGACCAGTGCGAAATCTGCCCGCATCTCCTCGAGCACTCGGGCGCTGCCCCGCAGGGCCGCCGCCGGGTGGAACGTCGGGACCAGGAACCGTCCCCACCACTCATACGCTCGCCCCCGCAGCTTGGTGATCCCGATCTCGGTTCGTAGCAGCAGCTTGGAGGAGAAGTTGCCCAGCGTGAGGACGACCTTGGGATCAACGAGACGCAGTTGCTCGCGCAGGTACCCCTTGCACGTGTCGATCTCGTCCTGGCGGGGATCCCGATTGCCGGGCGGGCGGCACTTGACGACGTTGCCGATGTAGACGTTGTCCTCCCGGCGCAGATCGATCTCGCCGAGCAGCTGGTCGAGCAGCTGCCCCGATCGACCCACGAACGGCAGGCCTTGCTCGTCTTCACGCTGGCCCGGGCCCTCACCGACGATCATCAGGTCGGCGTCCGCGTCGCCGTACCCGAACACGACATTGGTGCGCCCCGCGCTCAGCCCGCACTGGGTGCAACCTGCCGCCCGCTCCGCCAACGATTGCAGTTGGGTGGCTCGTTCTTCTGAAGATGCCCGGGTGGTCAACTCGCTAGGTCCTCGATCATGCTGCCGCCGATTGCACCGGCGGTTCTCGGTGTGTCTCCGCCCCCATCGTATCTTGCCGACGGCGCCGCCAGACCCACCGGCAGGTCGGCCTCATTCACCGCCGGCCCCTCCCCGCAGGTAACGCCGGGGCAGCCGGGGACCAAGCCGGCAAACCACCTCGTAGTTGATCGTGCCGAGCAGGTCGGCCCAGTCCTGTGCCGTTATGGCATGGGCCCCCTGGGCTCCGAGGACAACCACCTCGTCGCCGACTTGGACCGGGTGATCGCCCATATCGACCACGATCTGGTCCATCGTGACCGTTCCGGCCAACTCGCGGGGCTCACCCCCGATGAGCACGCGCCCCTGTTCGCTGAGACAGCGGCTGATCCCATCGGCGTAGCCCACCGGGACCGTGGCGACAGTCGATTCGGCGTCGAGTGCCCGGCGCCGCCCGTAGGAGGGGCGAGCCCCGGCCGGGAGGCGCTTCGTCATCGACACTCGGGACACAACTCGCATCGCCGGACGCAGGTCGAGGTGGGGGGCTACGCCGGGAGCGGGGCGGAGGCCGTAGATGCCGAGGCCGACTCGCACCATGTCGAGGCGAGCCTCGGGCTGGAGCAGCGCCCCGGCCGTGTTGGCGGCGTGGAGCGCCGGTGCCGTGATGCCACCGGCGCCGAGCCGAGCCACGACCTCGTTGAAGATCCCCAGCTGGTGGCGGGTGTAGTCGGCGTCGGCTTCGGCGACGGCGAAGTGAGTCCAGAGCCCGGCGAGTTCCAGTTTGGGGTTGTCGATCACCTCGCCGGCGAGGCCGGCGACGTGGTGGGGCAGAGCTCCGACGCGGTGCATCCCGGTGTCGACCTTGATGTGGACCGGCGCCGGCTCGACGGCGGCCGCGGCCAGCGCGCCGGCAAACTCCGCCCGATAGACCGTCGCGATCAACCGGCGGGCCACTACCGTCGCAGCATCCTCGGGCGAGGGCTCGGACAACAGGAGAATCGGCGCTTCGATGCCGGCGTCGCGGAGACGGACGCCCTCCTCGACGAGCGCCACCGCCAGACTGGTAGCTCCCCCGGCCAGCGCCGCCTCGGCCACGGGCACGTCGCCGTGGCCGTAGGCGTCGGCCTTGACGACTGCGCACAGCTCGGCGGCGCCGACCGCGGCGGAGATCAGGCGAACGTTGTGGCTGATGGCGTCGAGATCAACCTCGACCCAGGACGGTCTCAAAAGGCGAACCTCCGTACGGCCTCGGCCAGTGAATCCGCCGTAACGCTACTCGCCGCCGCCAACGTCGCCCCCGTGGCGCCATGCCAGAAAGCCGCCGATCGGGCGGCCGTCGGCCCATCGAGGCCGCGCGCCCAGAGGGCGCCGATCATCCCGGCGAGGACGTCTCCCGACCCGACGGTGGCCAACTCACGGCCGCCGGAGGTGACCAGCCACGGTCGATCGGCGGCGGAGGCCACGATGGAGGCGGGGCCTTTGAGCAGCACCGTGCATCCGGTCCGCGCGGCGAGCGCTCTCGCCGACGTGTGATCGGCGGGCTGGCCGACCAGGCGAGCGAATTCACCGCTGTGCGGCGTGATGACCGTTGCTCCGCGGCGCGCCCCCAGAGATTCCTCTGTGATGGCGTTGAGCCCATCGGCATCGAGGATGATCGGTTTGTCCGTCATCGGCAGCAACTCGTTGACGAAACCCGAGACATCGGCGCCCATGCCGGGCCCCACGATCAGCACCTCGAAACGCGCGGCCGCGGCCAGCACGTCGGCGGGGTCGGCCGCCGCCAGCGACACGCCCGTGCCCGCGGCGTGCGTCATGATCTCGGGATGGGCGGCATCGATCTCCGGGGCCAGTTCTCCCGGCACGAACATGGCGACCGCCCCGGCTCCGAAGTTCAGGGCGGCCTTGGCGGCCAGAACCGGAGCGCCCGCCATGCCCTCGGATCCACCGATCACGGCCACTGAGCCGGCCGACCATTTGTGGGAATCACGGGGACGATCCGGCCGAGGGGCATCCGCTTGCTCACAGAGCAGCAGGGTCGGCTCGGCGGGATCCATCCCCAGGTCGACGAGCGCCAGTTCCCCGACTACATCGGGCCCATGGCCCAGGAAGTGACCCAGCTTGTAGTGGCTCAGAGCGACCGTCACGGTGGCCGGAAGCGTGCCGGAGGCAGCCTCGCCCGTGGTGGCGTCCAGTCCGGAAGGCACATCGACGGCGACAACGGGTGCCGGATGGCCGGTCCAGACCGACATCTCCGTCGGCAGCTCGCCACGGAATCCGACCCCGAAGACTGCGTCGATCAGCAGGTTGGCCACAATCGGCTCGCCGAGCCGGGCCACCTCCCCGCCGGCAGCCCGCCACGCGAGATGGGCGGCAGCGGCTTCGAAGGTGCGGGGCTCGCCGAGAGCCAGAACCGTCACCCGGGCTCCGCGCCTGGCGAGATGGCGAGCGGCGACGTATCCGTCGCCGCCGTTGTTGCCCGTGCCTGCCAGGACGGCGACCCGGGAGCCGTAGGTGCCGCCGAGGGCTGCGCCGTGGCGGGCAACCGCGAAGCCGGCTCGCTCCATGACGGCACCGAGGTCCCCTTCATAGGCGGCGTCCTGCTTTTTGGCCTGTTCGGAGCCGACGACGGGCTTCATCGGTGCAGAAAGTAGCTCAGGAGCATGCTCGGATGCTCACGATCTGGTTGACATCGCCATGACCAACGCAGAGTCGGCGGTGTGCGTGATTGTGATGAGCACTTTGTTGACTCCGAGGCTCTCGGCCCTGGCCAGCGCAGTGCCCGAGAGGTTGACTCGGGGAGCCCCCCCACCGGTGACCTCGATATCGGTCCATCGCAGGCGGCGCCACCCGGTGCCGAGGCTCTTCATCACCGCTTCCTTGCCGGCAAAGCGGGCCGCCAGGCGCGCCGCAGGGTCGGCGTACCGATTGGCGTACTCCCACTCATGGTCGGTGAAGCACCGGCGCCTGAACGAGTCACCGTATTTGTTGATCAGCTGGCGGACACGATCGATCTCCGCCAGGTCGATGCCAAGTCCGATGATGTCCATGGTGGGAGACTACGTCAACGAGCGCGCTCGCGGGGCCCTAGCCGGGTGGGCGCTAAGCGCGTATCGTCACCTGGTGGCGAGCGCCGCCGCATCGCCCGCGATCGATGGCAGACGCGAGAGCTATCGGATCATCTCGCCAAGCGCTGCGAACCTGAGCATGTGCGCTTGGCCTGCGTGGATCGCGTACTCATCGATCATCTTCACGAGGACAGCTCGCAGCTTTCGGCCATGCCCTGCTCCGGCGGCTTCGAGTGACACCATGCCGGCGATGGCCGCATCCGACAGAGCGATCTCCTGGAAGTACCGGCAAAGGTCATCCGCAACGGTGTCGAGGGAGCCACCGGCGTAGTCATCGTCGCCGTATCGGAGGGCCTGTTCGCCGCCGCCGAGACCCCACGACAGGTAGACATGCTCCATCTGGGTCATGTGTCGCACCAGTCCGAGCACGGACAATGCGACGGGTGGGACTGACCACGCCACCAGCTGGTCCGGTGAGAGGTCCCTCAGCTTCCGGACGAACTCGTGGCGCTGATAACGCAGCCACGACTCCAGAAGCTCCCGAGGCTCCATGCCCGGGTCGGGCTCGTCCCACGACGAGAAGTCCAAGCCAGCCAGCGGCCCGATCGTCATGCCGCGAACCTACCCGGGCACGGCCCATGTCCGCCACTGAGTGGCGATCGCCGCGGCCGCCCCAGCCCTCGGCCCGACGGCCCACTCCCCCGGCTGAGTCGTCGCACTGTGCGAGCTACTCCACGGTGACGCTCTTGGCCAGGTTGCGCGGTTGATCGATGTCGTTGCCCCGGATCTTGGCGACGTGATAAGCCAGCAATTGCAGCGGCACCACGGCACCCACCGGGCCCAGCAAGTCGTCGTTGCGCGGGATGCGCAATACGGTATCCGCGAAGCGCTCGATGTGAGTGTCGTCGTCGTAAGCCACCGCAATGATCTTGCCGCCGCGCGCTTTGACCTCCTGGATCGCCGAGACGGTCTTGTCGTAGAGCTCTTGTTGCGTGAGAACAACAACCACGGGGATCCCTTCGGTGATCAGGGCCAGCGTGCCGTGTTTCAGCTCTCCGGCGGGCATGGCCTCGGAATGGACGTAAGAGATCTCCTTCAGCTTCAACGACCCCTCGACGGCAACTGCGTAGTCGAGGCCGCGGCCGATGAAGTACACGTCGTCGGCGTCGGCGATGCCCTTGGCGGCTTCGGCCGCCTCGTCTTCGCGATGCAACAGCTCGTCGAGGGCGGCGGGCAGGACATGGAGACCATGGATAACGCGCGAGGCGAGCTCGGAGTCGGCCAACCCGCGGGCGGCCCCGATCCGCAGCGCCAGCAGGTACTGGCCGATCAACATGGCCATGTATGCCTTTGTGGAAGCCACCGATATCTCAGGCCCGGCACGGGTGTAGAGGATGTCGTCCGCCTCGCGGGCCAGCGTCGACCCGACGACGTTCGTGAGGGCCAACAGCCGGGCTCCCCGCTCCTTGGCGAGCCGGGCGGCGGCCAGGGTATCGGCCGTCTCTCCCGATTGGCTGATGGCGATGACGAGATCACCTGCAGCGACCAGGGGATCGGCGTAGCGCATCTCATGGGCGTACTCGACCGACGTGGGCATCCGTAGCAGCCGGCGAAAGACCTCCGAGCCAACCATTCCGGCGTTGTACGCGGTGCCACAAGCAGTGATCCAGATCCGAGACAGATTGCGAGCGAATTCATCATCGAAGTGGACGTTGTCGAGCCAGGCGGAGCCGTCCTCCTCGAGCCGGCCGGCGAGCGTCTCGGTGACGACGGCGGGCTGCTCATGGATCTCCTTGAGCATGAAATGGTCATAGCCGCCCTTCTCGGCCATCTCAGAGTCCCAGTCGACATGCAACCGGGCCCGGTCGACCCGGGCCCCTTCGATCGTCTCGATGGTTGCGCCGTCGCTGTCGACTATGACCAACTCTCCGTCCTCGACGATCAGGAAGTCACGGGTGCGGTGGAGCACCGCCGGAATGTCGGAGGCCAGGAACGTCTCCCCGTCACCGAGCCCAACCACGAGCGGGCTGATGCGCCGCACCGCCACGATCTTGCCCGGCTCGTGCACCGTCATGACCACGAGCGCGTACGCCCCCTCGGCCTGGCTCACGGCGGCACGCACCGCCCCCGCCAGATCACCTTCGTACGCGTCCGCGACCAGGTGGGCGAGGATCTCGGTGTCGGTCTCTGAGACGAACTCATGACCGGTGGCAATCAGCCGATCGCGCAGATCGTAGAAGTTCTCGATGATGCCGTTGTGCACTACGACGAAGGCTCCGCTCGGGTCGCTGTGGGGATGGGCATTGAGGTCGCTGGGAACGCCGTGCGTCGCCCACCGGGTGTGGCCGATCCCAACCGAACCCACGAGCGGCGAAGCCTCGGTCCGCTCGATCAGCTTGCCGACCTTGCCTTCGGCTTTGCGCACCTCGATCGTCGACCCGAGCACCGCGATACCCGCCGAGTCGTATCCCCGATACTCCAGACGCCGCAGTCCGTCCAATAGGACGGGCGCGGCTTGGTTGGGGCCGACGTAGCCCATGATTCCGCACACGCGCGAAACCTCCTCTAGCCCGGCGATCGGAGGTTCGCAGGCGACGCTTTGATCTAAGCGCGGCTTGCTCCACATCGAGACGGCTCTGTCGCCGAGATCGCTCCCGGGTTTTGACTCATCTCGTCACGGCCGTGGACGGCCGAGAGGGCACCCACCGACAAATCGAACATCCCTCTTCCTCGTCACCTCACAGCAGTGAGGGCTGGTGCTTCAGGTGTTCCGATCGCATCTTCAGTTGTCGGGCCAAGGGTACTCGGCAATCGGAACAAGCCAAGCCACGGCTCAGCTGAGGGTCGCCTCGACCAGCTTGGCCAGATCGCCGACCACGTCCTCGGCCATCGACTGCGTCTCGGCCTCGGCCATCACCCGCACCAGCGACTCGGTTCCCGAGGCCCGAACGAGAATCCGACCCCGGTCGCCAAGGCGCTCTTCGGCAGCTTTGACGGCCGACCAGACGACCGCGGCCTTCGGCAGTTGATCCCGATCGCGCACGGCGACGTTGACCAGCACTTGGGGGAATTCCGTCATGATCGTGCGCAACTCACGCAGCTCCCGGCCGGTGGCGGCAAGCACCTCGGCGACTCGATGCGCCGAGCGGACCCCGTCGCCCGTGGCTCGGTCTTCCAGGATGATGTGACCGGACTGCTCGCCGCCCAGCACGGCTCGTGACGCTCGCATCTCTTCTAGCACGTAGCGATCGCCGACGGCAGTCTGGACCACAGACACGCCGATCTGCCTCATCGCCTTGTGGAAACCGAGATTCGACATCACCGTGGCGACCACGAGGTTCTTCTTGAGCTTGCCCTGCTCCTTGAGGTAGTTCGCCAGGATGGCGAGCAGCACGTCTCCATTGACGGTCCGGCCGTCTTCGTCGACCGCAATGAGCCGGTCGGCGTCACCGTCAAAGGCGAACCCAACTCTCCCCTTGGTCGTGGCGGCGAGGCCGGCGACGTCGGTGGCTCCGCTGGCCTCGTTGATGTTCATGCCGTCGGGCTCGGCGTGGATCACCTCCACCCCCGCTCCGGCGGCCTCGAACAATCGGGGGGCGGCGCGGAAGGCGGCGCCGTGGGCGCAGTCGAGAACGAGTTCGATGCCGCGCAGCGAGTACTGGCGCATCCCCATCAGGTAGTCGATGTACCGGTCCAGGGCGTCGGTCATGGTGGCGTGCATGCCGACCAGGGCGCCGTCCGGTCGCTGCCATGGCCCCCCGAGGTGGAACCTCTTCTCGAGGGCGGCCTCCCGCTCGTCCGACAGCTTGGACCCGTCCCGCCCGAAGAACTTGATGCCGTTGTCCTCGGCGGGGTTGTGGGAGGCGCTGATCATGACGCCGTACATGGACCCGGTGTCGCGGGTGAGCCGGGATACGGCGCCCACCGGGATGATCCCCAGATCGACTGTGTCGACTCCTACGGAGTTGAACCCGGCCTGCAAGGCGGCCGCCAGCATCGGCCCCGAACGCCGGGTGTCCCGCCCGATCACGACCGGGCCGTCGCCGCCTTCGCCGGCGGCTGCCGCCAGATTGAACGCTATCTCCGGAGTCAGGTCGGAGTTGGCGCGGCCGCGTACGCCGTCGGTGCCGAAGAGTGTCCGATCAACCATCGCAGCTACCCCGGGCCGAGGTGCCGCACTCACCGCTTGGTGAACTGCGGGGCGCGGCGCGCCTTGCGTAGGCCGTACTTCTTGCGCTCGACCCGGCGCGAATCCCGGGTGAGCATCCCTTCCTTCTTGAGAACGGGGCGCAGCTCCGGGTCGAGTTCGACCAATGCTCGGGCGATGCCGAGGCGCAAGGCATCGCTCTGGCCGGTGAACCCGCCACCTTCGAGCTGGGCGTGAACGTCGTAGCGGCCCTCAGCGTCGGCAGCCTTGATCGGCCCGATGACACGCATCCGCAGCGCCGGCTGCGGGAAATACGATTCGAGGGAACGGTCGTTGAGCGTGAACGAGCCGGTCCCCTCGTAGAGACGCACTCGGGCGATTGAGCTCTTGCGACGTCCGGTCGATTGCACGAGCGGCTTGGGCATCAGGCTTCGACCTTCTTTCCTATCTCGAGGGGCTGAGGCTTCTGGGCACCGTGCGGGTGCTCGCTCCCGGCATAGACCTTCAGCTTGGTGAGCACCCGGCGGCCCAGCCTGTTCTTGGGAATCATGCCGCGGACGGCGCTCTCAATGATCCGTTCCGGGTAGCGCTCCCGCATCTGGGCGAAGGAGAGCTCCTTGAGGCCGCCCGGGTATCCGGAGTGGCGGTGATAGACCTTCTGCTCCGCCTTGTTGCCGGTCACTGCGACCTTCTCGGCATTGATGATCACCACGAAGTCGCCACCGTCGACGTGGGGAGCATATGTCGGCTTGTGCTTGCCCCGCAGGATGATCGCCACGTCGGAGGCCAGCCGACCCAGCGTCTGGTCGGTGGCGTCGACGACGAACCACTCACGCTTGATATCCGCCGGCTTGGGCGTGAACGTCTTCTGCAGCTTTGCCTTCATTGGGAGCCTTCTTGTCGAAACCCCATAGGCGGGTCGCCGACGTGGACACAAGAGATACCCCGCATCGCGCGGGGTGCGGACATGATTGTAGACCAACACTGACGACGGGGGGAAATCGCAGCAGCGATCGTATTACGTATTACGTATTCTGGGAGTCGGCGCTCCCGGAGAGACAAACATCACCGGGGATCGAGGGCGCATCGCAACGACTTCACAGGATACGTAGTACGGAATACGTAGTACGGAATACGAAGTACGGAATACGAAGTACGGAATACGCACGTGGTCACCGCACGAGATCGGCCGCCAGGCGGTTTTGGTTGGCAACCAGCTCCGCGACGTCTGCCGTGACGAGTTCGCCTTTGTGGACGACGGGGCGGCCGTGAACATAGGTGTAGTCGACCCGGGTGGGGGCGGCGAACAGCAACGCGGCCACCGGATCGGCCTGGGCGCCGGCGTATTCCAGGCGATCCAGCGACACCGCGCAGAAGTCGGCCATATTGCCGGGCTCCAGCGACCCCAGGTCGTCACGGCCGAGGACGGCAGCCCCTCCCCTGGTGGCGATTCGCAGCGCCTCCCGGGCGGTGAGGAGGGGACCGCCGCTGATCGCGGGAGCTGCGTCGAGGCGGGCCAGCAGCATGGCCTGACGGGCCTCGCCGAGCATGTGATTGCCGTCATTGGATGCCGATCCGTCGACACCCAGGCCAACGGTAACACCGGCCGCCAGGTAGCGGCGCACGGGGGCGATTCCCGAGGCGAGCCGCATGTTGGAGCTCGGGCAGTGCGCCATGCCCGTCTTGGAGCGGCCCATGGCGGCGATCTCGTCGTCGTCAATGAAGATCGAGTGGGCAAACCACACGTCGGGGCCTTCCCAGCCGAGATCGACGACAAGTTCGAGGGGCCGCCTGCCGTACACGTCGCGGCAGTAGTCCTCCTCGTCGATGGTCTCGGCGAGGTGGGTGTGCAGGTGGAGCCCGAGGTCGCGAGCCAGTTCGGCCGATTGCGCCATCAACTCGGTGCTCACCGAAAACGGTGAGCAGGGGGCAACGACGACCCTGACCATCGAGCCCGGCACGGGATCGTGGTAGGCGGCGGCGACCCGGGCGGTGTCCTCGAGGATGGTCGCCTCGTCCTGCACAACGCTGTCCGGTGGCAAGCCCCCGTCGCTCTCACCCCGGCTCATCGAGCCCCGAGACGCATGAAGCCGCAATCCGATGTCGGCGGCGGCCTCGATCTCGTCGTCGAGGCGTGAACCGTTGGGAAAGAGATACAGATGATCGGCGACCGTCGTGCACCCGCTGAGCGCCAGCTCCGCCAGACCGGTCCGGGTCGAGGCCGCGATGTGCTCCGGCGTCAGCCGGGCCCAGATCGGATAGAGGGTCTTCAACCAGTCGAACAGGCCGGCATCCTGGGCGTCCGGGAGCGCTCGGGTCATCGTCTGGTAGAGGTGGTGGTGGGTGTTGATCAACCCGGGAATCACGACGTGGCCCGTCAGGTCGAGCACAACGTCCGCCTCGACGGGCAGCGAATCTGTGGCCCCCACCTGTCGAATCATCCCGTCGACGGCGAACAACCCCCCATCGACGATCTCCGTGGACGAGTCGTCCATGGTGGCGAGCACAGAGGCGTTCCTGACCATGAGCGATGACATGAGCGTGATCGACCTTTCCCGAGCAGCTCCGAAGTTC
>JBFISZ010000012.1:0-25593 GCA_041608315.1 Acidimicrobiia bacterium | reverse complement strand
CGACGGCTCATCACTACGGCTGGACCGAAGACGATCTGAGGATTCTGTCGGCGGCCCAGACCCTCGAGATCGGGCGCGCCGCCGACGTGCTCGGCGGGATGCTGTCGCCAAAGGCAGCATCGATCCAGCCGGCGAAACTGGCTCACGGCCTCGCCGACCTCGTGGAGGACTGGGGAGTACGGATCTACGAGAACACGCCGGTCATGGCGATAGAACCGGGAGTTGCGATCACAGCCGGCGGCCGAGTCAAGGCGCCGGTCATAGTGCGGGCCACCGAGGGCTACACGGCGGAGCTGCCCGGGCACAAGCGCCGCCTGGCTCCGCTGTACTCGCTGATGATCGCCACCGAGCCGCTCAGCGAACCCCTATGGGACGAGATAGGTCTGGCCGATATGGAGACGTTCGGGGATCTACGCCACCTGGTCACCTACGGTCAGCGGACCGCCGGCGGGCGCATCGCCTTCGGCGGCCGGGGAGCACCCTACGACTACGGGTCGCGCGTGCGGCGTAACGCCGAATTCGAAGTAGAAGCTTTCACCATGGTGCGTGCCGGTTTGCTGAAGATCTTTCCCCAGCTGGAGAACACGGCGATCACCCACCGCTGGGGTGGGGTCCTCGGGGTGACGCGCAACTGGATTCCGACGGCGGGTCTCGACCGCGAGACCGGTCTGGCCTGGGCAGGCGGCTATGTCGGGTCCGGGGTCGCCGTCGCCAACCTGGCCGGACGCACGCTGGCCGACCTGATCCGTGGCAAGGAGACTCGCCTGACCCGTTTCCCCTGGGTCAACCATCACGTGCGCAAGTGGGAGCCCGAACCGTTCCGCTGGCTGGGGATCAACGGCGCGCTGCAAGTCATGAAGCGGGCCGACGTGGTGGAGGACCGCCGCGGGAAAGCCGCCGCCACCGCCGACTGGCTGTGGCGGATCGTGAAGATCTGATCGCGAGACACGCCAATGAAGGAGATAGCCAGATGAGCATCCAAGGACCTAAGACCGCCGAGCTCTTCGATCGGGCACTCGCGGCTCTGGTGAAGGGCGTGTCGAGTGGCTGGCGCTATTGGGGCGATGACGACACCATCGTTCTCACCGGAGGCAAGGGCGCATACGTCTACGACGCCGACGGCAAACGGTACATCGACTATCACCTCGGCTTTGGCCCGGTGATCCTCGGTCACGCCGACGAGCACGTCACCGAGGCCGTGAGCCGGGCGGTCGCCAACGGGACGACCTTCGCCTTCACTCAGGAGCAAGAGGTCCTGGCCGCCGAGGCCATCAAGCGAGCCGTGCCCTGGGTGGAGCGCCTCCGTTTCACCAACACCGGCACCGAGGCGACGATGCATGCGACCCGGCTGGCCCGCGGTTTCACCGGACGCGACATCATCGTGAAGTTCGAAGGGACTTACCACGGCGCCCACGATTACGTCATGTTCTCGACGCCGGGTCACGACGCCGATGCGCTCGGCTCACCGTTCAGCCCGGTGCCCGTGGTCATGAGCTCGGGCATGCCGCGGCCGATCGGCGGGCTGGTCCGCACCCTTCCCTTCAATGACCTAGACGCGGTGGAGCGCCTGTTTGCCCAGGAGGGCGCCAGAATCGCCGCGCTGTTCGTCGAGCCGATGCTCGGCAACTCGATGGCGATCGAACCGGAGCCCGGCTTCCTCGAAGCGCTGCGCGAGCTGTGCACCCGGCACGGGGCGGTCCTCGTCTTCGATGAGGTCAAGACCGGCTTCCGCATCGCCGTCGGGGGAGCGGCCGAGACCTACGGCGTCACTCCCGATGTCGCTACGTTCGCCAAGGCAATGGGCAACGGGCTTCCGGTGGCGGCAATTGCCGGCCGGGGACCGGTCCTCGGCGGTTGGGATCGGGGGGGTATCGTCCAGGCGGGCACCTACTCCGGCAATGCCGTGTCCACCGCGGCGGCCCAAGCCACGATCGAACGGCTGCTGACCGGCGAGCCGATGGCACAACTCGAACGGGTCGGCACTGCGCTGATGGACGGCACGGCCAAGATCCTTGCCGCCAAGGGGGTGGGCAGCTCCGTCCAGGGCCGCCCGGCCATGTTCAGCTTCTACTTCGGGGACGAGCGGCCGATCGACTATCGAGGCGCCACCGGCCACGATGAAGAGCTGTACGAGAACCTGGTCATGGGAATGATCCAGCGCGGCGTCATGCCGTCCCCCGACGCTCTGGAGCCATGGTTCCTGTCTGCGGCCCACAGCGACGAAGACGTGGCGACCACGCTCCAGGTCTTCGAGGAAGCACTGACCGAGGCCCTCGGCTAGTGCCGATTCAGGTCGACCTCGCGCAGCGGCGCGCCGCTATTGCCGAGGCGACGGTGCGTGTTGCCGTTCGGGGCGGTTTGCAGGGAGTGACGATCCGGTCGGTTGCCGCCGAGCTCGACGCCTCGACAACGACCATCACCAACTACCTACCGACGCGTACTGCGTTGCTGGTCAACGCGCTGCAGCACATCGAGTCCCTCTGGCTCGAGGAGCTCGAGTCGGAGCTCGTCGCCGACGATGCGGAGGCCGCGTTGCGCAACGCCATGAGGTCGGCGGTCGATTGGGACGAAGACGAGCTGCTGCGGTCCCAGTTCTGGGTTGCGGTGCTCGCGGTCCCGCAACGCGATGCCGAGGTGGAGCGCCATCTCATCGAATCGACCACCGCCATTCGGGCACTCTTCTCGAAGCTGGTCGCCGAATGCGGCCATCGTGACCCGGACGTGGCGGCCGACATGCTGGTGCTGGTGGCCCAGGGGGCCTTCGTGTCAATCGTCGAAACGCCGGACCAATGGAGTCGCCAGCGGCTGACGGCTACGGCAGATGCCGCCGTCGACGCGATTCTCGCCGGCTAGGGGGTCCTACGAGGGACCGTGGAGGCGATGCGTCCCGCAAGTTGAAAGCACTTATCCACCGGTCGGGTCGACCGACAGGAAGCATGATGAGATCCCGGCCCCCATCTCCTCATCTGGCTCGGTTGGCGGACATGCTCTGGTATGAGCGGCGCCTGCTCGAGTTCCTGTTGTTCAAGCTGGTGTCGGCCGAGCTCGTGGTGGCTGCCGCCCATCGCTTCGCGGATCCCGCCGTCGCCGAGCTGGCGCGGGTTGTGACCGAGGCGCGAAGAGCCGAGATCGACCGGCAAGCCCTGATCTGGAAGATCGCCGCCGATTGGGATGTGGATCCGCAAGTGCTGACCCTGGACTACATCGCGCACCGGGTACCCCGCGAGCTGCACATGGAGTTCGTGGACCACGATCGGGGGTTCGCCGCGCTCGGCTTTGCCGATATCGGCGCGGTAGGCGCCATCTTGGACGATCTCGCGGCGGCCCTCCCGGCAGACCAATCAGCGGGCAGCAATTCGGGTAGGGCGGAACTGCAAGGCTCGATGGAGGACATGCTCGCAACGCTCACCGCCCTCGCGGCGAAAGCCCGTGCTGCAATCGCCACGTCCCCCGGCGGCGAGGACGGTGACTCCGGCGCAGCCCGGCCCGGCAGCGGCGCCGCCGTCGACTCGGCTGAGGCGGCGCTCGCGATGAAGTTGCAGGAGGTCGGCTACTCCGCGGCCCTCGGCGCGTTCACCAGGAGCGGCCAAACCTCGTTACGCGACTTCTTGCGATGACCGCCTGGAGCCGACATCCGGCCGCGTCATTGGTGGCCTAGTTCTTGGTGCTGGTTGTCGCCGGCTCGATCCTGTTGAGCGCGGCCCTGATCGCGGCTCGCCGGATGTGGGCCGCCGCGCTACCGCGGGTGGCGGCAGCGGCGAGGTCGTCGGTCAGCTCGAGCAGTTCGGCTCTCAGCCGGGTCAATGCCCCACCCACATCGGGCGGCGCGTGAGCTATCAGATGGGACAACGAGATGTCTCCTGCATCGGGCTTGCCGACGACGGCGCACAGTTCGGAAACGATCATCGCCCGCACGATTTCCATCGTGCCGAGCTCGTCGGCGATGTCGTCAACCTCATCAACGATCATCGCCAGGAACCTGCCTTCGCCGGACGCGGCGAGCAGCTCTGCCGTTGCCACCTTGAACGCGAGCCGGTCCAGCGCGGTGCGCTCCCGACTGAGGACGCCGGCGAGGGCGGCGAACCGATCTCGACCTGCTGCGGTGTCTATCAGCATTCTCACGGCCAATCTGTAGGTCACGCGGCGTACTCGAGCACGCTCGTCCCTCGCGACTGTCGGCCGCTGCCCCGGATGGATAAGGGCAAGTCTCCCCAGAGCTCACTGGTGGTCGCGGAGAATGGCCGCTTTCGGCCACCAAGAGTGACTATATCGGGAATGGACATCAAGACTAGACACCCGCCTGGTCGATGCTTCCAGGGTGACGCGACCGAGGGGGGTTGCGCAACGAGAAAGCTGAGGCCGGCGGGTGGCAGAGCACACAGGAAAGACCGGAGCTACCAACGATCTCGTAGTGGCCCACCTCGACCTCGTCGGCCGGGCAGTGGCCCGGGTGTCATCCCGGTTTCCCCGGCACGTGGACCGTGAAGAGCTCTGGAATGCCGGGGCACTGGGGCTCGTAGAGGCGGCACGGCGGTTCGATCCCGAGGCCGGGGTCCCGTTCGAGCGTTACGCGGCAACCCGCGTCCGCGGCGCCATCATCGACTCGACCAGGACTCGCGATTGGGCGTCACGCTCGGTGCGTCGTAAGGCGCGCCAGCTGGAACAAGCCAGAGACGACCTCCGCGACGGCACCGGGCGCGAGGTGAAGCGGGCCCGGCTGGCCGCGGCCATGGGCATCTCCGGGGACGAGCTCGACAGGATCCGAGCCCGGTCGGCGTCTTCGATGCTCCTTCACCTGGATCACGACTGGACCGACGACGGGCCCCACCTGCGCGACTCGATAGTGTCGAATGAGCCGGCGGGCTCCCCCGAGGCTGCCCTGGAGGCGCGCGAGCTGCTCGGTACGCTCCGCGTCGCGGTGGCGAATCTGGTTGGCGTCCACCGAGATGTCATCGAACGCTACTACCTCGATGGTGAGCCGCTTCAGGACGTTGCCAATGACCTCGGCGTCACTCAGGCCCGCGTCTCCCAGATTCGCTCGGAGGCTCTGATGTCGCTACGAGCGTTTTTCGGCACCCTGTATGACGGCACCGCCGCCGCCGACGAGACATCGCCCGGGAAACGGGCCCGGGCCGCCTACCTGGCCCGAGTTGCCGCGCATGCGTCGTGGCGTACCCGCCTCGCAGCGGCGCCGGCAAACGCGGAGTTGGTTGGGGCCGTCGGCTCCTGATCGGGTACCAGCCGAATGACAGGGCGATGCGTTCCAGCCATCGCCACCGGCTCCGGCAGTCGAGCTCGATGAGCGGGAACGAATCAGGCGAGCTTGCGCTCCGCCATCCCATTGAGGATCTCCAGCACGCACCGGTTGGCCAGGAACGCGGTGATCTCGCCCGGCCCGTCGTACGGTGGCGAGACCTCGACGATGTCCGCCCCGACCACGTTGAGCTCACGGCCGAGACGCCGCAGGGTATCGAGAAGCTCTCGTGATGTGAGCCCGCCCGGCTCCGGCGTCCCCGTGCCCGGCGCCATGGCGGGATCGACGACGTCGATATCGACCGAAAGGAACACCGCGTCGGCCCCCGCGGCCGCGTAGGCGACCGCATCGTCGACGACCGGGTCGAGGCCTCGCTTCACGATCTCGCTCATGAGATATGTCCGCATCCGCTGCTCTTCCATCCAGGCGACGGTGGCGGGATCGGGCCAGTAGCCGCGCAGGCCGATCTGGACGAACCGGTGCCCAGGGATGGCGCCGGACTCGATCAAGCGGCGCATCGGGGTGCCGTGACCGAGGAGCGTGCCACCCGCCGCCGTGGCGGCGGTGTCGGCGTGAGCGTCGAAGTGGATCAGGGCGATATCGCCGTGCACCGCCGCCACCGCCCGGGCGTTCGGCCAGGTGATGGTGTGATCCCCGCCCAGGATCATCGGTACCGCGCCGCCGCGGGCGATCGTCTCGACGGCATCGCTGATGATGTCGACCGACTCTTCGAGATAGCCGATCGGTAGATCCAGGTCGCCGGTGTCGACCACCTCGAGTACCTGGAGGGGGTCGATGCCCGTCGGGAGGTGGGGCCGGGATCCGTGGGCTCCGAGATAGTCCGTTTCCCGGATGGCTCTGGGGCCCATACGCGTCCCGGCGCGATGAGTCGTCCCCCAGTCGAGGGGCGCTCCGAGGATGACAACGCCGGCGTCGCCGAGATCATCGAGCGGCCGGGCCGGCACTCCTGCAAATGAGGCGCGCGAAGCGAAGGGATGGGACCGGGCCGCATGGAAAGGATCGGTCATCTGTCTTCTCAGTCCTCTGGGATTTCGCGGAGGGCATTTGTAACGGAATGTCCGGCCCTCGGCCACTCCAGGGTGCGTCGGATCATTGTCGAAACGCCTTCCGGGCCGCCTCCAGGCTTTCCGTCGTTCCGATGTCGAACCATCGGCCGGTCAACGGTACCGCCTCGAGCAGTTCGCCGTCCGCTATCAGCCGGCCGATCGCATCCGGGACTTCCAGCTCGCCGCGGTCGGAGTAGGCCACCTGCTCGAGGGGGCCCCAGATTTGGGGACCGAGGATCATCAGCCCCGAGCTGTTCCAGTGGCTCGGTGGTTCGCCGGACGGTTTCTCGACCATCGAGGTGATCCTCCTGTCATCGCCGAACACGACCGCCGACAGCCTGCTGACGTCGTCAACCTCGTTGACGCCCACCGCCGCGGCCAGCTCCGGACGCCACGCGGCCGCCACGTCCCGGAAGTGGGAGGGTTCGGTGGCAATGTCGCCCCAGCTCAGCAGGAACGGCTCGTATCCGATCGCGTGTTGCGCCAGTCGCAGCGCCCCTGCAGTGCCGTCTTGCTCGTTCTGGCGGATGAAAACGACCGGGAGCGGCGATCGAGCGGCGAGATGGTGCTCGACGGCCGATGCGAGGTATCCCGTCACCACCACGAGAGATCGGATCCCGACGGCTGCGATCGCGGCCACGATGTGGTCGATCAGCGGCGCTCCGCCCACGGCGACGAGCGGTTTCGGTGTGCGGGCAGTAACCGGTCCGAGCCGTTCGCCCCGCCCGGCGGCGAGGACTACCGCCCGCGCAACGACCACAGCGCTCCTCCACCCGGGTACGCGACGAAGGTGGGTCCGCCGCAAGCCGCTTCCATGGCAGTCCGGACCGCCTCCTTCGTCTCGGCCGACGTGAGGGCGATCGCCCAGCCGCCGAATCCGGCGCCGGTCAATCGCGCTCCGGCGGCTGCCGCCTCGCGCGCCGCCGCTACCAGAGCGTCGAGCGAGCCCGTGCTCGCCCCGTAGCGCTGCAGGCTGGCGTGCGACTCGTCCATCAGCCGTCCCAGCGTGTCTCTGTCAGCCGTTTGCAGAGCCCGCTGCGCCGCGTCGACCCGGGCCGCCTCGGAAAGGACGTGGTCGGCGGCCGCCCGCAGATCCAGGGTTCGATCCGGCGGCAGTCCGAGGGTGTCCCCCCCGGTGAGGGCCGCCGCCGCGGCGACCTTCATCGTCGCCAGCGCCGCGGTGTTCTCGGGAGAGGCGTCGCGAACTCGCGACAACAGCGGTGGGGTACCGGCCGCGCGACCGAGCCGGGCGGCCAGCACCGCCGCCGCGGCCCGGGCGGCGAGCACGAGCGAGTTGTAGGCGACGGCAGCAGATTCACCCTTGGCCGCCGGCGTCCCCGAGTAGCCGGCGACCCAGATGAAGTCCGGCGGCACTGCGATTGGCTGGTGCGCCGGCGGGTCGAAGTCGATTCTCAAGGCGTGGCCGGGCCGGGCGAACATGATCACCGTCTGGTCCATGGCCCCGCCGGCGATGGCGGCCGCCCGTTCGGCGGCGATCGATCTGGCAACCACTTCTTGGGGAGGGAGGGCCAGGCCCCACAACTCGCTGAGAGTGAGGAGGCAGCCGACAGTGAGCGCCGAGGAGGAGCTGAGGCCGCCCGTCGCCGGAAGATTGCCGTCGATCGCCAGCTGCGCTCCTCGATCCGGTGCCAGCGGCCCGACCTCGTCGTGAACGGCCAACACGTACTTGGCCCAGCCCCGGCGCGGGGCGGCAGAGTCACTGGACACAACCGCGCCGTCGAGGCTCGAAACGGCCGTCAGGCCGGGCTGGGGGGCCTCGCTGGCCGCGATCTGGATGCTCTCCCGGATCGCCATCGGCAGCACGGGAAGCCCGCAGTAATCGGTGTGCTCGCCGATCAGGTTGATCCGCCCCGGTGAGCTCACGACTAGAGAGGGGGCGATCCCGTATCGGGATTCGTGGAGGGCTGCCGCCTGGGTCACGAGGCGACGCTATCACCTCCCCCGGCGACGGTACGATCAGAAAATGGTCATAACCGCCGCAATGATCGGTGCCGGCCAGCGGGGCTTTCACGTCTTTGGGGGCCATGGGGCGGCCCACCCCGACGAGTTGCGCTTCGTGGCGGTCGTCGATCCCGACCCGCAGCGGCGCGATCGCTTCGCAGCGGTCCACAGCGGTGCCCGCCGCTTCGCTGATGTGGCCTCGTGGCTGGCGGCCGGCCAGCTCGCCGACATCGCGATTGTCGCCACCCCCGACCGCCACCATCACGAAGCTGCCGCCGGCGCGCTCCGCGCCGGCTACGCCGTGCTCCTCGAGAAGCCGATGGCGGCCACATTGGCCGATTCGGTCGACTTGGTGCGTACCGCCGAGGCCACCGGTCGGACCTTGGCCGTCGCCCATGTCTTGCGCTATACCCCTTTCTTCACGGCGCTGCACGAGGTCATCGCTTCCGGCCGGCTCGGTGACATCGTCACGGTCAGCCATCGCGAGAACGTCTCGGCCTTCCACATGGCACACAGCTTCGTCAGGGGCAATTGGGCCCGGGCGGCTGAAGCGACGCCAATGATCGTCCAGAAGTGCTGCCACGACTTCGATATCCTCGGCTGGAATCTCCCGTCGCCCGTTGCTCGAATGGCTGCGGTGGGGTCGCTGCTGCACTTCCGTCCGGACAAAGCGCCTCCGTCGGCAACGGCCCGCTGTACCGACCCCTGTCCGGTTGCGTCCTGTCCTTTCGATGCGCGCCGCTACCTCGACCCGGGATGGACCGGGTGGCCGGTTCATGTCATCACCGACGACTTGAGCCCGGCCGGCCGGCGGCACGCGCTCGATGCCGGGCCGTGGGGGCGTTGTGTGTACTCGGCAGGCTCCGATGTCGTCGATCACCAGGTGGTCGCCATGGTCCTGGAGTCGGGGACTTCGGTCGTCCTGGTCATGCACGGGCACTCCGGAGACGACTCTCGAACGATGCGCTACGACGGCTCTCGAGCCACATTGCGCGGTCGATTCGGCCGCGATCCTTCCATCGAGGTGATCGATCACGCCACCGGGCGGGTCGAGCCCGTCGAGATGAGAGCTCCCGAAGGTGCCCACGGTGGCGGCGACGGCGGGGTGATCCGCGCCTTCCTCGGCGCGGTGGCAACCTCGAGCCGGCCACTGACGTCGGCCGCCGAGAGCCTCGAAAGCCACATCCTGGCGTTTGCCGCCGAACGGGCGCGGCTGACCGGCGAGGTGCTCGCCATGGGGCCGTTTCGAGCGGAGGCGTTGGGCGGCTCCGGGCCTGCGGGGAAGGCCCCGGTCTAGCTGTTGTCCCGATGGTTTTGGTAAGCCGCCCCGCAGGCGACGCCGGCAGCTATCAAGGCCAGGAACAGCCCAATCCGGCGCGGCTGGTTCTCGGTGAACAGCAGCCGCCATATCACGAATGCGAGCCCGGCTGCCGTGAGGTAGAGGGCGATCGCCGCCGGCGAGTCGACCGGAGCTCGATCCATCGCCTCCATCATGAGGATCACTGCCGCCGCCACCAGAGCCGCTACGGCGAGCGGCCCCGCCAGGCCCGATCGCCAGGCACTGAATCCGGTAGCGCCGCTGACGCCATACCACGGCATGAAACTGACGAGGAGCATCGCGGCGCCGGCTCCGACGGTGATCTGCTGGCTGGCGCTGAGCTTGCTGAAGTCCATCTCAACTCTTCTCGGGCAGGTCGCGGAACCTGCCGTCGCCACCACTGTAGGAGCCGATTTGTCGCATTCCCGTGCTTTCGCGGAATGCCGCAAGGGGACGGAGTGCTGTACCGGACACGTCGAACTAGTTGGAGGAATCGTGCCGACCCACGTCTTGGCCACAATGCCGGAGAACCTCGAGTCAACCCGGGCCACGCTTCATCAGTACGCCCACGCCATTGGCGTGATTCCCCGCATTCATGCCGAACCGCACCCCCAGTGGTGGCACGTTTCTCTCAACGTCACCGAGCGTGGCCTCGAAACCGACCCGATGGCGCTGCCCGGCGGCGGCACTTTCGGGCTGCGCCTCGATCTCGCAACCCATGAGGTCGTGGTCGAGGCCAACGGGGAGACGCGCCGGGCCATCGCCATCGGCGACGGCCTCACCGGCACGCAGATGGGTGACGCCGTCATCGCAGCCGTGGCGGAATTGGGATTGACCGGCGATTACGCCAGAGACAAGTTCGAGTCCGACGAGCCGCGACCATACGACCCGGTTGCGGCCGCCGCCTTCTTTGAGATATTGACCGCGATTCACGACGTTCTCGCCATCCATCGGGATCGCCTCGGCGACAGCGTCGGCCCGCTCCAGTTGTGGCCCCACGGCTTCGATCTGGCTTTCGAGTGGTTTGGGACCCGGATCGAAGAATACGAGGAGCACGGAGAGCTGCAGAAGCTCCCCGCCCAATGCAATTTCGGGTTCTACCCGGGGGGGCGGCCATATCTGTACGCCAACCCGTGGCCCTTCGAGGGCGACGCCCTTCTCGGGGTGGAGCTTCCGTCGGGTGCCGAGTGGCACTCCGAAGACTGGCAGGGATCGCTGCTCTACTACGACGCGGTGGCCGGTGAGGAGAGCGCTGCGGACCGGGTCCTCGACTACCTCGGCGCGGTGTACTCGGCGGCGGCCCCGACGCTGCTGGCGTAGCGGGTGGGCTTTTGTGGACGTGCCGTGGCATGCCAACATGCGCGCCACAACCGGAGGCGCCATGGAACGAAATGCGATGAAGGCGGCGGCGGCGATCGCCGCAGTAGATGAGGTCGCCTCGGGAATGGTCGTCGGTCTCGGTACCGGCTCGACGGCGGCCCATGCGGTCCGTGAGATCGGCGAGCGGCTCGCCTCCGGACGTCTCGATCGCGTCGTCGGGGTTCCCACGTCGACGGCGACCGACGATCTGGCCCGGGCGGTGGGGATCCCACTCATCGAGCCCGGCGCCGCCCCCATCGACTTGGGGATCGACGGGGCCGACGAGATAGCCCCGGACCTGGCCCTCACCAAGGGCGGTGGTGGGGCCCTGTTGCGCGAGAAGGTCATCGCTGCGGCGGCAGCCCGCTTTGTGGTCATCTCGGATGATTCGAAGCTCGTGGAGGCCCTCGGCACGACGTTCGATATCCCGCTCGAAGTCGCCAGGTTCGGTATCGCCATCACGACGGCGACGCTGGCGCGGCTGGGCCACCCGCAACTGCGCACCGCCGATGGGGCACCGTTCGTAACGGACAACGGCAACTACATCGTCGATCTGGAGGTCGGGCCGATACGCGACGCGGCGGCGTTCGATGCCGAGCTGCACGCGATTCCCGGTGTGCTCGCGACCGGCCTATTCGTCGGTATCGCCGCCGTCGCCTATGTTGCCGGCAGCGGCGGCATCCGTCGTATCGATGCCGGACGGCCGGCCTGAGAGAAGGAGTGAAGCGAGAGCCATGGAGAGCACGGATTTCCTCAGCCGGACCGGCACCGACCTCGGGTACAGCGACTGGTTTCTCATCGATCAGCAGCGGGTCAACGACTTCGCCGACGTCACGATCGACCATCAGTTCATCCATGTTGACGAGGCCGCGGCCGCGGCGAGCCCGCTGGGCGGCACCATCGCCCACGGTTTTCTCACGCTCTCCTTGCTGGTTCATCTCACGTTGCAGCTGGTGACGCCGCCGGACAACCTCGTGATGGGCCTCAACTACGGCTTCAACAAGATCCGGTTCCTCGCCCCGGTTCGAGTGGGTTCGGAAGTGCGCGCTCACGTCACCATCGCCGACGTCATCGAGCGCGACCCCGGGCAGTTCCTCGTGGAATACGACGTGACGGTAGAGATTCGGGGTGAGGACACGCCGGCCCTGGTCGCGCGGTGGCTGAGCCTGCAGATCACATCCCTAGGAGAAACCAAATGAGAGAAGCAGTCATCGTCTCGGCCGCCCGGACCCCGATCGGCCGGGCATATCGCGGCGCCTTCAACAACCTGGAGGGCCCGACGCTGGCGGCGCACGCAATCACGGCTGCCGTCGCCAAGGCGGGAATCGAGCCCGGAGAAGTCGACGACGTGATCATGGGTTGTGCCATGCCTCAGGGCACGACCGGCTACAACATCGGGCGCCTGGCGGCTCTGGCGGCCGGTCTGCCGGTGGAGGTGAGCGGCATGACGATGGACCGGCAGTGTTCCTCGGGCCTGATGGCGGTCGCGACCGCGGCCAAACAGGTGATCGTCGACAAGGCACCGGTTGTTGTGGCCGGTGGTGTCGAATCCATCAGCCTCGTGCAGAACGAGCATTACAACCTCCATCGCTCGTCGGATCCACAGCTGCTGACGACCCACCCGGATGCCTATATGCCGATGCTCAAAACCGCAGAGGTGGTGGCCGAGAGGTACGCCATCAGCCGCGAGCAGCAGGATGAGTACGCCCTGCAGAGCCAGCGGCGCACCGCAGCGGCACAAGAGGCGGGTCGGCTCGATGCCGAGATCGTTCCGGTCACCGCCACCAAGGCGCTCGAGGACAAAGACTCGGGGGAGATGACTTTCGTGGAGGTCACGCTGACCCAGGACGAGGGTAACCGCCCCGGGACGACTCGCGAAGGCCTCGCCGGCTTGAAGCCCGTCTTCGACGGCGGGACGATCACCGCCGGTAACGCCAGCCAGCTGTCGGACGGAGCCGCCGCCACAGTCGTGATGGAGGCCGCCGCCGCGGCGCAACGCAACATCGAACCGCTCGGCTACTACCGGGGAATGGCGGTCGCCGGGGTGTCTCCCGACGAGATGGGCATCGGTCCCGTGTACGCCATCCCCAAGTTGCTCGACAGAGCCGGGCTGGACGTCGGCGACATCGGGCTCTGGGAGTTGAACGAGGCCTTTGCCGTTCAAGCGCTCTACTGTCGCGACAAGCTCGGGATCGACAACGAGATCTACAACGTGGACGGCGGCTCGATATCGATCGGCCACCCCTACGGGATGTCGGGCGCTCGAATGGTGGGCCATGCCCTGATCGAGGGGCGGCGCCGCGGCGTGCGCTACGTCGTGGTGACGATGTGCGTCGGTGGCGGGATGGGCGCCGCCGGGCTCTTTGAGGTCGCCTAGTGGTCACTTGCGGAGCCGCCCCGAGCGATAGTGCGGCGGTCCGCTAGTGCGCGCTCTTCTCGTCGAGAAGCTGGGCCCCCCGGCAGCACATCGTGTCGTGGATCTGCCCGATCCGGTTGCTGGGCCCGGCGAGGTCGTCGTGGATGTCCGAGCAGCTGCCCTCAACTTTCCGGATCTCCTCATGATCCAGGGGGACTACCAAGTCCAACCCGATCTGCCGTTCGTTCCCGGTGCCGAGGGATCGGGCATCGTGGCGGCAACCGGTGCCGGCGTCGACGCCGTCCAGGTCGGGGACGAAGTGGCTTTCCTCAGCGTCAGCGGCGCCTTTGCCGAGATGGTGCAGCTGCCGGCGGCGAGGGTGCTGCCGAAGGCGCCGGAGCTGAGCTTCGCCGAGGCCGCCGGGTTCACCCTCACCTATGCCACCTCCTACTACGCCCTGCGGCAGCGGGCTCAGCTGCGCCCCGGGGAGACGCTCCTCGTTCTCGGAGCGGCCGGGGGCGTGGGGGCGGCGGCGGTCGAGCTCGGTGCGGTGCTGGGGGCGCGCGTGATTGCCGCCGCCGGATCTGACGAGAAGATCGAGTTCGCCAGGTCACTGGGCGCGAGCGACGGAATCAACTACACCTCTAACGACCTGAAGGAGGCTGTGCGCGCCCTCACAGACGGCGCCGGGCCCGACGTGGTCTATGACCCGGTCGGCGGCTCCTTGGCCGAGCCGGCGTTGCGCTCACTGGCGTGGGGCGGCCGGTACCTCGTCATCGGTTTCGCGGCCGGGGACATACCTTCGATAAGGCTCAACCTGCCCCTCCTCAAGGGCCTGAGCATCGTGGGTGTGTATTGGGGGAGCTGGGTCGAACACGACCCGGCGGGAAACGCCGCCAACTACTGCGAGCTGCTGGCGATGGTGAGCCGGGGCGAAATCCGCCCTCGGGTGACGGCGACCTACTCGCTGGACCAGTTCGCGCAGGCATGCGAGGTCATGAGCGCCCGGCGGGCCATGGGCAAGATCGTCCTCGACGTCGGTTGACCGGCTACCGGCTCTCTCCGCGGCGTCCGAGGCCGATCACCGCAGCGGCGGCGATCAACAGTCCGAGGGCAATCGCCGACAGCAGGTGAGACCGGATCGTGACCGCGGTGACGGTCACCGATGCCATGATCTGAGTCACCGGACCCGGTTTCGGCAGCTCGAATTCGCCGGGCATTGTCGCCAAATCGCCGGGCGTCGTTGCCAGCCCATCATCGAATGCGAAGAAGGCCAGGTCGCCTTTGTCTTTGTACCGCTCATCGTTCGTGAGCGGCAGTTCGGTGGACGGGGGTCGGGTCGTCGTGGTCGTCGTCGGCAGCAGCGTCGTCGGCGGCGGGGCTGTCGCCGGGGGCTCTGTGGTCGGCGGCCTTGTCGTCACGGTTGGGGGGCGGCTGGTCGTGGTCGGGGGTGCCACCGTTGTCGTCGTCGTTGCCGGAGGCGCGGTGGTCGTGGTTGTGGAGGAGGGCACGGTCGATGTGGTGGTGGTCGGCGCGACGGTCGTCGTAGTTGACGAGGTCGGCGGATCGGTGATGGTCGTGGAGGCGTCCTCCCAGAGGCCAAACACCTTGACGTCATCGATGAATACGGCGCCGTTCCACTCGCCGTACGCGAAGAACCCGACCGTGAAGAACCGCGACGCGTGGGCGAGCACGTCGTACGACTTCGTGTGGACGACGTCATCCTCCTCTGCGGCGAGGTCGAACGAGTCGAGGGTCGTCCAGTTCCAGCCATCGAACACGGCAACCTCGAGTCGACCGGTAGCAGGCTCGTCGAGCGCCATCCGGTACTTGAATTTGAGGGTGGCGGTCGCCGCCTCTTCGATATCGGCCCGGCGAGCGAGACCGGTGCCCCAGAACTCCGTCTCCCCGCCGATGCTGGCGCAGCTGGAGCGGGGGCAGTCTCCGTCCTCGACGACGGTGACGGCTCCCTTGTTCGACCCACCCCAGTCGAGCGACTCCCACCACGGCCCATCGTATGCGTCGGTGCCGCTGTTCCCGTTGTACTGGTTCGAGGAGAAGTTGTCTTTGAAGGAGTATTCGACTTGGGCGGCTCGAGCAGTCGGGGCCGCCAGGGCGGGGGTGCCCGGAGCGATGACTACGAGCGTCAGCACCCATGCGCCGACCGCCATACCTGCGATACCGAGCCGCCGCCTCATTCGAACATCACGACCATCCGGCTCGACTCCTCATCGTCGGCGGGAGGTGCATCGGTGACGCCTCGCTGCGGGGAGTAGACCTGCGCTTCCGGGACTTCGGGGCGCCGGTCGGGGAGGGCATCGGGCGGTGCCAGGGGCAAGAGCACTGAGAAGAGCGTCATCCCCAGGGCCCGTTCGTACGTGATGTCGCCGCCCATGTCGCGGGCCATTTGCCGGGCGATGGCCAAGCCGAGCCCGATGCTCCCGGAAAGCAGCGTCGCGCTTCCATCGTGGACGAATCGAGAGAACAACCTCGTTTCCATGCCGGGACTCACGCCGTCGCCGTCGTCGAGCACACGGATTGCCGCCCTGCCGTCGGTTACCGCGACATCGACCTCGATCAGGTCGCCTCCGTGCCGCTCGGCGTTCGAGATCAGGTTGCGCAGAATCTGGCGGAGCCGGGAACGGTCGGCCAAGCCGATCGTGCGGGCCCCGACGACCTCGATCCGCGATCCGGCCCGACGGTACTGGTCGACGAGATGCTCCACCTCGCTCTTCAACTCGAGCGGCTTGATCTCATAGCTCAGTGCGTCGGCGTCGATCCGGGCTGCCGCCAGGAGGTCATCGACCATACGCGACAGTTCGGCAGAATCGTTGTTGATCATCTCGATGAGCTCGAGCGACTCCGTGGGGTCGATCAAGCCTCTCTCCAGCAAATAATCGCTGAAGCCGTAGATGCTGGTCAGGGGGGTGCGCAGTTCGTGAGAAATGCCCGCGATGAACTCGTCCTTCGACCGGTTCAGCTCCCGCTCGGCCTCGAGCTGAGCTTCCATATGAACCTCGCGCTCCCGGTACTGGCGGCGGATGATGAGCTGGTGAATGATGATGGCGGCGCCGGGAATGAGAAGCGTCACAATCAGCCGAGTGATGTTCTCGGTACGCCCGGCACTCGAGGCGGCGCGATCGATGCGGGCGGCCTGGATCTGTTGTTGGCGGTGGAGCGACTCGGCGGCTCGCCCATAGGCCGGTTCGAAGTCACGGGTCAGCGTGGCGTCGGCATCGCGGATGTCGCCTCGCTCCATCTGAGCGAGTGCCGTGCGTCCCAACGCGATCGCTTGTTCGATATCGGCAACCTCCGTGCGGTTCTTGTCGGGAGCCGATTCGACGTAGCTGGCGAGGGCATCGAGGCTGGCGTGGGCCTCCGCCCTTGCTTGATTGGCCGCCTCGGCCGAAGCGACCGTCAATCGATGGTCGACGGCAAACACCAAAGCCTGGTTGACTGCAGCCCGACTGACGGCAGCCGTTCCGGCCGCGGCATTGGCCCACTGCAGCTCCTGGGAGCTCACTGCGATCTCACGCGCCGACGCCGCATTGGAGAACGCCATCGCAAAGGCGACAAGCATCATGCCGGTTGCTCCCGCTACCGTGGTGGCGACCAGCCCGCGCTTCACTCGATAGGGTTCGAGTCCGCCCTTCTTCTTCATACAGATCTATCGGGAAGTCGACGGCCGGGCTGTGGGCCATTCTTCAGCTATCCGCGGGCACTAGTCAGTGTGCGCAATCACAGTTGACGTGCCCGCGCCGTTCCCTTCACGCCGTCGGTTGGCTACGATGTCCGGGCAACGCGGGTTGGGGGAAGCGATGCGACCGACCAAACGAATCAATCCGGGCAGCCATCGCTCGGCAAACACTCCAGGCGGCGGCAAGGGACGGTTCTTTGTGGCCCCGCAGCCGCCGCCGGCGGCCCCTGCCGATCCGGGTGAAGGCGCGGTGTCCGGGACCGGGCAATCCGACCCGTCGCCGGCCCCCGGCAGCAAGTACCGCGCCCGAGCTTCCGTCGGCCCTCTGGCCGGCTCCGAAGAAGTGAAGAGCCCAGAACCCACCCCCGCCGACTGGGTCGATCCGCTCGATCAGGACGACGTCGACCTGGCGGCGGTCACCATCGATCTGCGGGACACGATGGTCGAGAATCCCGCCGACACGTACTATCAGCGATACAGCTCTCGAGTCCCCGGCCATCAGTGAGCTCACCCACCGGCCGGCGGGAATTACACTCCCCCGATCGATATGCCCCGAGACGTTCCGGACGAAACAACGCGGCCGTTCGGAGACGGATCCGGAGAGGCCCGCCTCCAGGGTGAGGCCGATTCGGCGCGGACCAGATTCGCCCGTCTCACCGAGGACGGGACGGGCTTCATCGTCGCCGGCAGTCTGGTTGCCGGGATCGGCGCCTATGTCTACCAGTTTCTCGGGGGCCAGTCGCTGGGGGCCGAGGCGTTTGCCCCGGTTTCCGTCCTGCTCACGATCCACTTCCTCGTATTCATAGTGATCCTGCTTCCGGTCGAGCAGCTGGTGGTACGCCGGCTGACTCTCGACCGTACTGCCGCCGGCGTTCCGGGGCGCGTCTGGGTGCTGGTGGCGGCCGCGGCGGCTGTTTCGGTCGGGTATGCCTGGGTCGGTGTGGAGACGTTGTTGCGAGGCGATATGCGCTTCGTGGCCTTCATCGCGGCGACGATCGCGGCTCATACGGTATTCGTTCTCGGGCGGGGCCACTTGGCGGGATGGCGCCGCTTTCGGGCGTACGGGATGTCGAGTGGGGGGGCATCGCTCCTCCGGCTCGCAGTGGCCGCCGTGATACTGGCGGTTCGGCCCACGGCAACGGGTTTCGCGCTCGGGCTGATCGTCGGCCCCCTCGTGATATTCCTGTGGAGACCTTTCCGGCCGGTCGTGGTCGAGCGAGCGACGCTAGCCCCCAAGGAGGCCGCGACGCTGCGGGAGCAGGGACTGTTGTTCGGACTGGTTCTGTCGTCGGCGGTTTCTCAGGTGCTGTTGCTGGCGGGCCCGCTGTTGGTGGCCGCTCTGAGGGGAAGTGAGGCCATGGTCAGCGTGGCATTTGGCACGTTCACCCTGCTGCGAGCCCCTCTCACGTTCGGGTACAACCTGCTGGCACGGATCCTGCCGCCGTTCACCGAGATGGCGGCCAGGGGAGCGCGCCAGGAGCTCCGCGCCTGGGGTCGCGGGATAGGGATTGCGGCGGCGCTGCTCGCCGGTGCCGGGTCGATAGTCGGCTGGTTGATCGGCCCGTGGCTCGTCGGGCTCTTCTTCGGCGGAGACTTCCGACCATCGAGCTGGGTTGCCGCCCTGGTGGCGGCCGGCGTCGTCTTTGCCGGGGCCGGTCTGTTCGTGGGGCAGATCCTGGTGGCCCGCGGCCAGCCCTACCGGCTGGCGGCGGCGTGGCTCGTCGGCATCGCCGGTGCCGTGACGGCCTTGTGGCTGGCGGGCGGTGATCCGCTGGAGCGAGTGGCGGTGTCATTCCTGTTCGGCGAGGCCCTGGCACTGGCGGCACTCGTCGCGGGGACGGTGGCCGTTGCCGGGTCCCAGAGGCGGGGCTACGAACTGGCCAAGCGCTCGTTGGACATCGGGGGGGCAATTGCGCTGCTGGTGGTGCTGATGCCGTTGTTGCTGCTCGTTACCGCGTTGGTGAAGCTCGACTCGCGCGGCCCGGCCTTCTTCCGCCAGGAGCGCGTCGGTCGCGGCGGCCGGCACTTCGCCATGCTCAAGCTGCGCACGATGCGGGCAGACGGCGGCGAGGAGGTCTTCGTCGATCATTTGCGCCGGCTCGCCGCAGCCCGGACTGCGTCGGGGGAAAGTGCTCTCAAGATCGATGATGACCCCCGCGTTACTCGGGTTGGGAGGTTCCTGCGGGCCACGTCCCTCGATGAGTTGCCCAACCTGTGGAACGTGATCCGTGGCTCCATGTCCTTGGTCGGGCCGCGACCATTGGTCCCGGCCGAGGCCGAGCTGATCGGCCTCGACCACCCCCGATTCAGCATCAAGCCGGGGGTCACCGGGCTGGCTCAAGTGTCGGGCCGCGACGAGATCAGCCTGAGCGAACGATCGGCGCTCGATGCTCAGTACGCGGCCTCGCGATCGTTGCGGGGCGACATCGCGATTCTCGGGCGAACCGTGGTCACCGTGCTGCGGCGTCCGGGCGGCTAGCGTCGCCGCAGGCCGATTATGGAGTTGAGGACATGAACCCGGTATCAGCAGCTCTTCAAGATCCGGGCGCGACGATCGCCGTCGTCGGTGCCAATGATGACCCGGGCAAGTACGGATCCGTGATCTACCGCGATCTCAAAGGCAAAGGCTTCGTCGTCTACCCGGTCAACCCACGACGCGACACCGTGGACGGCGACCCGGCGTATGCAACTCTGGCGGATCTCCCGGCGGCCCCAACCATCGTCAATTTCGTCGTTCCCCCCCAGGTGTCCCTTGCCGTGCTCGCCGAGGCCAAGACGCTTGGATACAACGTCGTGTGGCTGCAGCCCGGTTCGTCGTCCACTGCGGTTCGTGAGTATGTCGAATCGCACGGCTTCGACTACACCATCGACGCCTGCATCATGGTGCACGCCCGTCCGAGGAAGCCATGAGCGAAAGCCTCGAAGAGTTCAAGGACTCGTTCTCATACGGGAGCCGCAACGACCTGTCGTTCAAGTTCTTGAAGCGGCTTGCTCCCGACCGGGCAGCCGAGGCGATTCGGCAGATTCTCGAAGCGGTCGGCACCTCGTTCGATACAGGAGAGGTCGACGAATTGCATGATCTCGTGATCCGTTGGCAGGTCGCCGCTTATGCGCCGGAAGCCGGTTCGCCCCGAAAGTACGTCTACCACGATGCGCCCTGGGCGCTTCCGACCAAGCCGTTGGAGGCCAGCCGGGTCGGCTTGATGGCGTCGTCGGGCCACTTCGTCGCCGGCGACGATCCCGAGCCGTTCGGGGTGGAGGACATGACGCAGCTCGAGGCCGTAGATCGGATCGGTGAGTTCCTCCGCGAGACACCTGTCTTGTCGAAGATCCCGAGGGACTTCGATCCTGCCGATCTGCGGGTCCGTCACGGGGGCTACGACATTCGCAGCGCCGTGAAGGACTTCAACGTCACCTTCCCCCGCGATGCCTTGCTGGCGGCGCAGGCGGTGGGACATATCGGCGCTGTAGCCGATCCGCTGTATTCGTTTCCGGGTGCGGCCTCGCAGGGCCGTCTGCGCAAGCACGCGTTGCCGGGTTGGATCGAGATGCTCCACGAGGCTGCGATCGACGTGCTACTGCTGGTGCCCGTATGACCGGTGTGCCACGTGTCGGTCGGGCACGTCGCGCGGGGCGTCGAGGAATCCGGGATACCGACTGTTGCCGTCTACGTGGCGGCATTCCGATTCGTCGCCGAGGAGATGAGTCTGCCCCGCACCCTCATCACCCACCATCCGTTCGGGCGGCCGATCGGCCCGGTAGGGCAGCCCGCGCGGCATCTCGAGGTCGTGCTGGCTGCTCTCGGCCTCCTCGAAGCTGCGGAACGAGGCGGCACCGTCGTCGAGATGCCGGGGCGGTTCGCCGCCGGCTGAGGCACCCGGCTACGAAATGAATCTCTCGATCAGCCGGCGCCGGAAGGACATGCTCTCGATGACCGGCGTGTGTATCAGCATGGCCGGGCAATCCATCCGCTCGGCGATGCGGTCGGCGAGGTCGGTGGCCAGATGGAAACGATGCGACGGCGCCCCCAGCAGGACCAGATTGGCGCCGCGCGACAGCCGGGTGAGAGTGCCGAGGAGGTTCTCGGCGGCCTCGACCTGCGATTCCACGGGCACGCCGAGCACGAGCATCAATCGCTTGTGGTACTCATCGATGGCGGCCATCTGCTCATCCGAGGCGGTCGCCTGGGCGACGTGGATGAGCCGGAGGCTGGCGCCTTCCTCGCGAGCGATGCGCTCGGCGATGTTGAGCTTCAGCGGGTCGTACGGCCCTCCCGTCCCCATGACGACGATGTTGCGGATCTGGGTGAGGTGCCGGTTGCGCAGGAATGCCGAGTCGCTGGGGAGATGATCACGGAGCCAGCGCCAATCACGAATGATATGCCGGGTGGCCGGCACCTCCTGGGGGAGATCGGCGAGAACCAGGTCGACCTGGTTGCGCTCCGCGTAGAGATGAACGGCTCCGCGGCGGTTCCCGTCCGGGTCGTGCTCGACGGTTATCTCGACGCCGCGGGCGGCACCGGCGGCGATTTCCTCGTCCGAGGGGACGGGAACGGCCAGCCGATCGTCGAAGTGCATGACATGGAGGTGCCCGCCGGGCACCGCCAGCAGGTGGGTTGCCAACCTGATCAGGTTCTGCTGGCGCTCCAGCCGGGCGGGACGCCGCAGCACAACGAGGATATGGCCGAGCCCGGCGCCGTCGATCGCGGCCGCCGCTTCGCTCACGTAGCGATCCTGTGCCCGGTTGCGGAGTGCATCGCGTGCCGCCGACTCGCGTGAAGCCTGGGCTTGCCCAAAGCCGCGATACCACAGGAACCCGGCGACGATGAGAGCGGCGGCGCCGATCGATGGGATCAAGCCGATCTGGGTCAGCAGTCCGAGGCTGGCCAGGATTCCGAATATCTGCACGTAGGGGTAGGCGGGTGACCGGAAGGTCGGGTGGTACCAATCCAGCCGGCTCTCCCGGAAGGCGATGAGGGCCAGATTGACGAATGCGAAGACGATCAGCTGGAACGCGGACGCCAGCTTGGCGAGCTCCAGGATGGGCACGAAAGCAACGAGCGCGGCGACGACCGTCCCGGTTGCGATGATGGCGCCGGTTGGGGCACCGGAGCGGCGCCCGATCGTGCGCAGGAAAGCGGGAGCCAGCTGGTTGCGACTCATCGCGAAGGGGTAGCGGGCCGAAGCGACGATCCCGGCGTTTCCCATCGAGACGAGGGCAATGACTGCCGTTATCGCGATGGCGACCTCCCCGAAGTCGCCCAGGAATTGGCGGGCTGCGGTGGCGACCGGTGTCGTAGTGCCGGCGAGATCAGCCGCCGGCGTGACTCCGACCATGATTCCGACGACGGCCGGGTAGAGAATGAGCATCAGACCGATGGACAGGAACATGCCGCGCGGAATGGCGCGGTGAGGATCGCGAACCTCCTCGGCGATCGATGCGATCTTCGTGACGCCGGCGTAGGAGACGAACACGACGGCCGCAGCCGAGAGCAGTCCCTTGGTGCCGTTGGTGGCGAAAGGCGTCAACGCCTCGAGATCCACACTCGGGGCGCCCGTCACGATGAAACCGGTCATGACCGCGATGACCGCAGCGACGAGGGCGCTCTGAAAAGCGGTCGATTGCCTCACTCCCACTAGGTTGAGCCCGATGAGGCCCGCAGTGATGAGCAGGCCGACCAGGCGGGCATCGGCGGTGACGAAAAGCGAGAGGTAGGCGCTGAGGCCGACCAGGGCGAACGCCGCCTTGAAAGTGAGCGAAAACCACACGCCAAACCCCGCAATGGTCCCCAGCAATGGCCCCATGGCGCGATCGATATATAGATAGGTTCCTCCGGCAGCGGGCATCGCCGTCGCCATTTCCGCCTTCGAGAAGACGGCGGGCAACACGACGATGCCGGCGATCACATAGGCCAGCATCACTGCGGGGCCCGCAATCTCGAAAGCCAAGCTCGGGAGAACGAAGATCCCGGAGCCGATCATGGCCCCGATCGACAAGGTGAGAACGCCTAGCAGACCCAGGCTGCGGGGCAGTTTGCCGTCGCTCGGAGACGGCTGTTCGGTTGGGGCGATGAAACTCAATACGACAGCAAGCTACCCGTCTCGTCGTAGCATGCCCATAGCACTCTGGAAACAACTAGCAAGCGTGGACCCGGGGGCGATCCGTGGCAGATCGGCTCCGCCCAAGGCCGCTCGCTATACGGAGTTGGTGATGCGGAGCTTCACGAACTGCAGGTTGGCGCTTTGTGCGAGCGAGGGTCTCAGAACTGCTCTTCTTCCGTCGAGCCGTCGAGCGCCAGCGTGGAAGACAGACCGCCGCTGATGACGGTCGAAACGTCGTCGAAGTAGCCGGCGCCGACTTCGCGTTGGTGACGAGTGGCTGAGTAGCCGGCGTCCTCCATCGCGAACTCGGCGGTTTGCAGCTCGACGTAGGCGGTCATGTCGCGCTCGGCGTATCCCTTCGCCAGCTCGAACATGGTCGCGTTGATCGCGTGGAAGCCGGCGAGGGTGATGAACTGGAACCGGTAGCCCATAGCGCCGAGCTCCTTCTGGAACTTGGCGATCGTGGCGTCGTCGAGATGCTTGCGCCAGTTGAAGGAAGGCGAGCAGTTGTAGGCGAGCATCTTGCCCGGATGCTCGGCGTGGATCGCATCGGCGAACTCGGCTGCCTCATCCAGGTTGGGAGTGCTCGTCTCACACCAGATGAGATCGCAATATGGGGCGTACGCCAGGCCGCGGGCGACGGCTGACTCCATCCCGTTGGTGACGTTGTAGAAGCCCTCTGCGGTGCGCTCACCGGTGACGAAGCGGCGATCGCGCTCGTCGACATCCGTTGTCAGCAGCGTTGCCGCCAGCGAGTCGGTGCGGGCGACCACGAGGGTGGGCACACCCATGACATCTGCCGCCAGCCGGGCGGCAGTGAGCGTCCTGATGTGTTGGGAGGTCGGCACGAGCACCTTGCCGCCCATGTGCCCGCACTTCTTCTCGGAGGCGAGCTGGTCCTCGAAGTGGACCCCGGCGGCGCCGGCCGCGATGAAGCTCTTGGTCAGCTCGAACGCATTGAGGGCACCGCCAAAGCCGGCTTCGGCGTCGGCGACGATTGGGACCATCCAATTGCGTGGTGGGGCTCCCTCGCTGAACTCGATCTGATCGCCGCGCTGCAAAGCGTTGTTGATGCGGCGCACCAGGGAGGGGGCCGAGTTGACGGGGTAGAGCGACTGGTCGGGATATACCTGCTCGGCGAGGTTGGCGTCCCCGGCCACCTGCCATCCCGACAGATAGATGGCCTCGAGGCCGGCCTTGACCATCTGCACCGCCTGGCCTCCGGTCATGGCACCGAGGGATCGGACTCGATCTCTCGTCTCGAGGAGCTCCCAGAGGCGCTCCGCACCCCGCCTCGCCAGGGTTTGCTCTACGACGAACGAGCCTTGCAGTCGCACAACGTCCTCAGCGGTGTAATTGCGTGTAATACCGTTCCAGCGCGGGTTGGTTTCCCAATCGGCCTGGATGGCTGCAACTCGCTCTTGCTTGGTTGGTTCCTGTGTCATGGTGTCTCCCTGACGCCGCTTCTTCACGCGGCGCGTGGCTTTCGTTTACCGGGTCGGCTCTTCCTCGACCTGCGATCCCCCGCCGGGCAGGACCTCGTATCCGGGAAGGGTCAAGAATTCTACGAATTCGTCGCTCAGGGCGACCTTGTCGAAGAGGGTGCGGGCCATTTCGAAGTGGCCGGCCGCGAACGCTTCCTCACCGAGCTCGTTGCGGAGTCGCTCCATCTCCTCATCGGCGATCTCGTTCACGAGGTTGCGGTCCACCTTGTGGCCGCTCGCCGTGGTGGCTCCGAGGTGGATCCACTGCCAGATCTGGGAACGGGAGATCTCGGCCGTGGCGGCGTCCTCCATCAGGTTGTAGATCGCGACGGCTCCGTTGCCGCCGAGCCAGGCGGCCATGTACTGGATCCCTACGTCGACGTTCTGGCGAACCCCGGCCTCGGTGATGGCGGCGTCCGCGACGGTGACATCGAGGAGGTCGGTCGCGCCGACTGCGACATCGTCGCGCTGCCGGTCGATTTGGTTGGGGGCGTCTCCGAGGGCGTCCGTGAACACCTCGAGGGCCAGCGGCACGAGGTCGGGATGGGCCACCCAAGTGCCGTCGTGGCCGATCTGCGCCTCCCGCTCCTTGTCGGCGCGCACTTTGGCCAGGGCGTTCTCGGTGACCTCGGGATCGCGTCGGTTGGGGATGAAAGCAGCCATGCCGCCCATCCCATGAGCACCGCGGCGATGGCAGGTCTTCACCATTAGCGAGGTGTATGCCGCCATGAAGGGCACCGTCATCGTCACCGCCGCCCGGTCGGGAAGCACCATGTCCGGGTGGTTCCGGAACTTCTTGATGATCGAGAAGATGTAGTCCCAGCGCCCGGCGTTGAGCCCGGCGCTGTGGTCGCGTAGCTCGTAGAGGATCTCGTCCATCTCGAACGCCGCCAGGATCGTCTCGATCAGCACCGTGGCCTTGATTGTCCCGATCGGGAGGTTGAGGTGCTCCTGGGCGAATACGAAGACGTCGTTCCACAGCCGCGCCTCGAGGT
>JBFISZ010000011.1:0-27313 GCA_041608315.1 Acidimicrobiia bacterium | reverse complement strand
CCCTCGGCCCGGCCTTCCGGCGCCTGACGCCGCCTGAAGGGTGGCGACCGCCCATCTCACGTTCTCCTCTCACCGCCGGGCAGCAAGTAGCAACATTTTACCTCAGACCCGCCACATTTCCGAGGGCCTCGAGGACGGTGACTAGCCCACGGCGTAGCATGGCCGAGACCATGAGCACCATCGCAGTCTCGTCATCGGTTGCCGCCGCGGTACCCGCGGCGGTGGCGTGGGGGGTCATTGCCGACTTCTCCCGCAACCCCGAGTGGCAGCGCGGCATGAAATCGGCCCGCTGGCTGACCGAGCCACCGCTGGCCGTAGGATCCCGCTACGTGCAACACGCCCGCTTCCTCGGTCGGGATGTGCGATCAGTCTTCGAGGTCGTCGAGCTGGATCCGGGACGGCGGGTGACGATCGACACCGTCGAGGGGACGTTCCCCATCACCGTGACACGCAGCGTTGCTCCCGCCGGTACCGGATGTCTGATCTCGGCAGACGTGCGCGGCGATGCCGGCGGCCTCTTCCGCTTGGCGGCACCCCTGTTGCCCGCCCTGGTCAAGCGATCCGTCGGCGGCGACTACAAGCGGTTGAAGCGCCTGCTGGAGAAGTCCGCCGGACCTAACGATTGGTGACCACGATCACGGTGGCGCTCCGATCCCGCCGGGGCAGTCGCTCGAATACACCGGCCGCCCGCCAACCACATTCCCGCAACGATTCGCCCCCGGGCGCTGTGTAATCGGGATCGGCCTTGACCTTCGCCCGGAATCCCAGTCGATCGAACTGGGCGCCGGTGAGCCCCTCCAATCTCCGAACCTTCGATCAGGTCGGGCTCGACCGCCACCGACAGCCCCAACGGTTCTGCAGCAGCCGCGGCGGTGGACAATGCCCGGCCGAGCGGGCTGCCGGAGACGGCGCTCGCCTCCGGGTATCGCCGCCGGAGCTCCTCTGCGAGTTGCACCGCCTGGGCGCGCCCGGCAGCAGTGAGGGGTGGTGAATCGGTGTGACCCTGGTGCACGCGGAACCATTGCCCTCGGTCTCGCCATGGCGGGCGATCACCAGGCGCGTCAGCTCGACGGGAGCGCCGCCTTCTCCTTCGGAGGCATCGCCGCGCCGACCGGCTTTCCCCTAGGTGGCGCTCATCCAGGACGCGATCGCGGCTGCGATCTCCGGCCCTGAATCCTCCTGAACGAAGTGGCTGCCCCGCACCGTCACCTCGGTCTGGTTGGGCCAGGTCCGGCAGCGGTCCCGCTGGGATCCGATCAGGATCGAGCCGGGGTCGGCGTTGACGAAGAGCTTCGGCATCTCGGTGGTCGCCAGCCAATCAGCGTACGCGGCGACGATCTCATGGGTGTCGGCCGGCTCCCCCTCGATCGGGATCTCTCGCGGCCAGGTGAGAGTCGGCCGTCGCGACTCTCCGGGCTCGATGTACGGCTGGCGGTAGACCGCCATGTCCTCATCGGAGATTCCGTCGAGAACCGAGGCCGGGAGGATGCGCTCCACGAAGACGTTCTTCTGGATCACCATCTCCTCGCCGGCCGCCGAGCGCAGCCCCTGAAAGATGCCGCGGGCGGCATCCGGCCAATCGTCCCACGTGACCGGCATGACGAGTGCCTCCATGTAGGCGATTCCGCGGACTCGATCCGGATGGCGGTGCGCCCAATCGAACCCCAGAGCCGAACCCCAGTCGTGAACCACGAGAATCAGGTCGTCGCCGACGTCGACTGCATCCAGGAAAGCATCGAGGAAGCGGCGGTGCTCGACGAAGCGATAGCTGCCCGGGCCGCTGTCTTCCAGCTTGTCCGAGGCGCCCATGCCGATCAGGTCGGGGGCGATACACCGCCCCAGCGCGGCCAGCGGCGGCATGGTCGTCCGCCATAGATAGCTCGAAGTCGGATTGCCGTGGAGAAAGACGAACGTGGGACCACCCTCCCCCATCTCCCGGTAGGCCATCCGATAGCCCAGGACATCGACGAACTTCTGATGCAAGACTCCACCTCACTAAGCGACCCCTCCACGCTAGTGGGGACGGCGGCACCGAGGCCGAGTGCACCCCTTGCCCGCCTACCGGTTCGACTATGAAGCCGAAGACGAGGCTCTCCCCGATCTGCCCCGGGGCATCTGAGGCACTCAGCCGGCTTTGACCCCCACGAACATCTTGAGGACCTCTCCGTCGGAAAGAGTGGCCTCTTCGTAACGAGCTTCGAAGCCCACCTCGCGCAGGGTTCGCAACCACTCGTCCTGCGTGAACAGGCCGCACAGGTGGCGGTCATGCAGCACCGATGTGCCGGAGTCGTCTTCGTAGAGGAGGTAGGCGAAGTCGACAACATAGGTCGTGTCGTAGGGATCAGGGTCGCGAGACCATTGCAGATAGCGCATGCTGCGCCCCTCCCCGTCGTGCCCGCCGTGCCCGGTTCCCGGCCGAAAGGTCTCCTTGAGATGGTCGGGTACGAACAGAGCCAGGCCTCCCGGCCGGCAATGCTCGAAGGCGGTCCGCATCGTCGACTGGAGATCGTCGACCGTCGTGAGATAGACCACCGCGTCGTGCACGAAGACGGCGTCGTACTGCTCCCCGAGCCGGACCGTTCGCATGTCGCCGAGGTGATGGTCGCACTCCGGGTTCAGCTCCCGGCTGACCTCCAGCATGCCCGGCGACTTGTCGACCAACGTCAGCCGGCAGTGCCGCTTGAGGTGCGATGCGTTGTTACCGCCTCCGCTCCCCAACTCGAGGACGGTCTGCGCTGCTCGATCTCCCGCGGTCAGGATTCGCCGGTAGACCGCGGCTTCCTCGGCGTACTCCTCGGGCGCGGTCAGCAGCGGAAACCAGGGGGCGAGCTCTCCGTACAGGTAAGGCAGATCGGTCATACAGGCTCCACCTGAAGACTACGCGGAGCCGGGTTGGTCTGAGCCCACAACCGATCCGACGTCAACCGAACGACCCAGACGCCTTGTCCAGGTCATCGCCCCCCCAACGGGCGCCGCACCCACCACGTCACCGGCCGGATTGCCCACACCCTCGAGGGGACGTCGCGTCACCTCGTCAGGATCAGGCGTCGCCGAGCGCTCGGTCGACTCCTGTTTCGGCCGAAATCAGTACACATCCCGCAAGGGCGGCACGTCTACCCAGAGCGGCTCGGCGGACCTGCGGACTCCGGAGTACCAATCGAAGAGGTCGTGGCTGCCGCCGCGGTGCTCACCAAGGGCGGCCCGGTAATCGGCCTCGAGCGCTCCGAGCAGCGCGTTGTCCGGTTCCGGCGACCGGGCGTACCGGTCGATCGCCAAGCCCCAGCCCCGCATCAGCCACACGTTCTGCTTGACCCGCTCGAATCCGGCCACGAAACCGGCGACGGCCTTGACGGCATAGGTCCCCGCCCATTCGGGATCGACCCGGGTCATCTCCAAATAGCTCCACCCGCGGCCGATGTAATTGTCGATGACGCCGCGGCGCAGGCCCGCAGCCTCCTCGAACAGCTGCGCCGCCCGTTGCAGCGGCGCCACCGCGGCCGCGCCCTCCATCAGCAGCGCCTGATCCAGGCACAGCTCGGCGAGCAGTTTGGTGGACTCGTAGCTGTGGGGCCGGGCGGCCACCGCGTCTTCGAGCTTGCCGATGGCGCGCCCAATCGTTTGCAGTCGCTCTTCAGTAGTCCCGGCGCGCCCCCGGCGCTTCAACGCCAGCCCCTCGGCAACCATGTCGTCGTGGAGCTTTCTGCTCGCCAGATCCTGCAATTCCATACCGGACCGCCTCATGGCCTGCTCCTCGTACGTAGGGGTGAGCGCAGGCCCGATGATCGATCCGCGTTGCTCCAATCGACGCGCCGCGGCTTTGGGCGCCCAAAACCGGAGACCGGTGAAGAGCAGGCTGGAGACGATGGCGATGATGATCAGGGGAACCGGTACCAGATCGAGCATGAATCGAGGATACCGGCTGCGGCCGCGCCGAGGAGGACGCCCGCCGCGCCGACACTAGCCTCGCGGCATGCACGAAGACCTCATCGCCGCAGTGACGGACGACTTCGACAGGATACGGAGCGATCTCGAGTCGCTGGTGAGAATCCCCTCCGTCAGTGCGCCCGGCTTCGACGCTGCCGAGGTGCGGCGTTCGGCCGAAGCCGTCAAAGAGCTGCTCGAGGCCGAAGGGCTCCAGAATGTCCAGCTTCTCGAGCTCGACGGTGCCCACCCCGCAGTGTTTGGCGAGATTGCCGCCCCCGCCGGCGCTCCGACCGTGATGCTGTACGCCCACCACGACGTCCAGCCTCCGGGAGCGCCCGAGTTGTGGGACTCGCCCCCGTTCGAGCCGGAAGAGCGCGCCGGCCGGCTCTACGGCCGCGGCACTTCCGACGACAAATCCGGTGTGGTCGTCCACCTTGGGGCGATCCGGGCCCACGGCGGGGCTCCCCCCGTCGGAGTGAAGCTGTTCGTCGAAGGGGAGGAGGAGATCGGGTCGGCCCACCTCGCCGACTTCCTCAACGCCTATACCGAGCTGCTGGCTGCCGACGCGATCGTCATTGCCGACTCCGGTAACTGGCGAGTCGGAGAGCCGGCGCTCACCGTCAGTCTGCGCGGTCTGGTCGACTGCGTCGTCGAGGTGCGCACCCTGGCATCGGCCATCCACAGCGGCCAGTTCGGCGGCACCATCCCCGACGCTCTCACGGCATTGAGTCGGCTGCTGGCAACGCTTCACGACGAGGCCGGCGAGGTGGCGATTGCCGGGCTCGTCTCGGGCGGTTCCACCCCGATCGATCTCGATGAGTCCGAGCTCCGGGCGCAAGCGGGCGCCGTCGACGGTGTCGCCCTCCTCGGGTCCGGCTCGATCACCGAGCGGCTGTGGAGAAAGCCGGCCCTCGCCGTGCTCGCCATCGACGCCCCCCGGGTCGCAGAGTCGATCAACGCCCTGGTCCCGGCGGCGCGGGCCAAGGTGAGCCTCCGGCTGGCCCCCGGTCAAGACCCGGCCGCCGCCATGGAAGCGCTCAGCGCCCATCTCGTGGCCAACGCGCCCTGGGGAGCCGCGGTGACGGTCAGGGCAGGCAGCGCCGGCGCCGCCTTCGACCTCGACACCACCGGGCCGACGTACGACGCTTACCGGCGAGCTTTCGCCGCCGCCTGGGGTAGAGAGGTCGTCGAGATCGGTGCCGGCGGCTCCATCCCCTTCGTGGCAGCCTTCGCCGAGACCTTCCCGAACGCCGCCATCCTGCTGACCGGAGCCGGCGACCCGACCAGCGCCGCCCACGGCCCCAACGAGAGCCAGGACCTCGACGATCTGCGCCGCAGCACCATTGCCGAAGCGATCGCGCTCCGCCTCCTCGCGGCAACCGGGCAGTAGCGTTCCATTGCCGCCGCGACCTGGCATCATCGTGGGATGATCAAGGCAGCCCCGCGACTTGCCATCGCGCTCACAGCCGTCGCCGCCCTCTGCCAGGCGTGTGTGGCTCCCGGTGCCGCCGGAGCGCCGCGCCTCGAAACGACTGCGGGACCGCGGCTGACATCGCTGGCGCCGGTGACGACGGCCGCAACATCGACCACCACGACGACGCCGGGAGTGCCCGCCGCGCCCGAGATCCCCCCGGGAGAGACCGTGTGTGATCTGTACGACCCCGCCATCGAGGCGCTCGGCACCGTTGCCGGTGAGGGTGTAGTTGAAGCATCCGGCCTGGCGGCGAGCCGGATGAACGACGGCGCCTTCTGGGTAGTCAATGACTCGGGCAACGAGTCGCTGCTGCACGCGGTGGGAGCCGAAGGCAGCGAGTTGGCCGCGATCGTCGTCGAAGGAGTCCTCGGCTTCGACTGGGAGGACATCGCGGTCGGTCCCGGGCCCGATCCTGGAATCAGCTATGTCTACATCGGCGACATCGGCGACAACCTGCGGCTGCGCACCACCATCAGCCTGCTCCGCTTTCCCGAGCCCGACCTGGCGGATGCGCCGCAAGCGTTGTCCGCCGTGGCGACGATCCGGCTCAGCTACCCCGCCGAACCGGAGGACTCGGAGGCGATGTGGGTCGACCCCCTCACCGGGGACATCTTCGTGGTAACCAAGCGCCAGCAGGATGGGCGCGCCGTGGTCTATCGCGCTCCGGCCCCGCCGGCGGCACCGGTCGAGCCGATCCCCATGACCCCGATCGCCGAGTTCGAGTTTGCCGACAACGGCCAGGTCACCGCAGCCGACGTCTCTACCGATGGCAGCGTGGTAGCCCTGCGCGGCTACAACGAGGTTTGGATGTGGGTGCGCACCGACCTCGGATACGAGGCGACGCTGGCGGCGGAGCCGTGTCTGGCACCATCGCCCGACGAGATCCAGGGCGAGGCGTTGAGCTTCGTTCCCGGGGAGCTGTCCTACGTGACGCTGTCGGAGGGGACTGCCCAGCAGCTCAACTTGGTGACGGTGGCTCGGCCGTGAGCCGTCCGCTCTCCTGGAGCGCCCGCTCGATGATCTGGCGATAGTGGCGCACCGATTTGATCGTGAACACCGCTTGCAGCCGTTCCCGATCGGAAGCGGCCAGGTCGCCGTGGGCGCCCAGCCGCTCCAGCCGGCAGCGGCGGGCCTCGTAGAGGCAGATCGCGGCCGCTACCGAGATGTTGAGCGACTGCGCGAACCCGGACATCCCGATGGCCACGACCTCATCGGAGGCGGCCCGGAAGTCGTCGCTGACCCCGCTGAGCTCATTGCCGAAGATCAGCGCGGTTCGAGCGCTGAGATCGGCCTCAGCCACGGGCGTCGCCCCCGGGTCGAGATCTGCGACGACCAGGCGGTAGCCCTGGTGGCGCAGCGCCCCGATCGCCTCGGCAGCCTCCCGCCACACCCACCGATCGACCCATTTGCGCGCTCCCTGAGCGGTTCGTCTCGAGTGCTTGTAACCGCCGGCTCGGTCAACTGCGTGAAAGGGTTGGACGCCAAATGCGTCGGCGGAGCGCATCACGGCGCTGACATTGCCGGTGTCGACCATGCCGTCCACCACCACGGCCAGGTTGTAGGTGCGCTCGTCGAGCACCGCGTCGATCCGCGCGATGCGGTCGGCGGTGAGGTGCGGCCGGAGAATGGCGACGATCTCCGCGGGCGTCAGCACTCGGCCTCCATAGCGGAACCAGCCTGGATCAAATGACGTCAGCCGGCCCCGCCTGAGCAGTCCGGCCATCTCCCGACGGGCCACAACGGGGTCGCTTGCCATGGGACCGAGGCTACCAAGCCCCGGAGTAAGTCACCAGACAACCTATAATCTGAGTCTCAATCGCTCAGATTTCTGCAGAAAGCGGGAATAGATCGATCCCCGAAGGCGCTACACCCCGTCCTGGGAAGAAAGGACCTCATGGCCGACACCTCGACAGTGACCCTGCCGGTACTACCGCTGCGCAACGGCGTTGTGTTCCCCCACATGGTGATCACCGTCGGCATTGAATCCGACGAAGCGCGCCGTGCCGTCGCCGCCGCCGAGGACACCGGGGGACGGCTGCTTCTGATCCCGCGGACCGACGACGGCTTCGCCGCGGTCGGTACGATCGCAGAGATCCAAGAGGTCAGCGGGGAGGACAGCCCGACGGCGCTCATCGCCGGCGTGGCGCGGGCCCGGGTGGGTGCCGGCCGGCCGCAAGCCAGCGAGGTCTTGTGGGTGGAGGCCTTCCCCGTCGCGGACCCGGCGACCTTCCCCGACGTGGTCGCCGACATGGTGCGCGAGTACCGGGCGGTGGTGACAGAGATAATGGAGCATCGCGGCATCGGCGGAGCTGCCTCCCGGATCCTCGGCATCGAGGACCCCGGCCAGCTCGCCGACCTTGCCGTGTACTCCCCCGACCTCTCACTGCGCCAGAAGATCGAGGTACTCGAGACGATCGACGTGGAGGAGCGCCTCAGGCTCGTGCTCGGCTGGATGAACGAGATCCTTGCCGACATGGAGATCCGGCAGAAGGTCCGCGAGGACGCCACGGAGAGAATCGACAAGACGCAACGCGAGTTCTTGCTGCGCCAGCAGATGGAATCGATCCGCTCTGAGCTCGGAGAGGGCGGCTCGGACGCGATTTCCGAGTACCGCCAGAAGCTCGAGGAGCGCGACCTCCCGGAGAAGGTCGCGGACGCGGTCTCCCAGGAGATCGATCGACTGGAGCGGATGAGCGAACAGAGCCCGGAGCACTCCTGGACCCGCACCTGGCTCGACACCGTTTTCGACGTTCCGTGGGAGACCACCTCCGATGACAGCTTCGATCTGCCGGCCGCGCGTGAGGTTCTCGACGCCGACCACACCGGCCTCGAAGATGTCAAAGACCGGATCATCGAGCATCTCGCCGTACGCAAGCTCCGCCACGACCGCGGGCTCGGGACGGATGCCGCCGGCCGCGGTGCCGGCACGATCATTCTCCTGGTCGGGCCTCCGGGCGTGGGCAAGACCTCAATGGGCGAATCTGTCGCCAGAGCGCTGGGGCGTGACTTCGTCCGGGTGGCGCTCGGCGGCATTCGTGACGAAGCCGAGATTCGGGGCCACCGCCGCACCTACGTCGGGGCCCGACCCGGTCGCATCGTGCGGGCGCTCACCGAAGCCGGGACGATGAACCCGGTTTTCCTACTCGACGAGATGGACAAGGTCGGCTCGGACTGGCGGGGCGATCCCTCCTCGGCGCTGCTGGAGGTGCTCGACCCGGCTCAGAACCACACGTTCCGCGACAACTACCTGGAGCTCGACCTCGACCTGTCGAACGTGCTCTTCCTGGCGACTGCCAACGTCGTCGAGAGCATCCCGGCGCCACTGCTCGATCGCACCGAGGTGATCCGGCTGGACGGCTATACCGACAATGAGAAGCTCACGATCGCGCGTGACCACCTGCTGCCCCGTCAGATCGAAAGGGCCGGTCTGGAGGAAGACGAAATCCACGTGTCGGACGAAGCGATTTCGACGATCGTCGACGGTTACACCCACGAGGCCGGGGTCCGCACCCTGGAGCGGCTCCTCGGCAAGGTCGTCCGTAAAGGTGTCACCAAGATCGCGATGGAACAGGCCGCAGTGCCGCTCGAAATCGGCGACGAAGACTTGCGCGACCTGCTCGGCAAGCCGACGGTGCACCACGACGAGGCCAAAGATCGCACGGCAGTCCCCGGAGTCGCCATCGGCCTGGCGGTCACCGGCGCCGGTGGCGACATGCTGTTCATCGAAGCCACCGCCATGGACGGGGATCCGGGCCTGGTCCTGACCGGTCAGCTCGGAGACGTCATGAAGGAATCGGCCCAGATCGCACTGTCATACGTCGAGTCGAACGCGACGCGGCTCGGTCTCAGCGAGAACGCCACCAGGCGCCGCTTCCACGTCCACGTCCCGGCGGGCGCCATCCCCAAAGACGGGCCCTCGGCCGGCATCACGATGACGACTGCCCTGGTGTCACTGCTGACGGGCCGCACCATGCGCGAATCCGTCGGCATGACGGGTGAGGTCACCCTGCAGGGTCGCGTTCTTCCCATCGGCGGCGTCAAGCAAAAGGTCCTGGCGGCCCACCGTGCCGGCCTGACCGAGGTGATCGTGCCGAAGCGCAACGAGGCCGACCTCGACGACGTCCCCGAGGAGGTGCGGGAGGTAATGACCTTCCACGTCCTCGACAACATAGGTGAGGTCCTCGAGGTGGCGCTGCAGCCTTGACGATGAGTTGACCCTGGGTTGGCGGAGATAGCGCGACGCTACGCCCAGTTGTCAGCTGGGAGAGCGGATGATCGACGCAGCGCTACCTTCGTTCGTGACTGGTCCACTCTGATGGGTGCCTCACGGACCGCGCCGGGGACAACCCCCGCACCGGGCTCGGCTGTGGCAACGCATTATTGGCGGTTTGCAGCTCACTCCGACACGATCACCGTTGCCCGCATCGACCCGGGATGGATGGCGCAGAAGTAGTCGTACGTCCCCGGCTCGGCAAAGCTGAGCTCGAACGTGTCTCGCGGGCTCATCGAGCCTGAGTCCCAATGCGCGTCCTCGGATGTTGTCGTGTGGGCGATGCTGTCCAGGTTTGTCCAGGTCACCGTGGTGCCGGCGGCGACGGCTATCTCAACAGGCGAGAAGGCGGTCAGTTGCATGGTCACCTCAGCACCCGCCCCGGGTTGTGCGCTCGGGGCTGTTGACGGCACCGGCACCGACGTCGTTGTCGTGGACACCGCCTCCGACGTCGCCGTTCCGGATTGGATCGTGCTCGAAGTGGCCGGTCGCCCAGCCGTGGAGGTCGTCTCGTCGCCGTCCGTCGTCCCCGTCGCGCCGCATCCGCCGGCGAGTAACACGATCAAGGCCGCAAGAAACGCCCTATTTCTCAAGGACTGTCCGATTCCTCCAGGTCCGGATTCCACGGCGTGCGGTCGGTTCGAGGTGGGGCCGCGCTGGTCGCGAGTCGATGCCGCATTCGATCGCGGCGTCGATCTGGGCCAGATCTGCGAGGCTCGTCCCGGCGAGGACGTCGGCGAATGCCTGATGTGCATCGGTCACCGCATCGTGCACCGGACAAAGGGCCCAATCGCACGGGCCACCGCGAAGGACGCACCGCGTGACCGTGAACGGCCCTTCGGCGGCGTCGATTATGGCGAGCATATCCAGCTCATGGGCCGGTCTCGCAAGTCGGTAGCCGCCGTTGGGTCCGGCACAAGACTCGAGAATCCCCGCCGAGACGAGATCGGCCAGAACCTGCTTCAGGAAACCCGGCGGAATGTCCATCGCGACGGCTATCTCACGCGCCTTGCGCGCCTCCCCATCGCAGTGCCTCGCCAGATCTATCGACGATCGGATTGCGTAGTCGCCGCGCCTTCCCAGTCTCACGTGCATACAACCCCACTCGCCCCCCCGGTAGCCATTGCAGTGTAAGCCGACGCCGGTCTGCGTATCTAGTGACAATTCCGAGAAAAGCTTGGCTTTTTGTCTAAACGTTATGGCTCATGACAAACGTTCGTGGTCGCAACGTTCGTGTCGATGCCCAACGTTCCGGCACCGGGGATATAGACCCGGATGGGGATCGGCCCATACCCTGGCATGGCAAGGGAGACGATGGCCGAGTTCGATCGAAGAATCGGCCAACGAGACGAGGGGACTGAGCACACATCATTGTGCGCCGCGCGAAGGCTTTCGTAACACAGGGCATTTGGGCGCGTCCGCTCGCAATCGACCCGTGACCTGGAGGTCGTGGGATCGCAGAGTTCGGGAGGGCAAGCAGATGAGGCCGAGGCGAGCCGAAAACCATTTCCCAATCAAGTCGTACCTGATAGTGGCGGCGGCCTTCTCGATGGTCGTGGTGACTGCCGCTGTCGCTGCGACCGGCGATGTGGCCACGAGCCCGCCCATACCGATCGAGCAACCGGTCGAGATCGAGGTCGAAACGGCACCCGGCTCCTTGAAGCAGGCGCCGCTGTGGAAGGAGCTCTACCAACTCCTCGACGATCCCTACTCGGCGCCGGAGCGCCGGGATGGATTCGGCGTTGTCATGCCCGACCTCGATTTGTGGGCGCTCGACTACAACTTCCTGACCGCAGAGCCGATGCGCCTCCGTCCGTCGGACGGCGAGGTCAGCCTGGACCAGCCGGGGGCGCTGTTCGATCCGGATGAGGCCGTCGCCAAGCATGCCCTCTACGACATTCCCGTCGTGGCGCGTACGGCCGTCGGCGCACTGATCGCCTCCGAGGACGACGTCCTCGACCCCGAAGAGATCCCGTCCCAGATCTATGCCCAGCTCGGCGAGGATGATCCAACCGGAGGCACCGGCGTCGCCTGCCCGACCCTCCCGGTGGCTATCAACACGCTGTGGTCAAACCAGACCTGCGGCTACTTGCTTGTCTACAACCCGGGCGGGAACTTGGCGATACCGCCCGACGGCACCGTCGTCGCCGTCCCGGCATGGACCGAGTTCGAGGACGGCGATCCCGAAGCCTGTGAAGCAGATCCCGGAACGCCCGATGGGCGCTACCTGCGCGAGCTGGAATTCGAGCCGGATGGATCGTGGGAAGGCGAGTGCGAGGTGGTCCTCGAGCTGGAGGCACCCGTCAACGAGGAGGATTTCCTGCGGGACCCCGCCGACTTCCAAGGCATTCCCGGCCCCGTTCGGGAATACATCGGTCGCCCCGGCGCCGAGATCCTGGGCAAGGCGTTGTTCTGGGACATGCAGGTCGGCAGCGATGGCGTGCAGGCGTGTGCGTCGTGTCACTTCCACGCCGGTGCCGACAATCGCACAGTCAACCAGGTCAACCCGGACTCTCTCGGCAATGACTTCGACTTCACGATCGCGGCGCCCAATGAGGGAGTCACGGCGGACGACTTCCCGTTCCGCAAGCTTCTCAACCCGGACAGTATCGGCGACGAGAGCCAGGTCGATTGCGACCCCTGCGGCGACGAGCTACTCACCAACGTGGTCAGCGACTCCAACGATGTCATGTCGTCGATGGGTGTCAGCGAGTTCAAGCAGTTCGACGACATCCCGGTGATCGGGGACTTCCTGGCTCCCGTCAACGGTGTCGCCGCGCTGCCGCCCGACCTGGGGACGCCCGGCGACGATCCGATCCCGGCGATGGACGGGTTCCGCCGGGTCGAGCCGCGCAACACTCCCACATTCCATGGGGCGGCGTTCAACCTGGACAACTTCTGGGACAGCCGCGCCCGTTTCGTGTTCAACGGCGGAAGTGTGGACGGCCCGTCCGATCCCCAGTTCCACATATTCATCGATCCCGGTAATCCGAACGGCCTTGGGGTCAACACCCTGCGGCCGGCCAACAACGAAGACATCTTCGTGGCCATCCGCGGGGAGGACCCCGCAGAGCTCGAGGACGAGCTCGACGAGATCCTCGACCAGCCGGTGCGGATCAAGTTCTCCAGCCTGAGCTCACAGGCGGTGGGCCCGCCCCTCAGCGACTTCGAGATGTCGTTCCACGGCCGTAACTGGCCCAAGATCGGCAAGAAGCTGCTTCAGGAAGGCGTTACGCCTCTGGCCAACCAGCTGGTGGCGACCGACGACAGCGTGCTCGGCCCCTTCTCGTGGCAGGGCGGATCTGAATGTCCCGGCTCAGCAGCCCCCGGAAAGCCAGGCCTGTGTATCGACTACAACGAGTTGATCGAGCTGACGTTCAACCCTCAGTTCCACCAGAACAGCAACCGGCACCTCGACGGCTGCTACACAGACGGACGGATTCCGTCGTGCGCGGCCGGCGTTGAAGACCCGTTCGACAACTACGTGCTGTCGGCTCCGCTCAACGGAAGTGCCGACGAGGAGAACAGGGACCAGTTCAACCAGAGCGAGGCGAACTTCAGCCTGTTCTTCGGGCAGTCCGTGCAGGCCTATGAGAACCTGACGATCCCGGACGACACGGCGTTCGACAAGTTCATGGATGCCAACCCGTTCGCGGTGAGCTCTATCGGGCAGTCCGGCGAACAGGGAGTGCTGTTCCCGACACTGGTTCCCGACCTAGTCGACGACGGCGTGTTGAACCAGTCGGCGAATCCCGGCGACGGTGTGCTCACTCTCATCGATGCCCATCCGGGCATTGCGGGATGTCAGGCCGAAGGTCCCAACGGTGAACGCGGCTTCTGTGAAGAGGAAGTCCTTGGTTTGGACATCTTCATGGGCGCCAATCTCACTGCGGCCCTCCCCGCCGGGGCGCCGGGGGTGCCCGGAGGGGCGGCCAATCGCAACCCGACGTTCACCATCAATGCTCCGAGCGGCAATGTCGTGGATATCCCGGTTGGGTCCAATCCGTTCTCGCGAAGCGCCCGCTGCATGCTGTGCCACCTCGGTCCCGAACAGACCGACCACAGCATCAACATCAGCCATGGGTTGCTCAAGGGTGACGCCGAGTTCGAGTTCCCGAGCCCACCCGTCGTCGACGATCCCGGATCGCTGGGCGGGACACAACCGGACCTGTTCCCCGACGGCACCGTGAACGCACCCGAGTCTCCCGGCAAGATCCAGGTGGTCGGCGGCATCATCCTCGCCGAGGAAGTGACCGAAGGTATGCCCCAGGACGCCGTCGAGGTGGAGCCACGTGATTTCGCCACGTTCGACGATCCGCTGACCTGGTGGGACGACTCCGTGATCGGCCAGCAACAGCGGTTCTCCTTCGGCGACCAGGGCATCTACAACATCGGCGTCCGGCCGATCCCCGAGGACATTGGACGCGGCGGCAACGACGCATTCGACTTCCCACTCTCATCATCGGTGCTGTCTCTGCAGAACATCGCGGCGCCTCCATGGGTACCGGGGACGCCGATGAGCAACGTCGACCCGGACGACCTCGAGCTGACGTTCGAGGAAACCGGTGATGGTGCGTTCTTCGGTGACACGGGTTACGACCTGCAGTCGATCAACCCGGGCCTCGATCGATGCCCGATCCAGCCGATGCTCCCCGAGTTCCTATCGCCCTGGGTCAACTGCCTGCCGGCCGGCGAGTTGCACCCCGAGATCGACGAGATGTCGGGCATGGCCCCCAACATCGTCACCGCACCGACAGGGGGACCGCTCAACGAGTTCGCCGAGCGTCAGTTCGGCGCCGATCTGCACTGTGGCGTCTACGATCCGCTCCTGTACGGGTCGGGCTCACCGAACTTCGGCTGGGGGCCGCTGTGCCCCAACAACCAGTCGGGGACGGCCGGGAACCTGGAGTCGTCGTTCCACGGCACCTGGCCCGATCCCAACCAGGTGCTCCGGGACGGAGCGTTCAAGGCTCCGTCACTGCGCAACGTGGCCAAGACGGGTCCCTACTTCCACACGGGCAGTTTCCTGACCCTGCGCCAGGTCGTGGACTTCTACATGAGGGGCGGTGACTTCCCGGAGTCCAACTCGGCGCACCGGGATCCGAACATCCTCAATGTCGAGGCTCAAGCGTTCGGATTCGGCAACACTTCCGGGTGGGACCGGTACTTCGACTGTGCCGGCGGGATAGACGATCCGGCAATCGCTGATGAGCCCTGCGGCGATCAGTACACATATCTGCTGGGGAACTTCGCCGATGCGTTGCCGGACACGGCGTTCTTGTACGACGCGATGCCCGACACGGATCACCCGATCACGCCCGAGTACCTGACGGTCGCGGAAGCTGAATCGGCGCTGGTCAGCTTCCTGCTGGCGCTTACGGATGACCGGGTAGCGCAGGAGATTGCGCCGTTCGACCATCCCGAGCTGTTCGTGCCGCTGGATGGCCACGCTCCGGAGAACACCGACGGACGACCCGGTCTGGTAGCACTGTCCGGGGTTGCCTGCCCGGTCGCGCTCGATCCTTCGCCAGAAGGCGTCGACTGCTTCTTGCAGGTGCCGGCTATCGGTGCGACGGGTAGAGGTATTCCGGTGGAGAACTTCCTCGGTGTGCTCGACCAACCCACACCGGGTCTGGTCGATCACTTCGATCGCGTGACGGACCCGGCCGTGCTGCCTGGGCCATGACGTAACCGGGGCCAGCGGCGGTTCTCTCCGAGTTCCCCCTGTCGGAGGGAACCGCTGCCTCGCCGGGAGCGGCATCTAGTCCTGCAATCGCATCGCGAACGAGTTTGGTTGGTGTGCCCGATCTGGCTAGTTGCGAGGTGCATCAGGGGAGAGAACCTGCGCCCGGAGGGACCGGATCCACGGGGATGCCCGTAGTAGTCCCCCCCTCGCCATCCCTAGTCGTCGCGCTCTTCGTCGATATCGATATCGAGTTCGCCGCCCTCGACCTTGGCGTGGAGGATCGAGTCGTGCGCCTCGCTCGTGAACTCGACCTCAACGCTCTCGGGGCCGTTGTGCTCCACCTCGACGGAGAACCCGGGCTCGGGGACCGCGGCCTCCAGATAGACCTTGTCCCCGGTGATGCGGAGCTGCACCCAGCCGCCGATGAGTTGGCGACTTTCGAAATACTCGTCATCGGGCGGCGGGGTCGTTGTGCTGGTCGTGGAAGTCGAAGTGGTGCTGGTCACCGGCGCTTGCGTCGTCGTGGGTGGCCTCGTCGTCGGCGCGGCGGTAGTCGTGCTCGCGGCCGGCGTCGCGGTCGTGGTGCTCGACGTGGTGGTGCCCCGCGTGGTCGATGGTCCCGCCGCGCTGGTGGACGGGGCAGGGTCCACCCTGGTTGTCGAGCTCGCCGGTGACAGCGTCACGAGGCTGCCGGCCGCGCTCTGGAGCGGGGCGGGCCGATCGCTGACCCGATTGCCGACGTCGCCGACGGCCGCGGTCGCCAGCAGAATCGAGGCGACCGTCGCCACGATCCAGGCGAGCACCGAAGCGATCTTCCGTCTCATGACCCCATCTTGGCGCATCCGAGCAGTGTGAGGGTTAAGCGTCGCTTAACCCACCGCCAAGAAGAGCGATGCGGCACGGCAAAGCCCGACTTCACCGGTATCTTGTCGCCAATGACGACAATCCTCCTGATCGAAGACGATCATCGAATCCGCGAATCCCTTGCCCGAGCCCTGGCCGACGAGGGTTATGCCGTCAAATCCGAGCGGGAGGGGATGGCGGGGCTCAAGACCGCCGTGGAAGAGGAAATCGACCTCGTGGTCCTCGATCTCGGCCTGCCCGACATGGACGGCAAGCAGGTGCTGAAACTGATCCGGGCCGTCAGCGAGGTTCCGGTCATCGTGGCGACCGCCCGCGACGACCAAGAGGAAACCGTCCGCCTGCTCGATCTCGGCGCCGACGACTATGTGGTCAAGCCCTACAGCGCCAAGCACCTCGAAGCGCGGATCCGGGCCGTGTTGCGCCGTGTCGGCGATGACGCGCCCGCCGTCATCACCGTCGGCGGCCTGGTGATCGACCAGGACGCCCACGAAGCGCGGCTCGACGGCGAGCTGCTCGAACTGGCCGCCAAGGAATTCGACATGCTCGCCTATCTGGCCACCAACGTCGGCCGGATGATCCCCAAGCGCGAGATCCTCGCTCAGGTGTGGCGCCTGCCGTACGGCGGGGCCGACAAGACGGTCGACGTTCATCTCTCCTGGCTGCGCCGCAAGCTCGGCGAAACCGCGGCGCAGCCACGCTACATCCACACCAGGCGCGGTGTGGGAGTGAAGCTCGTCGACCCGAGCGCGTGAGACGGCGCCTCAATCTCGTAGCGCTGGCGGTCACCTCGATGGTGGCGCTGGCGTTCCTGTTTCCGCTGGCCAATCTCGTCGACCGGCTGGCCGAGGATCGCGCCCTCACGCTCGCCGAACGCGACGCCCAGCTCGTGGCGAGGATCGTCGCCGCCAACAGCGAGCTCATCGGAGCCGAAACCGCCTTCGCCAGGGTCACGACCAACGGGACGCTATCCGGGCGCGACGTCAGCTTGATAACGGCAGACGGCCGGACCTTCGGGGCTCCGATACCGCCCGGCGAAGACCTCGAAATGGCGTTGTCCGGGTCGACGCTGCGGCTCGCCACGGAGGGCGGCCAGGCGGTGCTGGTGCCGGCCGTGGGGGCCGATGGAGAACTAACGGTCGTTCGGGTTCTCGTGACGGATGGGGAGCTGAACCGAGGAGTCACCCGATCATGGCTCCTGTTGGGCCTGCTGTCGGTGACGCTCGTAATGATCGCAGTCGCCGTCACCGACAGGCTGGCCCGGTCGATCGTGGCTCCCGTCGAAGAGCTTGGCTCCGCCGCGGCCAGGCTGGGCACGGGCGACTTCTCAGTCCGCGTCGACCCGGACGGGCCACCCGAGGTGGCGGCGACCGGCGTCCAATTCAACCGTTTGGCGAGCGAGATGCGGCGCTTGATCCAGTCGGAGCGAGAGACCGCCGCCGACCTGTCCCACCGGTTGCGCACGCCGTTGATGGCGGCACGGCTGCGGATGGAGCAGATCGACGACCCCGACGGGCGGGCCGACGTGACCCGGGATCTCGACGAGATCGAAAGAACCATCGACCACGCCATTGACGAGTTGCGGCGGCCGGCGCGCTCGCTTGATTCCGGCGGCACCGTCTTTGAGGACACGGTCCGGGCCCGGGCCGCATTCTGGGCGCCGTTGGCCGAGGACCAGGGGCGCGCGTTCGACGTCGTCGTGCCGTTCACGGCCACCACCATTCAGGTCGCTCCCGCCGACCTCGAAGCCGCCATCGACGCCCTGTTGGGCAACGTCTTTGCCCACACGCCGGAGGGAACGGGATATCGAGTCGAGGCTGAGGTCGGCGAATATGCCACGTTGACCGTTTCCGACGACGGCACCGGGTTCAGCTCCGATCTCGCCACGCTCCGGGGCCAATCGACGGCCGGATCGAGCGGGTTGGGCCTCGACATCGCCCGCAAGACGGCCGAGGCCGGCGGCGGGACGATGGCCGTCGGCCGGAGCCCATCGAACGGAGCAAGCGTCCGACTGTCATTCCGGCCGGCGCCGGCACCCTGACGGCATTCGGGTTTGGACAAGGGCCTACTGGATTACGGGCGAATTGCCGATGGAAGATGAATGCAGCCGCGCCCGCATACGGTCCTGAGCCGGCTCGACGAGCCCATATTGCGAATCATCGCCGCGCTGTCGAACGTGGGTTGGATCGCTGTGGGTGCGCTGGGCCTGTTCACCAACAACATGAATCTCGCTCGCTCCGTGTGGCCTGCGATCGTCATCGCGGCCTTCGCAGTGGCGCAGTTGACCAGCGGGCGCAACGACGTGCGCGCCACCCTTGCCGTGGCAGCCGCCGCGATCGGGATCGGCGCCCTCACCATCCCCCTCGACGGGGACCGTGCCCCCACGGTCATCGCCCTGGCGGCGGTGGGCACCGTCCTCAGCAACTATGTCAGAGTTCGCCTCATCTCCTTTGCGGCCGCCTACGCGGCCGGGATGATGATCGTGGTCACTTGGAGCGAGCCGGACGTCGTGCCCGGCCTGATAACCGGCGCAACGGGAGCGGTCGTCTTCGGGTTCACCACCTACTTGATGCGCTGGGTCTTGGTCCAGGTGGCCAATGAAACGGACCGCTACCGGAGTCTCTTCGACCATTCACCCATCGCGATGTGGGAGGAGGACTTCACCGGCGTCGAGTTGCTGCTCGATGAACTACGCAAGCGTGGCGAAGATCTCGAGGAGTACCTATACGCTCATCCGGGCGCGGCGCTGCGCATCGCCGGGCTCATCGAAGTGACCGCGGTCAACGAAGCGGCCGTGCGACTGCTCGAAGCAGAGTCGTACGAGGCGCTACTCGGGGAGCTCAAGCACCGCGACGGCGAAGCCCTGGACTCGATCACTCAGCAGTTGCTGGCAGTCTGGAACGGTGACGATCATGTCTTGACCGAAGTCGTCAACGCCACGACCCTGCTCGGCAACCGGCTTCATCTCGCCCTCTCCTGGTCGGCGCCGCGCACCAACGGGAATCTGGACCTGGCTCACGTTGCCGTGGCCGCCGTCGACATCACCGAAAGCCGCGAGGCCCGCCAGGCCCTCGAGGGGTTGGTGCGCTCCAAGGACGAGTTGGTGGCCACTGTGAGCCACGAACTACGCACGCCGTTGACAACCGTCGTGGGGCTCGCCGAGGAGCTGGAGGAGTCGCTCGACAGTTTCGACACCGACGAGCTCCGGGATCTGGTATCGCTGATAGCCAGTGAGGGCAAGGAAGTGTCGGCGATCGTCGAGGACCTGCTGATCGCGGCTCAGGCCGAAACCGGCAGTCTGCGCCTCAACGCCGAGCGATTCGACCTCGCCTTTCTCACCCGGGACGTCCACCGGGCGGTGCCGGAGCCGAACCAGCTGTCGTTGTTCGTGCCGGACCAGCCGGTATGGGCAATGGCGGACCCGATGCGCACGCGCCAGATCATCCGCAATCTCGTGGTCAATGCCGAGCGTTACGGCGGGCCCGCCGTCAAGATCTGCGTTGCCGTCACATCGACCGCGGCCGTCGTCGAGGTGCGCGACAACGGTGCTCCGTTGCCGTTCAAGGAGCGCGAGTCCATCTTCGATCGCTACTACCGGGCCCGCCAGGTGCCCGGGTTGACGGCGTCTGTCGGCCTTGGACTGACCGTCTCCCGGCAGCTGGCGCGCGACATGGGAGGTGACCTCACCTACGCCCACGACGGGGAAGAGGCCATATTCGAGTTGACCCTACCCCTCTACATCGCACAACCCCGCGCCCTCCACACGCGGCAGGAGGCCGCCGGCTAGCACCTAGCGGCGGCCCCCTGATGCTCCCTCTCCCGCAAGTCTTACGTAGCGGCAGCTATGGCCGCGCTGACGGCCCGGCCCGCATACACCTGAGCGAGGTGTGCCTTGTACTCCTCCGATCCATAGAGATCTTCTAGAACCGTCACGCCTTCGGTGGCCCGGGCCGCGGCGGCGGCGACGGCTGCTTCGGAGCCGTCGGTGCCGATGAGCGCCTCGGCGACTCCGGCGGCCAAGCTCGGCTTGGTGCCGACACCGGTCAAAGCCACCCGGGCCGCCGCCACGCTGCCGCCGTCCATGGTGACGACGGCTGCCGCCCCGGCGACCGCGTAGTCCGATTGGCCTCCCCGCCGACCCAGCTTGCCGTATGCCGACCCTGAACCGGCACCGGTTTTCGGCACCCGCACCGCGACGAGAATCTCGTCGGGTTGCAGGGCCGAGGTGAGGGTATCGACGAAGAAGTCGTCGGCAGCGATCGTGCGCTCACCGGAGGACGAACGGGCGACCATCGTCGCCCCCAGCGCCAGCGCCGCCGCCGTCTGATCGGCGGCAATGTCGGCATGGGCGAGGGCGCCGCAGGTGGTCCCGCGATTGCGCACCTGCACGTCTCCGGTGAGCGCCGCCGCCTGCGCCAGCGCAGCCGCTCCCGATTGCACCGCCTCGCTCGAGGCGGTCGTGGCATGACGCACGAGAGCCCCGATGGCCAAGTGATCACCGGCATCATCGATGGCGTCGAGGCCGGGCACCCGGCCAATGTCGACAACGAGGCTCGGCGAGAACAAGCGCAACTTCATCAACGGGATAAGGCTCATGCCCCCCGTCATCACCTTGGCATCTGCATTGTCGGCCAGGGCGGCGAGGGCTTCGTCCAGCGAGGTTGCCGCAAGGTACTCAAAGCTTCTCGGATACATGCCTATCCCCTCGCTTTCTGAATCGCGTCCCAGACCCTGCGGGGTCTGAGAGGCATGTCGATGTGTTTCACCCCGAGCGGAGCGAGCGCATCGACCACGGCGTTGACAATCGTCTGGGCCGATCCAATCGTGCCGGCCTCGCCGATACCCTTCACCCCCATCGGGTTCACGTCCGTCGGGGTGTTGGTCCAGCCCAGCTCGAACGCCGGTAGGTCGCCCGCCGCGGGTATCGGATAGTCGATCAGCGAACCGGATAGCAAGTTGCCCTCGTCGTCGTAGATCGCGTCCTCGAACATCGCCTGACCAATCCCCTGGGCGATACCGCCGTGGATTTGGCCGTCGACGATCATCGGGTTGATCCGGTTGCCACAATCGTCGATGCCCACATAGCGCTGGATCTCGACGTTGCCGGTGTCCGGGTCGACCTCAACGACGGCCAGGTGCGAACCGAAGGGCCACGTTGCGTTCCCGGGCGAGAAGACCGCATGGGCCTCCAGGCCGGCCTCCATGCCTTCCGGTCCCTTGTGCGGCTTGTACGCCACCTCGGCGATCTCGGCCCAGGTCACCTTGTGTCCCGGGCTGCCGGCAACGTGGGCACCGCCGTCGGCGAAGCGGATGTCGTCCGCCGATGCCTCGAGCATGTGAGCAACTATTTCGGCCGCCTTCTTGCCCACCTTCTCGGCCGCCTCATAGGTGGCGGCGCCGTCGACAGCCGCCGATCGGCTGCCAAACGTGCCGACACCCGTTGGGGACTCGGCCGTATTGCCGTGGGTAACGCGAACGCTGTCGTAGTCGATGCCAAGCCGGTCCGATACCACCTGCGCCCAGGTCGTCTGATGCCCCTGCCCCGAAGGGCCCGTGCCGATGATGACCGTCGCCGATCCATCGGGATTCACCCGCACCAGGCCCGAGCCGCTGAAGGAAGTGGGCATCCCGTAGGCGTCCCACCCGAAGCCGAACTCGGCGAGCACCGACGGGGCGAACCCGCATACCTCAACATAGGTGCTGAGGCCGATCCCGACGTAGCGCCCCTCGGCGCGAGCCGCCGCCTGCATGGCACGCAGGCCGGCGTAATCGACATCTGCGATCAGGGTGTCCAGGTTCTTCTCGTAATCGCCGGAATCCATCGTCAGCCCGATCGCGGTCGTGGCCGGGAAGTCCTCCTTCTTGAAGAAGTTCTTCCGACGAACGTCGGCCGGGTCCATGTCGATGGCGGCGGCATACATGTCGATGATCCGCTCGATGTAGTAGGCGGCCTCGGGCCGGCCGGCGCCGCGATACGCGTCGGTCGTCTGGGTGTTGGTCTGGACACACGAGACCTGCCAGGCCAGCGGAATGTCGTACTGACCCTGCGCCACAAAGAGACCGAGTACGGGAATCGCCGCTGTGAAGTTCTGGCTGTACGCGCCCATGTCGGCGATTCCATCGAGCTCATAGCCGAGGATCTTGCCGTCCTTCGTGCCGGTGATGGTCGCCGTGGCAACCCAGCCCCGGCCCTGGATGGTAGAGAACGCGGCCTCCCGCCTCGTCTCGGTCCACCGCACGGGGCGGCCCAGCGCCTTCGAGGCAAACACCGTCAGGATCTCATCGGGGTAGATGTTCAGCTTGGCGCCGAACCCGCCGCCAACCTCCGGGGCAACGACGTGCACCTCGTTTGACGGCAACCCGAACGTCTTGGCCACCGCCCCCGCCAGAGCGTGCGGCATCTGCGTTGAGCTCCAGAGGTTCACTCTGTTGTATCCGTGATTCCAGTCGGCGAGCACGGCCCGCGGCTCGATCGCGGTCGGGATCAGCCGCTGATTGGTCATCTCCTGGCTGACCACGACTACATCGTCGCGCTCTTTCGCCTCGGCGATTGCCGGACGGTGATCTACCAACTCGAAAACGCCGGGCCACCAGTCGTGCGAGAACCACGTCACGAGAACATTCGACTCAGACCCCTCGTGGACCTTGGTGGCGCCCGCCGCCGCCGCCTTCATGTCGACGACGGCCGGCAACGGCTCGTAGTCGACCAGCACAGCCTCGGCGGCATCTCTGGCGACGTACGAGTTCTCCGCGACCACCATGGCCACGGCTTCGCCGGCGTGGTGCACGGCGCCGTCGGCCAGCAGCGGTCGCATCACGCCGACAGGCACCTGGGCCAGGACCGGGCCCAAATGGCGCACGTCGTCGATGGTGTAGACGGCAACCACTCCCGGCATGGCCGCGGCAGCCGACGTGTCTATGGAGTTGATTCGCGCATGGGCGAATGGGCTGCGGACGAACGCCGTGACGGCTTCACCGTTCAGCCGGATGTCGTCAACGTATTTGCCCTGCCCGGTGATGAGAGCCGGGTCTTCCTTGCGGCGAACGATGCCGCCCATGGCACTGATGCTGGTGGTCATGAGACCCCCTCGAAGTCCATGGTCCAATCGGGTGGTGCCGGCTCTTCCCCCCGCAACTTGGAGGCGGCGTACTCGATGGAACGAACGATGTTGTGGTATCCGGTACAGCGACACAGGTTGCCCTCGATGGCGTGCCGGATCTCGTCTTCCGACGGGCTGGCGTTCTGCTCGAGGAGGCTGGCTGCGGACATCAGCATGCCCGGGGTGCAGAAACCGCACTGCAGCCCGTGGCGCTCCCAGAAGCCCTCCTGAACGGCGTGCAGTTGATCACCGTCCGCGAGCCCCTCGACCGTCCTGATAGTGGCGCCGTCTGCCTGGACCGCAAGCATCGTGCACGACTTCACCGCGGCGCCGTCCACCTGGATGGTGCACGCGCCGCAATAGCTGGTCTCGCACCCGACGTGAGTCCCGGTGAGGCGCAAACTCTCTCTGATGAAATGGACCAGGAGCGTCCGCGGCTCGACATCGCCGCTCACCTCTCGCCCATTCACGGTCATGGCTACCTGCATTCAGGCCCCTTTCGTCCGGGAAGAACTCGCTATCAGAGAAGTTAGCGATTCGGACCCGGCCAATGTCGAGGAAAATGGGAACTCCCACGCCGCCGGCAAGGTTCGGTCCATTCGTAGTCGTCGGGAGCGGCCACCCGAAAGACCGGCCGCCTAGTTGGCGTCCACTCCCGTCCCGACCAGGGCCAACGACCGCGAGGCGCCGGGTCGCACGACCGCAGAGAAGGGTCGGATGGCCCTAGCCGTCCTTGTCTTCGCTCCGATAGCGTCGGCTGCTATAACAAGGAATGCCGGTTCCGCGCAGAGCCCATGAGGAGGTCATTGAATGAACGATGATGCTGATCTGCCCAAAGCGGATCACGCTGATTCGAGCCTCACGGATCCCGCAGCTCAAGCGGAATCCGTTTCGCGATTGGATGCCGACCCGCAACCGGATGAGGATCCCGAGCTGGATGCGAAGGGCATCTCCCGTCGCCAGCTGCTGACCCGGTCGGTGGCCGTCATGGGCGGGGCAATCGCCGCCGGCGTCGGGATCCCCGCCATCTTCTACGTTGCCGGGCCGGCCGCCGAGGACTCGGGAACGGCCGAGTGGATTCGGTTGGGAGCGGCCAGTTCGGTCGAACTGGGCACCCCCACGCTCATGAAAGCGAACGTCGAGCGGCGCTCCGGGTACCTCACCAGCACTGAGGAGCTCTCGGTCTTCGTAACGACCGGAAACGGCACCGACTTCGTGGCGCTCTCGAACGTCTGCAGTCACCTCGGCTGCCGGGTGCGCTGGGTCGACGAGCAGGACGGGTTCTTCTGCCCGTGCCACAACGCGGTGTTCAACGCCGACGGTACCGTCGCCTCCGGCCCGCCGCCGCGGCCCCTCGATCAATTCGAAGTCAAGGTCGAGGAGTCGCAGATCTTCATCAGAGGAATCGCCTGATGAGCAGCAAGATCGGCGATTGGGTCAACGAACGCAGCGGCTGGCGCAACCACTACGCGGCGATCTTCCTGCGCAAGATCCCCAAGATCAACTGGCTCTACACGCTCGGCAGCGCCACGCTTTTCACGATGACGCTCCAGTTCGCGACGGGCATCCTCCTGACGTTGTACTACGTGCCGGAGCCGACCCAGGCCCATGCGAGCGTTGACTACATCACGAACGAGCTGACCTTCGGCTGGCTGATACGGGGGCTCCACCACTGGGGCTCGAGCGCCATGGTGCTTCTGGTGATCCTGCACATGGTAAGGGTGATCGCTTACGGGGCCTACAAGTACCCCCGCGAAGCCACCTGGTTCAGCGGAGTTGCCCTGCTATTGCTGACCTTCAGCTTCGGCTTCACCGGATATCTCCTCCCGTGGGACCAACGGGCCTACTGGGCGACCGTCGTCGGCACGAGGATCGGCGAGGTCACGCCTTTTGTGGGCGGTTCGTTGAAGAACGTCATGCTGGGAGGCGAGGAGATCTCGGGCCTCACCCTCACCAGGTTCTACGGCGCCCACGTCTGGATCCTCCCGGCGGTTCTGCTCGCCCTCGTGGGAATACACATGTATCTGGTGATCCGCAACGGAATCACCGCAGTTCCGAATCGGGACGAGTAGGCGATGAGGCAACAAGACAGAGAAGCGTATCTCGAGAAGTACGAGCAGCAGAAGAAGAAGGGCGTTCCGTTCTGGCCGGACATCATCTTCAAGGATGTCGTCGTCTCGCTCATAATCTTCATCATCCTCGTGGCGCTGGCTTCCTACTACGGTGCCAGTCTCGAAGAGATCGCGGATCCCAGCGACGACAGCTACACGCCACGGCCCGAGTGGTACTTCCTCTTCCTGTTCCAGTTGCTCAAATACTTCCCGGGGGATTTGGAAGTCGTCGGTGTCATCGTGCTTCCCGTGATGGCGCTCACCTTCCTGATCTTCCTCCCCTACCTAGACAAATCCCCCTGGCGCCACTGGTCGGCCCGGCCCGTGATATCCACGATCACAATCGCCATGCTGGCCGGGGCCACGTTCTTGACGGCACAATCGCTTCTGGAGGAGGCACCCCCGGGTTCCGTTACCGAGGCCGGCGATCGCACCGCGGCGCTGTACATCAGTAACTGCGCCGGCTGCCACGGCTCCAAGATCGACGTACGTCCCGATACTGATCTGTTCGCGGTGGTTTCCGCCGGCACCCATGAGGGGATGCCCCCGTGGAACGCCGACTTGTCGGCCGACGAGATCGACGCGCTGATCGGCTTCATCCTGGCGCCGCGCGGCAGCGAAGTCTTCGCCGACTCCTGCTCACAGTGCCACGCCGCCGAGCAGCTCATCGAGGCGGACGCCATCGAGTTGCGCAATGCACTCGAATCCGGGTCGGCGTACCCGCCGCACGTGGAATTCAACCTGGCCGAGTGGTCGGATACGCTCACCGCCGCCGAGCAGGGCCAGTTGCTCAACTTCCTGACGGCCCCCGACGGTCAGCGGCTGTGGGCCCAGCAATGCTCGTCCTGTCATGGACGCGCCGTGGCGTTCGACGGTTCCGCGTCCGAGCTCCGGGATGTTGTTGTCGAGGGTGGGGGCCACCTCGACATGCCCGCATTCGGCCAAACGCTCAACGAGGCCGACATCCAGACGCTGGCGCGCTACGTGCTGGATCCGTCGGCGCCGGGCGGCGACCTGTTCGCCCAGAACTGCTCGGCATGCCATGCCTCGGCGATCCCCACGGCAGCCTCCCTCCCCGACGCCGTCGACGCCATCGCCCGGGGTGGCGCCCACGAGAACATGCCGGTGTGGGGCGACATCCTCACCGACGAACAGATTGCGGCACTGGTGGCCTACGTCGAACAAGCGGCCGAGGGTGGGGACCTCGCCAGCGGCGGTGAGCTGTTCGCCCAGAACTGCTCCTCCTGTCATGGCGATCTGGGTGAGGGTGGCATCAACCCGGCTCGCGCCGGCGACATCATCGCACCGATCAGCACGGCGGAGTATCTGCGGACCCGCGACGACCAGACGCTTCGGGCGATCATCTCGCAGGGTCAGCCGAACTTCGGAATGTCGCCCTTTGCCGACTCATTCGGCGGGCCGCTCCAGGATGATCAGGTCAACGCCATCGTGGCTTTCATGCGGGCGTGGGAAGCGAACCCCCCTGTCGAGCTTCCGCCGGACGTGCCCAGCGTGCCGCAGCCGACCGCCAGCGGCGAGGAAGTCTATGGCGAGCTCTGTAGCCAATGCCATGGGCCTAACGGCGAAGGCGGGATCGGAACCTCCTTCGCCGACCCGCAGTGGCAGGCGCGCAACCAGGACTCGGCCGTTATCGACGCCATCAACCTCGGCCACGAGGCCACGGCAATGATCGCCTGGGGTGAGATACTCTCCCTGGGGCAGATCGACCAGATCGTGACCCACATCCGCACCCTCGATTCGTCGGCTCCGCCGCCGGCTCCCGGCGCGACACCTACATTCGAAGCCGACGTGCTGCCAATCTTCCAGGCGAGCTGCACCGTCTGTCACGGGACACTTGGCGGGTGGACGGGCACGAGCTACACCGAT
>JBFISZ010000010.1:0-29842 GCA_041608315.1 Acidimicrobiia bacterium | reverse complement strand
CATTATTTGGTGAAGAGTGGGGGGCGGGTGCTGGGCCGGACTACAGACACTTCTTGGGTCATGAGCGGGCTCGAGCCGGGGACCGAGTACACGGTTGTGGTGCGGGCGGTTGACACCTCCGGCAACAGGAGCCGCCGGGTTGTCAGACGGATCACGACCTTGAGCTCGTAGTAGATAGCTCAGGCTCAATTGCCAATCGAACATATGTTCGATTACTCTGTGTTTCCCTTGCAGGCGCAGCGGGGGAGAGGCGGAGGACTTGTGGTCGCCCAAATCCGGACGGCACTCGACCCGGCAATCGAGCCGGCGGCGGCGGAGACGGCCGCGTCACAACCCGTTCAGAGCCTCCTCCACCTCGAGCCGGGGCGGATCGTCGGATTGGTGGGGCACCCCGGTTTCGGCCTGACCCGGGTGGGACTGGCACTGTTGGCAGCTCAGGCAGGTAGCAGCCCGATCGCCTATCTGGATGTGCGCGGCTGGCTGTGCCCGGTGGCCGCTTGGGAATCTGGAGTTGATCCCGAGCAACTGGTGATAGTCCGCTGCGACGACCCGGTGCGGTGGGGCCGGGTGTTGACGGCACTGCTCGAAGGGGTCGGCTGGATATTCGCCGAGGTTCCCCGCGGCGTGAAAGAGGCGCAGCTGCGCCGCATCGCCGGCTTGGTGCGGACCCGGCGCTCTTCGTTGATTCTGCGTCCGGTGCAAGGGGATCTTCCCGGTGGAGTTGCCTTCCTGCGTCTCCAGGCCCGGGAAGTGGAATGGGAAGGCACCGCCGCCGGCCACGGCAGGCTGACGGTGCGTTCCATCTCGATTACCGCCTCGGGAAAAGCCACCCGGGGCATGACCCGCCAGATCGATTTGGAGGACAATGGGACGGACGCTCTGCGTGTGGTACCCGGATTGGCCGTTGCGCCGCCCGGACGCGCCGCCGGATAACCCTGCCCAGGCGATCGGCGAAGACAACCGTGTCCTCGCCATCAACAACCTGGCGTCGCAAGCGGGTATCCGTCACGGGATGCGGCGCGGCGAGGCCGAGGCAATTTGCCCCAGCGTCGTCACTGTTGCCAGCGACCCGGCCATCGAAGCCGTGCGTTTCGAGCCGGTGGCCCAGGCGATCGAGGAGCTGATCCCGATGATCGAGTTGGCCGCCCCCGGTCTGGTGTTCGCTCCCGTTGCCGGAGCCGTCGGCTACTACGGAGGGGAGGAGCCACTCGTCGATCTTGTCGCCAAGGAGATCGATCGTGTTACCGGCCCGGGTTTCAAGATTGGCTTGGCGGCGGGGCCCTTTGCCGCCCAGCGGGCCGCCGAACTCGCCGACCCCGTATACATCGTTGAGGATGACACCTCTTTCCTCGCCTCGCTCGATGTGGCCGCCCTGGGGAGTGAGGAGCTCGCCGCCACTTTCCGCTGGCTGGGAATCACCACCCTGGGAGCACTCGCCGAGCTGCCACGCGATGCGCTGACCACCCGATTCGGGCCGCTCGGGACTCAGGCCCATCGCCTCGCTCAGGGCCGGGACCGGGAACCGCAAAGCCGGGTGATTCCCCCCGACCTCGATGTCGAGGAGCGGTTTTCGCCTCCATTGGAGAACCTGGAGCAAGCCGCATTTGTCGCCCGCGCCATGGCCCATCGTCTTGTCGGCGTACTGCGTAACCACGGAGCGGCGCCGCACCGGGTGGAAGTAACCGCGGAAGCGGCCGATGGGACGAGGCGGGTACGCACCTGGCGCAGCCGGGACCCCTTTGACGAGGCATCTCTAGCCGAAAGAGTTCGTTGGCAATTGTGTGCCTGGCTCGACGGTGCTCGATTTCGGAGCGGTCCCGGGATCCGCGGGGGAGTGGTGCGGCTCCGGATCGCCCCCGCCGACATTTCGGATCGGGGAAGGCAGCTGGCCCTCGCCCAGGACGCCCGTTCCGTCGCCGAAGCCGAGAGAGCTTTCGTCCAGGCCCAGGCGATTGTCGGCCTCGACGGCGTCGTTCAGGCGCGACCGAAGGGAGGACGGGCCCCGGGAGACAGAGTCGCCTGGTACCGGTGGGGGGAGCCGCCCCCCGTCGGGGCCGGCGACGCGCCCTGGCCGGGCCGAATCCCCGATCCATCCCCAACCCTGGTGCCGGCCGAGGCTCCGCGGCTCGAGGTCGAGTGGGATGGGGGGCTGCCGACCCGGGTGCGGCTCAGCAGCCGCTGGGTCGAGATCATCTCCTGGGCCGGGCCCTGGCGCGACATCGGACGCTGGTGGGAGGGAGCCGGGCCCTGCGACAGATATCAGCTGGTCACATCGGCCGGAGCCTTCCTGTGCGAAGTCCGCGAAGGCAAGACGTATCTGGTAGGGGTGTATGACTGAGGTTTCGCTCGAATCAGGATTCGAGCGAGTTCTGAGGAAGCGGCCTGGCGGCCGCATCGTCCTCCCGAATTCAACCGCACATGTCGCTTGAATTCGTACGAGAGGGGTGACGGTAGCCATCCCGTCTGCACCCCAATCACCTACCACCTACGCCCGCAGCGACATGTATTCCTTCTCGATGACGTCGTGGACCTGGGTCTTCAGGTCGTCGATGTCGGCCAGGTCGAGATCACGAACCGATACCGGATCGTGGATCACGGCGCGCAGCGGGCCCCCCATCACGACCTTGGAGTGGGGACGCCAGGCCTCCCAGGTGCCGGAGATCGTCACCGGGATGATGTCGAGCTGATTGGCGATGGCGATGCGGAACGCTCCCTTCTTGAAAGGGGCCATCTCACCGGTCGGCGATCGGGTTCCTTCGGGAAAGATGATCAACGAGTGGCCGCGGGCCGTGGCGGCGGCCACTCCGGCGTTGACCTCCGAGTGGATGGCGGATCCGCGAAGTCGGTCGACCCGCACGATGCCGATCTGGTCCATTGCTTGCTTGAAGATCGGGATCTTGAAGAGCTCGGCTTTGGCCAGGTACCGGATCGGCATCCGGGTGGCGAGGAACATGACGGGGATGTCGAGATTGGAGAGGTGGTTGGCAATGAAAACGAACTGTCCGGACCGATCGATCTTCTCGATACCCTCGACCGTGAGTCGGCTGCCGGCAAGGCCCACGAAGAAGCGGCACCAGCCGATCACGACGGCATCGATGATCGGGCTGTCACGTCTCACGACGCTGATCAGGACCACCACACCGGCCGCCAGCAGTGTGCCGACCACGAAGATCGGTGCCACCAGGATCGTGCGCAACCCTCGCAAGACCTTCATGCCTTGTAGCGTAGCCCCTGGCGAGTCGCGTCGAACACGGGAGAGCAATGCGCAAGTTGACTCAGGAGCAAGCGCGCCGTGCCGCGCTCGGCGCCCAGGGTCTCTACCGGCCGGTGCCGGCGGGCCGGGTCGATCGCCGCCACTTTCGGCGGCTGTTCGGCGACATCGGACTCCTCCAGCTCGACTCCGTGAACGTACTCGAACGCTCGCACTACCTGCCGGTGTTCGCCCGGCTCGGCGACTACGGCAAGCACGACCTGCATCGATACACCGTCGACTCGGGAGAGATCTTCGAGTACTGGGGGCACGAGGCCTCATTGCTTCCGGTCGAGCTCTATCCGTACTTGCGGCATCGCATGGCCGCTCATCGACCGTGGCGCCGGGTGCGGGCGCTTCTGGCGGAGCATCCTGGGTACGTTGAGTCGGTCTATGACGAGGTGGTTGCGCGGGGCCCCTTGACCGTCGGCGACCTGGCCGAGCCCGGCAAGAGAAAGGGCAACTGGTGGGGGTGGGGCAACGGCAAGGTCGCCCTGGAATGGCTGTTCGGCACCGGCCGGCTGGCTGGGTACCGCACCGCCAACTTCACGAGGGTCTACGACTTGCCCGAGCGCGTCATTGCCCCCGAATACCTCGAAGCGGCCGCGGTCCCCCAAGAGATGGCCTATCGGCACCTGCTCGCGCTGGCGGCCCGCCACCATGCGGTCGGGACCGCCGCCGACCTGGCCGATTACTACCGGCTCCATCTCCCGACGGCCCGGCCGATTCTCGCCGCCATGGCTGAGCACGGGGAGCTCGTCGAGGTGGACGTGGCCGGCTGGAAGGGCCCGGTCTACGCCGATCCCGATCTCACTCTGCCCCGCCGTTCGCCTCGATCGGCGCTGCTCAGCCCGTTCGATCCCGTGGTGTGGGCCCGGGGGCGGGCCGAGCGGTTGTTCGGCTTTCACTACCGGATCGAGATCTACGTGCCCGAACCGAAACGGGTGTATGGCTACTACGTGCTGCCTTACCTCCTCGACGGTGAGCTGGTGGCCCGGGTCGATCTCAAGACCGACCGCCGGTCGGGCATTCTGCGCGTCCCCGGGGCTTATGCCGAAGACGGCCGGGACCGGGCACGAATCGGCCGAGCCCTGCGGCGAGACCTCGAGGCTCTGGCCGGGTGGCTGGGGATGTCCGGGATAGTGGGGCCGGGCAAAGGCGATCTCACGCTGTAGAGGCGCCGCTTCCGGGCCGCCCGGCGCCGGAGCCGAGCCCGACCATGGCGACGGTATCGTGATGTCAACCGAGAGCTACGGAGGCACAAGGATGGTCGACTTCACGAATCGGGTGGCAATCGTCACCGGGGGCGGTGGCGGTTTGGGAAGGGCGCATGCTCATTTGCTGGCCTCCTTGGGGGCCGCCGTGATCGTCAACGATCTGGGAGGCACCGTTCACGGTGAAGGGGCATCGGAGAGTGCCGCCGACGTCGTGGCCGCCGAGATCGTCGCTTCCGGAGGCATCGCGGTGGCCGACTACAACTCGGTGGCCGCTCCCGAGTCGGCGCAAGCGATTGTCGACCACGCCCTCGCCGAGTTCGGGACCGTCGATGTGCTCATCAACAACGCCGGCATCCTGCGCGACCGCACCTTCGCCAACCAGACGGTCGAAGAGCTCCGGGCCGTGCTCGACGTCCATCTGCGGGGGGCTTTCTACGTCTCGCAGCCCGCCTTCAACCACATGAAGGAGCGCGGCTACGGCCGCATCATCATGACGTCGAGCGCTTCCGGGATCATGGGCAACTTCGGTCAGACCAACTATGCGGCCGCCAAGACGGGTCTCATCGGGTTGATGAACGTCCTCGCCCTCGAAGGAGCCAAGTACGGCATCAAAGTGAATGGCATCGCACCGATTGCGGCGACTCGCATGACCGAAGGGCTGTTGGGCGAGGTGTACGAGTACTTCCGGCCGGAGCTGGTGTCTCCGGCGGTTGCCTACCTCGCATCTGAGGGTTGTGAGCTGACCGCGGAGTTGTGGTCGGTGGGTGGTGGATCCGTGAGTCGGATATTCGTGGCATTGGCCGATGGCTACTTCAAGCACCCGCGGAAGGGTGCGATCACAGTCGAGGACATCATCGCCAATCTCGATGAGATCAGGTCTGAGGACGGGTACATCGTCCCCTTCTCGTCCCAGGACGAGTTCGCCAAGCTGGGACCGAAGCTGCTGGACGCATGACGCCACCGGATCCGTCGGCATCGAAAGAGGAGTGGCGCAGCTGGGCGCAACGGCGCCGCCGGGACGTCGACTGGGATGCGGCCTCGACAGCCATCACCGCCGCGCTGCAGGACTGGGAACCGCTGCGCGGCGCCACCACTGTTCTCCTGTTCCTGCCGATGGCCGGTGAGGTGAACCTGCAGCCTCTCATGGAGTCGGAGCTGACGTGTCGCTGGCTCACCACTCGGACTCCGGCGCACGGCGACTTACTGACGGTCCATGAGCTGGGCGGCCCCCTCGAGGTGCACCCCTTCGGGTTCTTGCAGCCACACAGCTCGGCGCCGGAAGTGCCCGCCCGAGAGGTAGACGTCCTGCTCGTCCCGGGTCTCACGTTCGACCTGTGGGGCAATCGAATGGGCCGGGGCGCCGGTTACTACGACCGCCTGCTCGGCACGGCTCGGCCCGGGGCGCCGCTCGTGGGGGTCGTGCCCGTGGAGCTGGTTGTAGACCGCCTGCCGGCGGAACGCCATGATGTCGCCATGACCCACCTGGCGACCGAAGAGGCGGTCATCGCAACCGCAGCCGGGTAGCGTTCCGGGCATGGACGAATATCCGGCAGCCACTCAGCGTTTCCTCGAACAAGTCGGCGAGACCGGGGTGCCGATCGAGCCGGTCGTGTTCCCCGCCGATACCAAGACGTCGCAACAGGCGGCCGCCGCCCTCGGTTGCCACGTTTCGCAGATAACGAAATCCCTGGTTTTCATGGCCGACGAAGCGCCGCTCATGGTCTTGATGGCCGGTGATCGCAGAGTGGATGTTGCCGCCGTAGCCGCAATCGTCGGGGCGCAGCGGGTCAGGCGAGCCGGACTCGACGAGGTGAGGGAGAGTACCGGCTTCGTCGCCGGCGGAACTCCGCCCTTCGGGCATGTAAAGGACATGCAGGTTCTTGCCGATCGTTCCATAACCGACAACGATGTCGTTTGGGTCGCCGCCGGTTCACCGAAGACGGTCTTCGCGATCGGCGTGCACGACCTCATGCGGCTCTCTCGAGCCGTATGGGTCGACGTAGCAGAAGAGGTAAAAGCCGATGGGTAACTGGCAGGACGCAACTGCACTGGTGATCATTGATGTCCAGATGGGATTCAATGACACGGGGTACTGGGGCGAGCGCAACAATCCCAACTGTGAATTGAATATCGGCGATCTGCTCGAAGCATGGCGCAAGCAGAGTTGGCCGATTGTGTTCGTGAAACACAACTCTCTCGACGACCGCTCCCCGCTCAACAAGAGCCATCCGGGGAACGCCTTCAAGCCGGTCCTGGACGGCCGCCCCGACCTGCTTGTCGAGAAGTCGACCCACTCGGCGTTCTTTGGCACGCCCGACCTCCACAGCTGGCTGCAGAACGAGGGCATCACCAGCATTGCGATCTGCGGCATACAGACGAACATGTGCTGCGAATCGACGGCGCGGATGGCATCCGACCTCGGCTATGACGTCTTGTTCATCATCGACGCCACCCACACCTTCGACATCACGCCTCCGGACGGCCAGGGGATTCGGGCTCGAGACGTCGCCCGTACCTCGGCGCTCCAGTTGGACGGCAAGTTTGCCCAGGTGGTGCACACCAAGGGCCTGATCGGCTAGCAGCCGGACGCGTACTCGCACCCTCTAACCGTCGACGACCGGGGCCGGGCTCTTGTCGATGGTGGCGCGCGTCGGTCCCAGTTCGACGCCGGTCGGGGCAATCGCAAGAATCTCGACCCCCATGATCTCAGTCACTGCCTTGACGAACCCGTCTTCGAAGCGGCGGGCGTGGACGGTGACGGGAACCGGGCCTTCCGGGTCGATGACCACCGCCCCGGGATGCAGGGCGAGGTGGTGATCACCGTCTGCAAGCTCTACGGGCGTGGTGACACTGCCGATGTGCGCCTGCCGGTCACGCACGCTGATGTCGCGCAGGATCGGGAATCCCAGCAGCGTCGCCACTGCGGTATGGCCCGGATTGGCCCACAGCTCGCTTGGAGTGCCTTGAGCGACCTTGCGGCCTCCGTCGAGAACGACGACGTCATCGGCAACCGCGAAGGCTTCGTTGTGGTCGTGGGTCACGTAGAGGGCGGTCACTCCGAGGTCGGCGAAGATCCGCTGCATGTCGGCGAGCAGCTGGTCGCGGCGAGCCCGATCGAGTGCCCCCAGCGGCTCGTCGAGCAGCACCAGCTCCGGCTCGGGCGCCAGGGTGCGAGCGAGGGCGACTCGCTGCTGCTCGCCGCCCGAGAGCCCGGCGACGGAGCGCTCGGCGTATCCGGTGAGCCCGACCATCTCCAGCATCCGGGCGACCGTCTCTTGTTGCGCCGGCGCGCTGTGCCCCTGCATGCGCAACCCGAAGGCGACGTTGTCCCCCACCGTGAGGTGGGGGAAGAGCGCGTAATCCTGGAACATGAGCCCGAAGCGGCGGACATGGATCGGGTCGGACGTGATCGTACGATCGCCCCAAGCGATCGATCCCTGGTCGGGCTTGACCAATCCGGCGATCACCCGTAGCAGCGTCGTCTTGCCCGAGCCCGACTCGCCCATGACGGCAACTACCTCGCCGTCGGCAACCTCGAGGCCGACGTCGTCGAGGGCCGGGGTGCTGCCGTACACGACTCGGATCGACTCGCAGCGCAGCATCAGAACTCCTGTGCGGTCGCGCCCCGCCAGCGCTCTACGAGCAAGATCCCGGCGGCCGTTACGAACATGAGGACTGTTGCCGCGGCCATGGCCTGGCCAAAGGTGGCGGTTCCCGGGCGAGACAGAAGCCGATAGACGGCGATAGGCAGAGTTGGCACATCCGGTCGGGCGATGAAGCTCGTTGCCCCGAACTCACCCATGGACAGGGCCAGGGCGAAGGCGCCGCCGACGAGCAAGGCCCGTCGCACGATGGGGAGATCGATCTCTTGCCACACCCGACGCGGTGTGGCGCCGAGCACGGCGGCGGCTTCGCGCAGCCGGGGCTCGATGCTGCGCAGGACCGGCAGCGACGTGCGTATCACGAACGGCACGGCGATGAGGGCATGGGCGATCGGCAGCAGCCAAAAGGAAGCACGCAGGTCGATCGGGGCATCGAGCGCCAAGAGGAAACCGAACCCCAACGTCACCGCGGAGGTGCCGAGGGGGAGCATTATCAAGATGTCGAGGGCTTGCCCAAAGCGACGTCCGGCGCGGATGATCGCCCAGGAGGCCATCATGCCGATCGTCAGGGCCAGGGCCATGGCGACCACGCCGATGCGAAGCGAGTTCCCGATGGCGGTGGCTGCCGGCACAAACAGGGCGTTCGTCGGCTTGAAAAGCGCCGAATAGTGGGCGAGACCCCAGCCGCTCTCGGCGGACAGCGAACGGATCAGGACGGTCAGTAGCGGCGTACCGGCCAGCAGTGCCATCGCCCCCAGGTTGGCGGTCACGATGACGTTTTGCCGGAACCCGGTCGGGCGGCGCAGCGATGTGCTCACCGCGGCGGCGTGAGACGCCACCGCCCGGCGCGCTTGATAGCGCGCATAGAACCAGAGGACACCGCCGATCCCAACGAGTTGGACCGCAGCGAGCGCGGCCGCCGCCGGCAAGTTGAGCAGGTTGGTGGCCTGGCGCCAGATCTCCACCTCGAGGGTCGAGTGGACCAAGTCACCAAGGATCAGCACGACCCCGAAAGAGGTGAAGCTGAACAGAAACACAATTGACGCCGCCGATGCCACCGCGGGTCTGATCAAGGGCAGCGTGACGTAGCGGAACGTCCGCCAGCCGTCCGCACCCAACGAGGCGGCGGCGGCCCGAAGTGACGGGTCGAGGCGCTCCCAAGCGGCGCTCACGGTGCGCACCACCACCGCGTAGTTGAAGAACACGTGCGCGATCAAGATCGCCCACACGGTGCGCCTCAGATCGATTCCGAGGGGGCCGTCCGGACCGAGCAATGCCAGGAAAGCACCCCCGACTACCACCGTGGGCATGATGAAAGGCACCGTCACCGCTGCCTTCACGATGCTCTTGCCCTTGAAGTCGTAGCGGCCCAACACGTAGGCCCCGGGGAGGGCGAGCACCACAGTGAGCGCGGTGGAGGCAACCGCCTGCCACAGCGTGAACCAGGCGATGCCGCGCAGCGACGGCCGAGACAGGACATCGAAGACACTGGCATCCGTCCCGGTGCGACTGAAGCCGGTCACGAGGACCGTCACCAGCGGGTAGGCGAAGAAGTAGCCGAGGAACGCGACGGGGATTGCGGTGATCGCCCACCGCAGCCACCCGTTGGCGCGCTCGGTCATGAGCGCATGATTTCGGTCCACTCTTCGATCCACCGCTCGCGGCCGGCGTCGATGACGTCGGGCGGCAGCGACGCAGGGGTCTCCGGGATCTGTGTGTGCTCGAGGAACTCAGGCGGGAGGGCGGCGTCTGCTCGCGCCGGAAACACGAACATGTTCAACGGCATGTCCTCCTGGAAGGTCGTGGTCAGCATGAAGTCGATCAACGCCTGAGCCCACGGCTCGGCTTTGGTCCCGGCGAGCACACCGGCATACTCGATCTGGCGGAAGCATCCGGCGAGAACGACGCCGGTCGGCGCGACGTCCGGGCGAGGGTCGGAGAAGATGACCCCCGCCGGGGGAGACGAGGCATACGAGACCACGAGCGGTCGAGTGCCGCTCCCACCTCCGGCGAACTCTGAGTAGTAGGCGGTGTTCCAGTCGCGCACTACGAGGACGTCGTTGTCTCGTAGGTCCGCCCAGAATTGGCGCCACGAGTACTCCGCGTCTTCGGGGAAAGTGGCAATCGTCGCCAGCAGGAAGGCGAGGCCGGGCGATGACGTCGCCGGGTTCTCTACGACCAGCTGGCCGCGGTACGCCTCATCAGTCAGGTCGAGGAGGCCGGTAGGCGCGGGGAGGTCGGCGGCTTCCAGTGCTGCCTTGTCATAGTTGAGGCACACATCGCCGAAGTCGATCGGAGTCACTCGCTCGTCGACCGCCAGGCCGGCGTGGAGCCGATCGGCATCGACGGCGCGGTAGGGGAGGAATATCCCTCCCGTGAGAGCCCGGGACAAAAAGGTGTTGTCGATGCCGTACATCACGTCGGCTACCGGGGAGTCCTTGGTGAGGATCGCCTGGCCGACCATGGTGCCGGCATCTCCGGCCCGCAAGACCTGGACGGCGACGCCGGTCTCCGCCTCGAACTGCCCGAGAATGCCGTCCGATACCGCAAACGAATCGTGGGTCAGCAGCACGATCGCGTCCGGTTTTTCAGTTGTGGAGTCGCCGCAGGCTGCCAGCAAGGTGGTCGCGGTCAGGGCGGCGGCAGCGATGCGGGTGATCTTCACGGCTGGCGCCCCTCGTGAACCGCGAGGATCGTTCCGGCCGTCACGCTGATCTCGGCGCAGTCGGCCACCAGCTCATTGCTGATGCCTACGGTGGCGGCGCTGGTCAAAGTGGCGCCGTCCAGCGCCCATCTGAGCCCGCTGGTTCTGATCCCTTCGGCGTCATTGCCGATCGGGATCAACGAGACCAGGTCGGCTGCGTTTCCGCAGAGCGTCACCGGGTGCTTCTCGTTGACGACGTGGATCTCCGCCGTCGGCAGCAGCCAGCTCACCCGTATCTGGGCGTACTTCTCGCCGGCGAGCAGGGCGGCGATACCCAGCAGATGCGACACCCTTCCTCCGGCACCGCCCAAAACGACGATGGCGCCCGCACCGTTCTCACAAGCGAGGTCCATCGCCAGCTCGAGATCGGTTGCGTCCTTGTCTCGGGGGTATCGTTCGATGCGGGCCCCGTCGCGCTCCGCCTCCTCCAGAGCTGCCGGAGAGGCGGAGTCCATGTCGCCGATGACGACCGACACGGCCAGGCCCAGCTCGATCGCGAGGTCGACTCCCGAGTCCGCCGCGATGACTTCGGTGACGTTGGGGCCGATACGAGGGAGCGGGCCGGACCACGGGTCGCCACCTGCCACGACTACTGCGTGGGCTTCATCGATGGGGTTCATTCCACTCACTTCCTCCGCTGGAATTAGCCAGATCAGGTTCCGCGGGTCGTCGGCACCTCGCAACTGCGATCGCCGCCCTCTCAGCTCGCTCGGGTACGAGCTCCCCGGGGTGGTTACCAGGGAAGTGTACAACAGGCTCGCCCCGATGCGGTAACGACCGGGCTCTCGGTCGCACTTGACAGACTGACATCAGTATGACATTATTATGATGTCAACACTTCGTCTATACGGCATCACAAGGGTGTCGGGAGGTCAACCGATGATCTGGTACAACAACATCGAGGCAATCAACGCCATCCGCCAGGGAATCCGGGAGGACTTCCGAAGAACCCGGCGGGGACTGCGCCTGGTCGGGGCCGGCGACCATTCGCCCCGCTGATGGGCTTCTCGACGATCGCCACGATATGGCGGCCTCGCGGCGCCGCCGCTCGTGAGCGCGGCTCACGATGCGCCCGCCGGGAAGGATGAACCGTGCAAACAGACATCATTCTCGACGCCATGGACGCGGCAGTCGAGAACCAGCTCGCAATCGGCGCCGGGAGCGACGCGTTCGAGGAGGCCGCAGCCGCCCTCATGACGGCACTCCGGCCCGCCCTCCGGCAAGCCGCTTTGCATCTTGCCGAGCAGGCTGCCGCCGAGGTCGGAGCCCAACTCGCCGGATACTCGGTGGCCGTGGTGCTCGAAGACGGTGAGCCTTCTCTCTTGGTGCGAGAGGACGCAGCGGCTCGCCCGGTGCAGTCCGAGGATCTGGCGGCGCGTATCACCCTGCGGCTTCCCGACTCGCTGAAGGACGAGCTCGAAGCCGCGGCCGGTGAAGCCGGAGACTCGGTCAACGCCTTCGTCGTCAAGGCCCTGTCGACGCGGGCCGCGCGGCGCGCCTCGCGCCGGATCACCGACACGTTCGAGACGTGAGGGATGACAAGAGCATGCGACGCCAGTCATTCAAGGTCAGCGCTCCCATCTTCTTCGAGGTTGCCACCTCGTCGGGCGACGTAGAGATCCTGCCCGGCGCCGCGGGGCAGGTCATCGTCGAGCTGCGGGGTGGACCGGTGGATACGTACACCATTGAGCTCAACGGCTCCGACCTCTTGGTGCAGCCGTCGAGCAAGCCGAGTGGGAAACGCCGCTACGCGTCCACTGACATCAAGGTCTTCGTGCCGGAAGATGCCGCCGGCCGCGTTCGCACGACATCGGGCGACCTCGTGGTGGTGCCCCGGCTGCACAGCCTCGTCCTGGCCACTGCCAGTGGCGACTGCCGGGTAGACGGCTCCGTGACCGAGAGGCTCGAGGCCAAAACCACCTCCGGTGATATCAAGCTTCGTGACGTGGGTGGCAACCTCGTCGTGACAACGGCCTCGGGCCAGGTCGTCGCCGGTAGCGTGGGTGGCGATCTCCGTTTCAACAGCGCCAGTGGAGACGCCCGGGTGGCGGCGGTTGGCGGCGCCGTCGAGGTGAAGACCGTCTCCGGTGACCTCGTGGTGCGCGCCGCCAACGGCCCGTTGGTTCGTGTCAGGAGCCTCTCGGGAGACGCCCGGTTGGGAATCCCGGCGGGGCGCAGAGTGGATCTGGACATGCAGACCATTTCCGGCGAGGTCATCAGCCATCTCGAGAGGTCGGCCGCCGCCGCCGTCCCCCGCCGATCACTTGCCATCTCAATGAGATCCGTATCCGGTTCACTCCGGCTGGAGAATGCCGCGAACTCTGCTTGAAGCCTCTTCACTCGGGCTATGTTGAGGGTATGAATGGCGGCGCGACCTCCAGCCTCGGCTGGCCGACGGATGGCGAGATCCGCCCCATGGTCATCGGGCTCGCCGGCGGCTCCGGCTCCGGGAAGACCACGATCGCCCACGCCGTGTACGAGAACGTGGGTGCCGATCAGGTGTCGCTGATCCAGCACGACGCCTACTACCGGGACCTGGCACACCTCGAGCTCGAGGAGCGGCGCCAGATCAACTACGACCACCCGGACAGCCTGGAGACCGAGCTGCTGATCCACCATCTGCAGGAGCTGCGCGCCGGCCGACCGGTCGAGGTGCCGGTCTATGACTTCTCTCTGCATACTCGGACTGCGGCGACGATTCACGTCGAGGCCGAGGCCGTGATCATGGTCGAGGGCATCCTGGTCCTGGCGGAGCCGGAGCTCCGCAAGCTCATGGACCTCCGCATCTACGTCGACACCGATCCCGATCTGCGCTTCATCCGGCGGTTGAGCCGTGACATCTCGGAGCGGGGCCGCACGGTCGAGTCCGTTACCGAGCAGTATTTGAGCACGGTGCGCCCGATGCACCTCCAGTTCGTCGAACCGTCGAAACGCTATGCCGACATCATCGTGCCCGACGGCTATAACCACTCGGTGGTGGGCACGGTCACATCGATGATTCGCAACTTCCTGGACGAGCGCTGATCGGCGGCTCGAGACGCTCGAGCAGCACGTTCACCACCTCGTTCCAGGCCCGGGCAAACACTTCGTGGCCTTTGCCGGAGGCGTGGAAGAGGTCGGCCGCGTACATCCCATTCTCATTCAATGGGTCAACGAACGGCTCATACAGCGGCCCCCACGCAGTTGTCTTGGGGACGTCGAGCTCATGAGCCACCCGGGCAATCGCCCTGTCGAACGATCTGGCACGCACGCGAGCCCAGGCGCTGCCGATGGAGGGGAGGCGGGGGAGCGGCCCCAGATCCCCCAGGCCGGAGACACCGACTGCGGGAATGCGTGCGGTGAGCCGGCTGAGTATCTCTCGCAGGTCGGCCTCGAAATCTTGTACCGCCACCGCCCGGAGGGCGTCGTTGGCGCCGACACATACCAGGGCCATGTCCGGCTCCTCTGCCAGCGCCGGTGCTACCTGGTAGCGCCGCACGTCGGCCGCCCGGGCTCCACCGACGGCCACATTCACCATTCTCACGTGATAGGTGGTCGCCAGCCGATGGCCCACCCGGCGTGCCCAGCAATCGTCGAGCGGCTCGACCCCCGGGGCCGTCACAGAACTGTCGCCCAGCAGCACGACCTTGAGGGGCGGGTGCGCCGGATCGCCCAGTTCGGCACTCGGATCCTGATTGGAGAGGCTGGGGAGGTCGGGACGATGGCCGGCGTGCCAAGCTTGACCGACCAGTAACGCAGCAGCCGCCAGCGGTCTTCGCGTGAAGGCAATCATCGGCGGCACATCAACCTCCCTTCTGACTCCGCTTGCGGGAAAATCGTAGTGACGCGGGCTAGACGTTGAATCGGAAACGGATCACGTCGCCTTCCTGGACGATGTAGTCCTTGCCTTCCAAGCGCCACTTGCCGGCTTGCTTGGCGCCGGTCTCACCGCCGTGGGCGACGTAGTCGGTGTGAGTGATGACCTCGGCGCGGATGAAACCCTTCTCGAAGTCGGTGTGGATCTGTCCGGCCGCCTGGGGCGCCTTGGCCCCCGTGCGGAACGTCCACGCCCGAGCTTCCTTTTCAGTCGCGGTGAAGAAGGTGCTGAGGCCGAGCACCCGGTAGGCGGCTCGAATGACCTTGTGCAGACCCGGCTCTTCGAGCCCGAGCGCGGCGAGAAACTCCGCCCGGTCCTCGAGGGGCAGCTCGGCAATCTCCGCCTCGGCCTGTCCGTGGATAACGATTACTTCGGTACCGTCGGCTGCAGCCCGTTCCCGCAAGCCGGCCAAATCCGCCTCCGTTGTCGTGTCATCGACGTTGGCCACGATCAGCATCGGTTTGGCCGTCAGCAGGTGCAGCTCGCGGGCGTGGGGCTGCTCGGCTCCGGTCAACTGGACGGATCGGGCGGGCCGGCCGCTGGCCAGAGCAGCCTCGAGCTTCTCGACCACCGCCAGCGCAGCCGCCGCCTCGGGATCGCCGGACTTGATCCGTCGGCTGTGGCGCTCGCGCGCTCGCTCCGCGGTTCCCAGGTCGGCCAGAGCCAGCTCGGTGTGGATCGTCTCGACATCGTCGACCGGATCGATCCGGCCCGCCACGTGAGCCACGTTGGGATCGTCGAACACCCGGACGACCTGGGCTATGGCGTCGACGTCGCGAATGTGGCCCAGGAACTGATTGCCGAGCCCTTCTCCGGTCGATGCTCCCGCCACGAGCCCGGCGATATCGGTGAATTCGATCGTAGCGGCCACCACCCGCTGCGGCCTGGCGATGGCGGCGATATCCGCGAGGCGCGGATCCGGCACCTCCGCCACTCCCACGTTCGGGTCGACGGTGGCGAAGGGGTAATTGGCCGCCAGCGCCCCGGCCGCGGTGAGCGCGTTGAACAGCGTCGACTTGCCGACGTTGGGAAGACCGACGATGCCACATGTGATACCCATACGCCTCCTGCCGGCACCGGGGGAGCCCGTGGAGCATAGGCACCGGCAACATGACACGGATCGCGGCCTCTTCCGGCTTAGTGTGGCCCCCATGCAGTTGCGGGCCTCTGCGTTCGGAGGACTCCTGGTCGTTGCCGCCGTGCTCGTCGCCCCCGTCGGGGCGGGTGCGGCCGGGTCCGTCGTGGGGCATCCGCGCTGCGGCCTCGATGATGTGGCGGCGGACTACGTCTGGTGGGCCGGCGGCCGGAAGGTCGCGGTGACAGAGGAGCCTCAGCTGGAATGGGAGGGCATGCTGATCGACGCCACCGAGGTGGACTGCGCCGCCGCGATCGACTGCATCATCATGCGCCCCGGCCTGGCAGGCCGGGCCGCCACGATTGTCGGAACCGACGGTGACGACCACCTTGTCGGCACGGACGGGCCCGACTTCATTGTGGGCGGAGCCGGATCGGACCGCCTCGAAGGGCGCGGAGGACGGGACACGCTGTGTGGCGGTACGGGCGACGACGTGCTCATGGGCGGGAACGGTCCCGACCGGCTCTTCGGCGACCGGGGCAACGACGAAGTGCGCGGTGGTCGCCACTCCGACCTGCTGCGCGGCGGCGCCGGCGGCGATGCCCTCTTTGGAGGCAAAGGACAGGACCTGGTGTGGGGCGGCACCGGGCGCGACGCGGTGTACGGCGGTCCGGGAGACGACGATCTGCACGGAGGCGGCGGCCGTGACGTCTGCTTCGGCGGAACGGAGGAAGACCGGTTCACCGGCTGCGCCGTTGCCGCTCCGGAGGAAGTGGAGTACGGGACCGGGTCGCTCGAGACCTTTCGGGTGCGAATCGATGAGGCCCTCGACGAGTCGCGGGCGCTGACAACGGCCTACATCGATGGGATCCTCAGCGATGAACGGAGCTGGATCGGCGCCGGCTCCGTCGCATGGCGTCGTCTCGGGCCCAATGACGACGCCGATCTGACGATCATCCTGGCCGCTCCGGCGACGGTCGACGCCATCTGCCGCCCACTGCGGACCGGCGGCTACTTCTCGTGCCGCAATGGGGATACGATCGGCATCAACGTGAATCGATGGAATACCGCCACCGACTGGTGGCCGGCCTCCTTGCACGTCTACCGGACGTATGTGGTGAATCACGAGGTGGGCCACTATCTGGGCAACCGGCACGCCTCTTGTCCGGGTGCTGGAGAGCCCGCCCCTGTGATGCAGCAGCAGACCAAACGACTCGACGGTTGTGTGGCCAACGGCTGGGTGTTCCCCGAAGGTCAGAAGTGACCGCCCGGTTCGAGGCCGGTGTCGAGCAGCTGCTCTTGGAAGCCGCGGCGGCTCACCATGAGGCATTCGCCGCGGTGGACGGTGCCGACCCGGAATGGCCCCTGTGGTACGCGACCTACCTGGTCGAACGGCTGCCGGCAGTGTCGAACTTCGCCGGGACACGGTCCGAGCTGGTCTTCTGGCTGGTACGGCTGGCCGCCGAGTACCGGGAAACCGATTCTTCGATCCCGTGGGCTCGCTTCTACGCGGTTCGGTTGGCTGCGCTGTGAGCGCGGATTGACAACATGAGCACGCTCCGCCGCCTGATCGAGGCCAGCGATCTCGACGGGCTGGTGCGCCATGCCGATGCCCTGGTCGAACAACGCGACTGGACCGGGCTCGTCGAGATGAGAGACCGCTGCGAGGAAGCCACCAAGCGGGGCAAGCAGGTGTGGGGGGTTGCCCATTTCGCCGAGTACCGGCTGGCACTCGATGCTCCGGCGGAGTTCGCCTTGCCCGTTATCCGGCCCGGCGCCGGTCGCTTCGCCCAGGGCCCACTATGGGAGGTAGCGGCTTCGTCGCACACCTGGGACGAGCTGAGCCCTCTCGAGGACCCGGCACTTCGTGCCCTGGTCGTCCACGAGCGACTGCTGCGCGGCGATGACGTCGCCGCGGTAGCCGTCGATCGGACCGTTGTCGATGCCCCGCTGGAGTTGGCCCCGTGGGAGCCTGCCTACCCGCTCGCCGTCTACAAGTCGGATCGCGCCGAGTTCCCGGAGCTCGAAGTCCTATCGCTGGGAGGCTGGGTCGAATTGCCCGAGGCGGCCGGAGCGGCCTCGGGGGAGGACGATCCCGTCGTCGCCCTGCTCGATCTGGTGCAGCCGTGGCTGGAGAGCTCGAACGGCCGGGGCGAGGGCACGGCCGTCGTCGGGAGTGCCCGCGAGGCGATCCGGGCGCTCGGTCCGCGGCGGGTGCGTATCGAAGAAGTGACCTTGCAGCAGGCGATGGCGATCATGGCCTGGACCGGCGCCTCGGGGGGAGCCCACGGACGCCGCCGGGGGAGCCCGGTGGGCCGGGCGCTGGCCTGGTGGGCGCTGGCCGTGCTCAGCGGCCTCGAAGACGATTGGCCGGTCGATGCCGCCGCGTTGGGAGAAGCCGGCGCCGAACTGCGCTGGTACGTGTGGGATGCCGGTGATCAGATCGGCGGCTGGCATCTTCACATCGCCGTCGAGGATGATGCCGACGGCCTGGCGTGGGCCGTCAGCGCGGTGGATGCTCCCTAGGAGCCAGCTGAACGATCCAATTGCGGTATCTCTGCGGTTGTCGTGCTGCCCCCCTCGGATGGGCCCGACACGACGGCGACGACCGTGATGGCGACCGCGAAGCCGAGAAACGCCCCCAGGACGATCCATATGGAGCGGAGCCACGTCATCTGGCGATGGCCCTGTCAGACATACGGCATCACTTCGGCCGCCAGGCGATCCATGAGTTCCGTTTGGGCTCGGTAATGGAGTGTGTGCAGGTAAGAGCGGGCCACGAATTCGATCGGCACACGAGCACGTTCGCGTAAGTTGGACAGTTGCTCGATGATCCAGTCGCTCGGCCCGACGAACATCGCCTCGGAGTTCAGCTCCTCACGGCGGTCGGGCGTCAGCAGCGGTGCCGCCGGTATCGAGCCGCGCCGGCTGGCCGAGGCCACCATGTCGTCGTATTTCCATGTCAGGTGGTAGATGTGCTGGCCGGCTTCGTCCCAGCCGCGCCGGAAGTCGGCTGCCGGGTACATGATCGAGTAGTGAAGCCAGCGGAACGTTCGCGGATCGCGGCCGAGGGCCTCCATCTCTTCGGTCGCCCAACGCACTTGCTGGACGAGGTCGTCCGGCAGGGCATTGCTGAAGAACCCGTCGGCGTAGCGGGCGGCGCGGCGCACGGCGGGCTCGGCTTCGCCACCGATCAGGAGGTTGATCTTCTTTTGTGGCGTCGGGCGGACGCCGACTCGAGGCAGCTGGTAGATCTCGCCGTTGTGATCGAGAGGGTCGCCGGACCATGCCATCGGGAGTATCTGCAGCACTTCTGTCGTCGCCCGGCCCCGGTATCTCTTCCCGGGCCCGAAAGCTCCCAACTCGACGGGCGACCAGCCGAGGCCGAGGCCCAGCGTCAGCCGGCCCTTCGATATCAGCTGAACGGTGGCGGCATCCTCGGCGAGCCGGATGGGGTCGTGCAGCGGCGCCAGGACCACGCCGGTCCCGATCTCGATGGTCGAAGTCCGTGCTGCCATCGCCGCGCTCGTCACGAGCAGCGACGGCATGTAGCCGTCGTCCACGAAGTGATGTTCGGTTGTCCACACGGAGCTGAAGCCGACACGCTCGGCATGTTCGGTCACTCGGAGGCTCTCGTCGTAGGCCTGTTCCCAATCCTTCGACTCGCCCGGCCGCAACTGCGCCGAGAGCAACCCGAATCCCAGAGCCATCAGGCCACCCTTCCGGTCGACGGCAAGCTAGAGGTGTGCTCGAGCCGTTTCGTGGTCGTCGACAGCGACCGCGAAGTGCAGTCCCTCCGCGGACGAGTGGAGCAGGTACATCGCCTCGATATTGACGCCGGTGTTGGCGAGGGCCTCGGCCATGTCGGCCAGTGCTCCCGGCTTGTCGTGCAGCACGGCGGTGATGACCCGCCGCTCCTCGAAACTCATGCCGGCTTCGATGAGCACTCGGCGCGCCGCCTGGTCTTCGTCCACCACGAGCTTCACCAGTCCGTCGCTCTCCGTCGTGATTGCGGCGAGGGTTTCGATGTTGACGCCGGCGCTGGCCAATTCCCGCGAGAGAGTGGCGAGCTGCCCGGGGCGGTTGGCGAGCTTCACTGAGAATTCGATCATGGCATAAGAATACGCCCTTTCGGGGCGGAGCGCTCATCGACGGCGACCGGCCCTCCCCCTAGCATGCGGTCGGCGCAGAAGGGAAAGTCGATGGCAGAGAACGTTCCTCCAGGCTGGTACCAATCCGAGACCGATCCGCCGGGGACCGAGCGCTATTGGGATGGAACTCAATGGTCGGCTGAGACCCGGGCGGTGATGGCTCCACCTCCTATGGCGAGCGGCGACCGAGTGACGCCCCACGGGCGTGAGCTCGCCTCGCCGGGATCCCGGGTCGGGGCTCGCATAATCGACTTGCTCGTGCTGGCGCTACTTCTGGTGCCGCTCGTCCTGCGAGATGTCGACTTCGGGGGGAGCGGCTTCGGCGCCGACTCGATCTCGGCGAGCCGGTTCGTGGCAGGGGGCCTTGTCGCCGCCGCATACGAGATTGGCCTGGTCGCGCTCAGAAGTGCCACGCTCGGCAAGATGGCGGTTGGCATCGAGGTGGTGCGCAAGGTGGATGGTCAAGCCCCCGTCGGTTTCCCGACTGCGGCCACGCGCTGGCTGCCGTTTGCGGTTGGATACGTTCCCATCGCGATCCTCTCCAACCTGAGCACGCTGATTCTGCTCGCCTCGCTGGTGCTGGTCTTCGTCGACGACTTCCGGCGGTCCGTCTACGACTTTGCCGGTCAGACCTACGTGGTCCGCAAGCCTCGCCTCGGGTAGGGCCGGCGGCCCGGTATCTCATGTTTCAATGAGCTCGTGCCGATGTTGGCAGTGTGGATCGAGGAGCCGCAGCGACGAATCCGGACGCGCCCGCAACCTTGTTGGTGCCATCTCCGTCGCGACCCCGATCGTTCTCGGCAGTCGTTGCCGAGTTGGGAGAGCTGGCGCTCACGGGCCTCCCGGTCGGCGAGTTGTTGAATCGGGCCTGCGATCTGCTGTGTGCCGCGCTCGACATGGAGTACTCAAAGGTGCTCCATCTGCCGGGCGGGGCGGGACCTTTGGTCATGGTCGCCGGCACCGGGTGGCGAAACGACGTGGAAATCGGGCGCGCCACGGTGCCGCGGGGGCGCGAGTCGCAGGCCGGCTTCACTCTCGAGACGGATGCCACCGTCGTCGTCGAGGACTTCACCCGGGAACATCGCTTCGTCGCGCCGGAGCTTCTCCAACGCCACGACGTCATCGGCGGCATGAGCGCGACGATCGGCGATGTCGACCGGCCGTACGGCGTGCTGGGCGTGCACACGCATCGACCGCGCGTCTATACGCCCCAGGAAGCCGAGTTCGTGCACCATGTGGCCAGCATCCTCGGTGGGGCGGTGCGGAATGACCGGGCTCGCGTTGACCTGGCCCTACGGGCGCTCGCGCAGGAGAGGCGGCTTCGTTTTCCGGCTGCCCTCGCCGCATCTGCCCAGGCGCTGCTTGCCAGCTCGGGGGAGGACCGCCTCGAGCAGGCGTTGGAAGCCTTGAAAGCGGCGACGGACGCCACCTACATATTCGTTGAACGGAATATCCAGGATCCCGACTTCGGGCTGTGCTCGCAAACGGTAGAGGAAGTGGAGCAAACCGGCACGCTACCCGCCGGCTCTGACTCGTATTGGGATTTCGTCCCCTGGTCGCAAATGCCCATATCGCGTTCCTACCTCGAACGTGGTGAGCCGTTCTTCATCATCCCGAGCCAACTCACGGGACCTGAGTACGAGCTCTATGCGGCGGACCCTTACCCAATCAAGTCTGAGCTGGACATCCCGATCTTCGTCGACGGAGAGTGGGCGGGACTCGTTGGCTTTGCCGACATCGCGTCTGTTCGCGAGTGGAGCGAGGAAGAAATATCGATGCTCGGCACCGTCGCCCGCATGATTGGCGCTTTCTGGGAGCGGGAAGCGGCGCAGCGGCGCCTCGAGGAGCTCAGCCATCACAAGGACCGCTTGGTGGCGACTGTGAGTCACGAGCTGCGGACTCCGCTCACCAGCGTCCTCGGTTTCGTCGATCTCTTGCGCGATGGCGAGATCAAAGAAGCCGATCGGGAAGAGATCCTGGGGCTCGTCGGCGACGAGGCGACCGATCTCGTCAACCTCGTGGAGGATCTGCTCACGATGGCGAGGGCCGGTCAAGCGTCATTTCACGTGGCCGAAGTGCCGGTCGACCTGCATGCGCAACTGAGGCAGGTGATCGAGGCTATGGAGGATGTTCAGCCGAATTCGCTCGAGATCGGGGGAGTCGCCGGACGCGCCGCGGCCGATCCGGCCCGGGTTCGTCAGATCTTTCGGAACCTGATTACCAACGCGGTCCGGTACGGCGGCCCCACCATCGTGGTTGCCTCGAGCCAGCAGGAAGAGAGATGGGTCCAGGTCACGGTCAGCGATGACGGCGCAGGAATCTCCGAAGCCGATCGCGAGCGAGTATTCGACCCGTACGAGCGCGCCCACCACGACCCCGGCAGGACCGACTCCGTCGGACTGGGCCTGGCCGTTTCCCGGACACTGGCGCGTCGCATGGGCGGCGACCTCATATACGACTACCGGGGTGGAGTCAGTCGTTTCACGCTCCGGCTACCCGCATGGCCTGAGACCGCGGACGGTCTGGGTTCGACCGACCCGGGATCTGCGACGTAGTCACGAGGCGATTGTTGCCGCTGATCGCTCTAGATTGTCCCCATCGAGGCGGCCGGCAGCCGGGCGGTCGTTTGGATCCTCGGAGAAACGCAGAGGTAGCGACGACATGGCCCGCAAGCGCCCCCGACCCAGAGGCTGGTACGCCAAGGACGATGACCCGCCGGGGATGGAGCGTTTCTGGGATGGCGAGAAGTGGGGACCGCAACCGCGTCAGATGAAGAACCCGCCGGCGGCCAAGAAACGACCGGAGCGGCGGGGCGCCAAGAAATCGGCGGCTCCTCCAGGCTCGCAAGCGACGCAGGAAGCGCAGCCGACAGAGGGGGACGCCGGGGCCTCATTGCCCCAGGGGACGATCTGGGCGCGGATCACAGCCCGGTCGATCGACGCCCTCTTGTTGCTCCTGCCGTGGTACTTCCTCTTTCGCGAGTCGTTCACGATCGAGTCGGAGACCGTCACTTCCAGAAACGACGTCTTCTTGTGGCTGACGGCTCTGCTGGTGGTGGGCTACGAGGCGGTCTTCACCGGTGTGTGGGGTTGGACCCCGGGTAAGCGGCTGGTGGGGCTGGCAGTGGTCGATCCGACGGACGGTCACTCGCCTCCGGGTTGGACGAAGGTCGTGATGCGCTCGACGCCGCTGCTGCTCGTCGTGACGGTGATCTTCATCCCGTTGTTGTGGCTGGCTTGTGTGATCGCGATGCGCCTCGACAAGCGGCAGCGTTCGGTGTTCGACTTCACCGGTGGCACGATCGTGGTGCTCAGGCGGGCTCGCTAGCCATCGAACATATGTTCGATGTAATGTAGCTCCCATGGCGCGATACGCAGAGCTGCATTGCCACACCAACTACAGCTTCCTCGACGGGGCGTCTCATCCGTTTGAGCTGGTGGCGCGCGCAGTCGAGCTGGGCTACACCGCGCTCGGGGTGGTCGACCATGATGGTTTCCGGGGGGCCGCCAAGGTCCACCAGGCGGCCCGGCACGTCGGGATGCCGATCGTCTACGGAACCGAGGTCGGCATGCCTCCGGGATTTGCCGAGGTGGCGGCAGGGACCGGGCGTCCGGTATCCACGCGGCCTGAGGTTCCCCGCCCAAGGCGGGGACGCATCCGGCGGATGCATGGTTCGAAGCCGGCGGTGAAGCAACCCACAGACCACCTGGTGCTGCTGGCGCCCGATCCGGCCGGATATGCCGCGATCAGCCATTTTGTCACCAAGGGCCAGTATCGCGGCGCCAAGGATGCTCCGAAATACAGCTACCCGGACCTGCAAACGGCAGCCCGTCACGGCAATCTGGTGGCGCTCACCGGATGCTGGCAGGGAGCCGTGCCCCGGGCGGCGCAGGCAGGAGATTTCGACGGAGCCTTGCGGGCGGCCGCCAGGCTGCGCAACATCTTCGGCAACCGGCTCTACATCGAGCTGTGGCATCACGCCATGCCGGAAGACGACGCCCGCAACGATCTACTCGCCGAGGTGGCGCGGCGCCTCGGCCTGGAGACGGTCGCCACCAACAACGTGCACTACGTCGACCGCTCCGATGCCGATCTGTCCGAAGTGCTGGCAGCCATCGGGGGGCGCCGCAGCCTCGACCTCGCCGATGGGTTTCGCCCGGCCACCGACGAACGGTACTTGCGCAGCGCGGCTGAGATGGAGGCCCGCTTTGCCCGTTATCCCGGGGCGGTGGCCCGGGCGGCCGAATTGGGGGCGGAACTGGCCTTCGACCTGGAACTGCTGGCACCAGACCTCCCGGACTTTCCGATGCCGGGGGCGTTCACTACCGAAGACGAGTATCTCCGTCAGCTCGTCATCGACGGGGCTCGCCTGGTCTACCCGGGGGACGGGCCCGGGGGGATCGACCCCCGGGCGATCGAGCGCATCGATCACGAGCTCGGGGTCATCGAGGAGTTGGGGTTCGCCGGCTTCTTTCTGGTGGCGTGGGACATCGTGCAGTTCGCCCGTAGCCGCGACATCTACTGCCAGATCCGCGGCTCGGGAGCCGACTCGGCCATTTGCCGCTGCATCGGGCTCACCCGGGTCGACCCGATCCGGCTGCAACTCCCCTTCGAGCGTTTCCTCTCGTCGGAGCGGGGCCGGCCCCCGGATATCGACATCGACTTCGAGGCCGAGCGGCGTGAGGAGGTCATCCAGTACTGCTACAGCCGTTACGGGCGAGAACGGGCCGCCATGGTGGCCAATGTGATCACCTACCGGGCCCGCTCTGTGCTCCAGGATGTCGGCAAGACCTTTGGCCTCACCCAGGCCCAGGTGAGTGCCCTCACCAAGTATCTCGATACCCGCAGCCCGCAACGTCTGCGAGAGGAGCTCGATCTGCCGGCCGGGCTCACCAGCGAGCTGATCTATGACGTCTGCCGGCGCCTCGACGGGTTTCCCCGCCATCTCGGGATCCACTCCGGGGGGATGGTGGTGGCGCAGCGCCCGCTGTGGGAGGTGGTCCCGATGGAGTGGGGCCGCATGGAGGATCGCACGGTGCTGCAGTGGGACAAGGACGACTGCGCCGCCATGGGCATCGTCAAGTTCGATCTGCTGGCACTCGGCGCGCTGAACGCGCTCCATCTCTCGGTCGACGCCATCAGGGAGGCCCACGGTGTTGAGATCGACCTGGCGACGATCCCGCAGGAGCCGGTGATCTACGACATGCTGACCAGGGCGGACACGGTGGGGATCTTTCAGGTGGAATCCCGGGCCCAGATGGCAACGCTGCCGCGGATGAAGCCCAAGACGTTCTACGACCTGGCCGTCGAGGTGGCACTGATCCGCCCCGGCCCGATCCAGGGCCATTCAGTGCACCCTTACCTGCGGCGTCGCAACGGAGAGGAGGCAGTGCGGTTTCCCCATCCTCGGGCCGAGCCCATTCTGCGCAAGACCCTTGGCGTGCCCGTCTTCCAGGAACAGCTGATGGAGCTGGCCCGGCTGTGTGCCGGCTTCAGCGCCGGGCAATCCGACCGGCTCCGCCAGGCCATGACCCACAAACGGTCCGACGAGGCGATGGCCGAGCTGCGCGACGAGGTTTTCGCCGGTATGGAGCGCAACGGGGTCACCGGCGCCGCCGCCGCCGAGATCTGGGAGAAGCTGCAGGGCTTCGCCTCGTTCGGGTTCCCCGAATCGCACTCGGTGTCTTTCGCCTACATCGTCTATGCGGCGTCGTGGTTGCGGTATCACTGGCCGGCCGAGTTTCTGATGGGCCTGCTCAACGCTCAGCCGATGGGGTTCTACACGCCCAACACCCTCGTTCAGGATGCCATCCACCACGGGGTGTTGATCCTGCCGCCCGACGTGAACCATTCCGAGTTCGACTGCACCATCGAACATGCTCAGGCTGCTCCCGATGACATCGCCGAGTACCTGGGAATGAAATGGCGCCGGGGGAGGGGGGCCATCGACGATCCGATCCGGGCGGCCGTGGCCGTGCGTATCGGGTTGCGCTACGTGCGCAACCTCGGTGACGCCGAGATCACCAGGATCGAAGCGGCGCGCCGGGTGGGAGGACCCTTTGTGAGCCCGGAAGATCTAGGGCAGCGTACCGGGCTGCCCCTCGATGCCCTCGAAGGGCTGGCGGCATCCGGGGCGCTGCAATCACTCGAGCTGGGCCGCCGCGAGGGCATCTGGGCGGCTGGGGCCCTCGCCGAGCTGGGTCCGGACCGCCTGGCCTTGGCTCCGGGGACCCGTCCGCCGGAGCTGGCGCAGATGGATCGTTATGAACAGGTGCAGGCCGACCTCTGGTCGACGTCGATCGCGGTCACTCACCCGGTCACTTTCATCCGGGAGGCACTCAACGAATCCGGCTGTATGACGATCAAGGAGGCACTGGATCTGCGCAAGCACGGGACGCGGGCCCGGGTCGGCGGTTTGGTCACCCACCGGCAGCGGCCCGGCACGGCCAACGGGGTACGGTTCCTCAACCTCGAGGATGAGACCGGCCTGCTCAACGTGGTCGTGCTACCGCCGGTGTGGGATGCCAACTACGAGATCGCTCGCAAGTCGATCGGCATGGTCATCGAGGGAGTCCTCGAGTATCGCGACGGAGTCACCAACCTCGTGTCACACCGCTTTGAGGATTGGCCGGTCCTTGCGGTGAAGTCGCGGGACTTCCGGTAGCCGGAAAACGAGGGGCATTTGGTCCCTAGGGAGCCGGCTCCAGTCGGCCTACCATTGAGTGGCGACGCCGGATTGCGTCATCAAGGCGTGATGAGGAGGCGCCATCATGACTACTTCACAGCCGATCCTGGTTCCGGTTGATGACAGAGTTGACTTGCGGGCGGTTGACTTCGCCCTTCGACTCGCTTCCGCCATCGGAGCCGGCGTTCGTGTGCTGTCGGTCGTATCCGATCGGAGCCGCGCCGCCGACAGGGAGTCTGCTCTCCTCGCGGCGCTGCACGATCGTGACGATGCCCCCGCGGAGGTGCAGGCGGTCGCCCACCACGACGTGGCCGCCGCGATCGTCGAGGCCAGCCCGGCGGCATCGACGGTCTGTATGACGACGGCGGCGACGCTACTGCCCCACGAGGGACATTTCGGCTCGATCGCCGAGGCGGTCGTCCGGGCGCTGACTCGGCCCGTCATCCTCCTCGGCCCGCAAGCCCGGGGGCCGTTTGCCACTGTGGGCGGGAGATTGATCCTGCCGGTGGACGGATCGGTTGCCGGCGAGTACGTCGTGAGCAGCGCGGCGGCCTTGGCCGCGGCCCTGCAAGCCGAGCTGTGGGTCGTCACGGTGGTGAACGCCCGGCAGGAGCGACGGGTGGTCGAGGTTGCCGGCGATGAATACGGAGCGGTGGAGACCGGTTATGTCCGCCGCGTCGCCAAGTCCATCGCGGACGAGACCGGTGTCGCGGCCCAATTCGAGGTTCTCCACGGCCCCAATCCGGCAGACGCCATCATCGACTTTGCCCATCCCGACGGGCTGATCGCCATGAGCACCCACGGCAGGACGGGCCTGGCGCGGATCTTCGCCGGGAGTGTCACGACCCATGTCGTCGCCGGTGCCGAGCAGCCGGTGATGGTGGTACGACCACCCGGACATGTCTTGGCCGACGAGTGACAGGGTCAGCCGCTCCGTAGCGCCCGCCGCATGATCTTGCCCGTGGTGGTGCGCGGCAGCTCGTCGACGAAGGTGACTTGTCGCGGCACCTCATGGGCGGCGAGCCGTTGCCGAACATGCATCTGGAGCTCGGCGATGAGCGTCTCACCGGCGCCCCGGCCATCACGCAACACGACGAATGCGGCCGGAACCTCCCCACGCACCTCGTCGGGGATGCCCACGACGGCACACATGGCGACTGCCGGGTGCTGCATCAGCGATTCCTCGATCTCTCCGGGGCCGATGCGATATCCCCGCGACATGATCACGTCGTCCTTGCGGCTGCGGAACCACAGGTAGCCGTCGCCGTCCTCCAGGCCGAGGTCGCCGGTGAGCAGCCATTCGCCGCGGTACTTGGCGGTGGTCGCCTCCGGCTGGTTCCAGTACTCGAGCATCATCACCGGGTCCGGCGAGCGCACGCAGATCTCACCAGTCTCGCCGATGAGCCGGTTGCCGGCGTCGTCGAAGATCGCCACGTCGTGCCCCGGCAGGGCCCGCCCCATGGAGCCGGGTCGCACCGGCCATACGGAGCCGCAGTTGCCGACCACGAGGTTGGCCTCGGTCTGCCCGTAGCCCTCGTTGATGCCACAGCCCAGCGCCGCGATCGACCAGGCCAGCACCTCCTCGCCGAGAGCCTCGCCTCCGGTGAAGATGGCGCGCAGGGCCAGGTCGTCGCCGCCGGCGCCGGCGGCGCGCATCATCTTGAGCGCGGTCGGCGGGATGAAGGCGAGAGTGACCCGGTGCTCCGCCATGAGGTCGACGGCCCAATGCGGGTCGAAGTCGTGATCCGCCGTCAGCACCGGAATGCCGAAATACCAGGCGGGGACGAGCACGTCCATCAGGCCGCCGATCCAGGCCCAGTCGGCCGGGGTCCAGATCAGGTCGCCGGAGCGCGGCGGGAACTCGTAGTAGCACTCGAACCCCGGCAGATGGCCGAATAGCGAGCGGTGGGCATGCAGGGCGCCCTTGGGCGGGCCGGTCGTGCCGGACGTGTAGATCAGGTAGGCCGGGTCGTCGGCTGCCGTGGCGACGGCGGCGGGCAGGGGGGATGCGGTTCCCAGGTCGTCGAATTCACCGCCGATGGCGACGACGGGCAGCGCCGGTGCCGCCTCGCGGACCTTGGCGACGTTGGCTGCGCTGGCAACGGCCATGCTGGCCCCCGAATCGCCGAGCCGGTAGGCGAGGGCGTCGGGGCCGAACAGGGAAGCGAGCGGGAGCGAGATAGCCCCTAGTTTCCAGACCGCCAGGTGGGTGAGGGCGGTCTCCAGCGATTGGGGCGCCACGACTGCGACCCGGTCACCGCGGCTGATGCCGCGGTTGCGCAGGCCTTGGGCGATGCGGTCCGATCGGTCCGCCAGTTCGCCGAATGTGTAGGTCGTGACGCCGCCGGCCGCATCGACCGCGACCAGGCCCGGCGCCTCCGGTGGATGGACGTCGCTGCACGCCGTGCCCATGTTGAATTCGGCCGGGATCGACCAGGCGAACCCCTCTCGCAGTGAGGTGTACGTCATGGCGTCGTGCGGTGTCACGGTGCGTTGAACCACGGGCCGAGTCTAAGGAAGCTTGAATGGACTCCTATGACGCGGCATATCGATCACCTGGTTGTACCCGTCCACGACCTGGCGCGGACGGCCGGCGCCCTCGAGGGCGCCGGGTTCGTCGTGACGCCCCAGGCGGACCATCCCTTCGGGACCTCCAACCGGCTGGTGGTGTTCGCCGAGACCTATCTCGAGCTGGTCGCAGTGACACGGGCGGAGTTGCTGCCCGAATCGGGGTTTGCCGCCGAGGTGGCGGCTTTCCTGGGGGCCGGGGAGGGGGTGAGTCACGTGGTCGTCTCATCTGTCGACCCGGTTGCCGATCATGCCTTGTTGGCAAGCCGTGGAATCGGCGACGGCGACATCTTCGAGTTCTCGCGTCCGGCGCCCCGGGCGGACGGATCCGTGACAGAAGCGTCGTTCTCGATCGTGCGCACGCTCTCGACCGCGCCGTTGGGGGCCTTTCTGTGTGCCCACGACGTGCCCGATGCGGTATGGCATGAGTCGCATCTGGATCACCCCAATGGGGCGCGGCGGATCGTTGCGATCGAGCTGCCCGGGCCGGCGCCGGAAGTGTTCGACGTGTTTGCGGTCGATGGTGTGTCCTTCGGGGCGGAGGCACGGGTGGTGACGGACGGCGCAGGTGAGGCGGTCGTGATCGGGGGGTTGGTGGTGGGCGGCCTCCGGTAGGGGGCTCGGCTGCTGGCGAGGGGGTGGTGGAGTGAGGGGGCGGGGCGTTGCTGGCGATGGCGTCTGCATCGAACCCGCGGATCGCCACACAGACAACGGGAGGTACTCCCTGCTATCCT
>JBFISZ010000009.1:0-29919 GCA_041608315.1 Acidimicrobiia bacterium | reverse complement strand
GGTTCCCGCAGCCGGAGGAAGGAGCCCGCGTTGACCGTAACCGCGGCCGAACTCGAAGAGTTCGGAAAGCGATTCGACGCCATCGTCGACAATATCGAACGCGTCATCCAGGGCAAGCGCGACACCATCGAGCTCATGACCATGTGCCTGCTATCGGGGGGGCACGCTTTGGTCGAGGATGTCCCCGGGGTCGGCAAGACCCTTCTGGCCAAGTCACTGGCCCGCTCCATAGACTGCAGCTTCCAGCGAGTCCAGTTCACTCCGGACCTCCTCCCCTCCGATGTGACAGGCGTTTCGGTCTGGGACCGCGACTCATCGACCTTTGAGTTCCGGCCCGGCCCCGTGTTCGCCAACGTTGTGCTGGGTGACGAGATCAACCGAGCGAGCCCGAAGACTCAGGCCGCCCTTCTCGAGGCCATGGAGGAACGCCAGGTCACCGTCGACGGCGTTACCCGACCGCTCGACCTGCCGTTCATGGTGGTCGCCACCCAGAACCCGATCGAGCACGAGGGGACCTATCCCCTACCCGAGGCGCAGCTCGACCGCTTCATGATGCGGCTCGATATCGGCTATCCGTCGCGCGACAAGGAACTCGAGATGCTCGACGCTCACGCCGACCACTCGACGTACGAGGATCTCCAACCGGTGCTGCATGCCCAGGATGTCATCGAGATGGCGACAACGGCCCGCAACGTGCATGTCGCCCCGGTCGTCAAGAGCTACCTCGTCGATCTCGCCGAAGCGTCGCGCAACGACCCGGAGCTGCTTCTCGGCGCCTCACCGCGGGCAACCCTGTTCTTGCAGCGGGCGGCCCGGACGACGGCCGCCGCCAAGGGCCGCGACTATGTCTCTCCGGACGACATCAAGGCGGTCATCCACCCCGTGCTCAACCACAGGCTGATCCTGCTGCCGGAGGCAGAGATGCGAGGAGTCACCGTGGACAGCGTGATCGCCGGAATCACGGCAGGCGTGCCGGTACCGGGAACTCGAGCCAACGTCTAATGCCGACGCTGCGCGGCTGGGCTGCCCTGGGCGCTGCTCTCGCTTTGGGTCTGCTGTGGGTAGGTTTCGGCGAGCAGCTGCTGCTGGCGCTGGCGGCATTCCTGCTCGCGGCAGTCCTGCTGGGATCGCTGTACGTGCGCCGGGCCGGGCTCAACGTCGCTTTGCGGCGGGTCGTCACCCCGATCCAGGTTCACGATGGCGATCGGGCGATCGTGGACGTCACCATGACATCTTCCCGGCGGCTGCATGAAGCGGTGGTCGAAGACGTCGTTCACGGCCTCGGCGCCGCCTCGTTCGATGCGGGTCGCGTCAAGCCGGCGACACCAATGGTCGCCCGCTACGAGGTCCTGTGCCGACCCCGCGGCATCTACAAACTGGGCCCGGCCACTGTGCGAGTGCGCGATCCCCTCGATCTGGCCGAGTATGCGGTGGGCGCCGGCAAAGTCGACCGCCTGGTCGTGTACCCGAGGATCGAGACACTCGACGGCCTCCCCACGGTGCGCGGCCAGGACCCCAACGTCAACACAGCCACCGCCAGCTTCTCCCTCACCGGTGGCGAGGACTTCTTCACGCTGCGGGAGTACCAGCAGGGCGACGACCTGCGTCGCGTCCACTGGCCCTCTTCGGCGCGCCGCGACAAGCTGATGATCAAGCAGCTCGAGATGCCTTGGCAATCACGCGCCCTGCTCCTCCTCGACCCGCGATCCCAGAACTACCAAACGCCGGAGGCCTTCGAGCACGCAGTGCGGGGCGCGGCATCGGCGCTGGCGCACCTATTCCGCCACGGGTACTCACCGGCGTTGTGGGTGGGCGAGCCCGAGGTGACGACGGTGTCATCGAGCCAGTCGTACACGATGGCGATGGAGCAGTTGGCGACGATTACCACGACTCGCGCCATAGATCTGCGGGCGGCGGTAGGCAGAATGCGCCGCAGCGGAATGGCCGGGGGGGCGATGGTGCTCGTCACCGGGAGCCCCGACGACTCCCATCTCGCGGTGTACCGCACGCTGGGCAGGGACTTTGTCAGAACCCTGCTGATGGCGGTCACAGACGAATCGAACGACGCGATAATTCAGTTCAGAGCCGCCGGGGCGGTAACGGTGCAGTCCGCCAGCACGTCCAAGTGGGCCCCGGCCTGGCATGAAGCGATGGAGCGAGCATGGCATTCCGCTACAGCTGGCTAGCCGGCAGCGCCGCCCTGCTCTTCGTGCTCTACCAGCTCAACGGGCTGCTCAAGTCGAGCGTCGATGGGGCGCCGTGGCAGCTGGTCGTAGTCGCCGCCCTGGTGTTGGGCGTGGCCATCACCTGGACGGCCCTCGCCTATCGCCTTCCCACTTGGCTCGCCGTCGTCATCAACGCGGCAGCCGCCGTCATCGCCATCGCCCGAGTTTCGGCGCCGGAGACGACGTGGGCGCTGCTCCCGACGATGGAAACGCTTGCGCTGCTCCAGAACCAGCTCTCGCAAGCACTCGACATCGTGCGCAATGGCATCGAGCCGGTGAGCCCCGTAGCCGGGCTCGTTGTGATGCTGCTGGTGCTCTTCTGGACGATCGGCTTCCTCTTTGCCTGGGGCCTGTCCAAGGGCCACCCCTATGTGGCGCTGCTCCCGCCGCTCATCATCGCACTCCAGTTCGCCACCATGGATCGACAGCGGACCACCGCGATTCGCTCCGCCATCTTTGTTTCCATCGTCGCCGGCTGCTTGCTCGCCGTTGCTCTCGACCAGCGCAAGCACGGCACCGGCCGTATGGTCGCCCTAGGACAATTCGAGGTGCGAAAGTCGCGGATCTCGCGCTCGTCGACCGGTCTACTCGCCTCCATCGTCGTCTCCTCGATCGCCGTTGTTTCCCTGTTCGGCGGTGCCGTCCCGGCCGATGGCGTCCTCGACTGGCGCAGCCCCACCGGGCTCACCGGAGACTTCTACGGGTCGGTTGCCTACAACCCGTTCATCGGCATCAAACAGAGCATCATCTCCTTCTCCGACGTTCCCGTGTTTGCGGCCAGGATCGAAGGAGACGTACCCGCCGATCAGATCTACTTCAGCCTGCTGACGATGGAGACCTATCGGGGCGGCCAGTTCTTCGCATCGAAGCCCGAGGTGGTCCAACTCGAAGAAGAGCAGTGGCAAGCGGAAGGTCATAGGTTCGCCGGCCCGGCCGATTCGGTGCGCGCCGACGTGGAGATTCTACGACTCCGCATGGAGTGGCTCCCGGCGCCTGCCGTGGCGACCGATTTTGGTGCGGAGGAGAAGATCGAACGATCGGTGCGGGCGCGTGCCGACGACGCGGCCCTGCGATTCGATGGGGGGCGCACGTTCGAGGGCATGAGCTATTCCGTGCGGTCCGACATCCCCCGTCCCGACATTGCCGTGCTGGCCACCGGCTCCGACGGCGCCCTGTCACCCGCTTTCGCGGAAGCGGCCAAGGCAGACGAACGGGTCCCCGCTCCGGCGATCGCCGACGTTCGTGAGGAGCCGCCCAATGTCGAAACCTATCTCAGCCTCCCCGATGACCTGGACACCGGAATTGGCGCGCTGGCGCGTGAGCAGACCCGCAACCTGGGCACATCGTTCGAGAAGGCCATTGCTCTCGAAAGCTGGTTCCGGTCGCCTGCCTTCAGGTACTCGACGAGCATCGTGCCGGGACACGGCGCCACCGACCTCGCCGCCTGGCTACTCGACCCCGACAGCCCCAACTACCGGACCGGGTATTGCGAGAACTTCGCCACGTCGATGGCCGTCCTGGCGCGAACCATCGAGATTCCCAGCAGAGTCGTGCTGGGGTTCACGCCGGGGACGCCCCAGGGGGACGGAACGATCGTGGTTTTGGACCGCAACGCCCATGCCTGGGTGGAGCTGTGGATGCCGACCCAGGGCTGGGTCAGGTTTGACCCCACTCCGCGCGGCGACGAGGTCAACCCGACGACGTTCGAGCAAGTCGAGACGTCACTGGGCTTCCCGCTCACCAACTACCTCGATGTTCCGGATCCGGAAGCGGTCGATATAAGCGTGATTGCTCGCCCGCCTGTGACGCTGCCGCCGGACGACGCCATCGCTCCGATCGGCGGCGGCCCTGTCGAAGAGCGCGGCTTCGAGATTCCCACGTGGATTGCCGGCACTCTCGCTTGGCTGGGGATGGTCATCGTGTTGTTTGGCGGAATCCCGATCGTGAAATGGTGGCGGCGGAGAAGGCGGCTGCGCCGGCTGCGTACCGGAGACGTCTCGGCTGCCTGGGATGCGATCGTCGCCAGGCTCGATGACCTGGGGACCCCACCCAGCCCGGCGGATACTCCCGTCGAGGTGGCCTCGAAGGTCGATGCCGTCATGGGCCCACTAGCGTTCGTCTACACCCGCAGTGTCTACGGCGATACCGCCGTCGTCCCCGACGAGCTCGTGACGGTGGCATCGACATCGCTCGCGCAAACGGAGCAACGGCTGATCACGCGACACTCGCGCTGGGAGCGACTCCTCGCCGGCTATCGCGTCGGCACGCTGCTGCCGCGATGGTGGCCGCGGCGCCGCCGGCGCTGACGAAGCCGCTGCTAGCCGGTATCTGCTTCCGACCTCACGTCGTCCTGGACCCGACGCAGCATGTCGAGGAAATGATCCCGATCGAGTTCGAACCGAGTCACGTCCTCTTCTACAGATTGGGCGATCTCATTGATCGCCACGAAGAACGCCAGCTGACCTTCTCGCAGAGCGTCGAGCAGTTGATCCTCATCATGGGCCACCCGAAAGATCGTCTGCCCGTCCGTGACGAGCTTGACCTCGGCGAGGTGACCATCCAGTTCGGCGGTCCGTCGCAGGTAGTCCCACGCCCGGCGCACCCGCTGGACCGACATGCCGTTGTCGAGCAAGCTCTTGACAACACGCAGGGCCACCAGGTCCCGAAATGAATAGAGCCGGCGACGACCAGGCCGTCCGCCGGTGCTCTGCAGTGATGGCTCCACCAGGGCCACCTTGTCCCAATACCGAAGTTGGTGTGCTGTGCAGTGTGTCAGCGCTGTCGCTTGCTGAGCTGTAAACCCTTCCAACAATCCCTCTCCCGTAGTCACGCCCGGGGGCGACAACGGGTCTCAAACAGGAGGCTGGCTCCGCCTTCCTACCGAGACGCTTTCCCGACCGGGAGAGTCACTCTAGCCGTCGCGGGTCCACCTCTGTCGTGCCCGCGAAATCCAACTTTCGACGGGGCCGCCGGTGCTGCCCGTGAGGCTGCGACGACGCAGATCCATGGCAATCCAACCGGCGGACACAACCATCAGAACAAACCCGGCGCCGGCGATGAGCACCTGGCTGGTGAAGAAGGCCAGCATGATGATCACGCCCACGACGAAGCCGCCGATCGCGATCGGCGTCCAGCGCTGACTGACGGACTCGAGGGTGGTCCGGGCCACAGTCTGTGCCAGTTTCGGGTCGTCGGCATAGAACTGCTTCTCGATCTCCTCGAGAATCTTCTGCTCACGGTCGTTCAGCGGCACAATGGTCTCCGTTAGCCGGTTGGTACCGTCATTATACCGGCAGGAGGAATTCAGCCTTGCGTCTTTTTTTGCGGGGGCTCCGCCAGCCGTGCGGGCAACACTGCGTCGTCTCCGAAACGCTCCCGGAGCATCGCGGCGGCATCGGCCAGCGCAGCCCGATCCGACCCGTCGATGGCGAGCTGTGCCGGCTCGCCTTCGGTGAGGCCGCTCACCCCGATGCCGAGGAGGCGAACACCCTGACCGGCCTGCGGCACCTTGTCGAGCAACTCGGCGGCCAGCGGCCAGATCTGCAAGGTATCCGAGACGAGTTGCCGCCCGCTCGTCGAACGGGTGTATGTCGTGAAGTCGCCGAGGCGCACCTTCAGTGTCACCGTCTTGCCGGCCAGATGGGCCTTGAGGAGTCTCCCCGACAGCCGGTGACACAGCTCGAGCAGGGCCCGGCCGATCGTCTCGGATCCGGAGAGGTCACTCGCATAGGTCTCTTCCACCGAGACGGACTTGGCCTCCCGGCCGGTCTCAACGCTCCTGGGATCTCGCCCGTTGGCGAGGGCGGTGAGATGGGCGGCGGCCGCTACCCCGACCCGGCGGCGGAGCAGGTCGGCAGGAACCTCGGCCAGTTGCCCGATGGTTTCGATACCGAGATCCGCCAGCGACACCAGCGTCGCCCGGCCCACGCCCCACAGTTCGGCGACACTCCGTGGCTCCAGGAACGCCCGCTCGGCTCCCGCCTCGATGACAAAGATGCCGTCCGGCTTGGCCTCTTTGCTTGCCATCTTCGCCAGGAACTTCACAGCCGCGATGCCGGCGGATGCCGGCAACGACAGCTCGTCGCGGATCCGCCGCCGCATCGCTACGGCCACGTCGTGAGGTGTGTCGTAATGCAGTCGCAACCCGCCGATGTCGAGGAAGGCCTCGTCCACCGAGAGCGGCTCAACATAGGGCGAGAAGTCATCGAGGATGGCGAATACCCGTCGTGACATCGCGGCGTACTTCGCCATGTCGGGAGGCAGGTAGCGAGCCCGCGGCAGGCGCCTTTTGGCTTCTACGATCGGCATGGCCGACCGCACCCCGGTGCGACGCGCTTCGTACGAGGCGGCGGCCACAACGCCCCGGGGGCCCAATCCGCCGACGATCACGGGCACCCCGCGCAGTGACGGATCGGCGAGTCTCTCGACCTCGACATAGAAGGCGTCCATGTCCACATGGAGAAACCGGGTGGCGAAGCGCTCCATGGGCTAACGGTACCGGCTTCTACACTCGGGCCGTGAGTGCCACCCGCGTCCATCTCATCCGCCACGGCGAAGTCGACAACCCCCACCACGTCGTGTACGCCGACCTGCCCGGATATCAGCTGTCCCGGCTCGGGCGGGCCCAGGCTGCTGCCACCGCCGCCCATCTGGCCGAGCTCACGGTGCGCCGGGTCATCTCGTCGCCGCTGCTGCGGGCCCGGCAGACCGCCACCGCGATCGCTCAGCCACACGGGCTCGACATCGAACTGGACGACGCCCTCGGCGAATGGGCCCTCTCAATCCGCTGGGCCGGGGTGCGCTGGGGCGACCTCGAGTCCGTCCTCCCCGGAGAGCTGGCGGCTTACCTCGACGACCCGACCGACCTGAGCTTCGCTGCCGAGTCGCTCGCCGACTGCGGCGCCCGGGTTGCCGCCGTCGCCCGAGCCGCAGCCACCTCCGTTGCCGACGGCCATGTCGTCATCGTGGGCCATCAGGATCCAATTCATGCCGCGCATATCGACCTCACGGGAAACAAACCCGAGGACTACCACTCGACCAAACCCACCCACGGGGCCGTGATTACGCTGCAGCCCGGCGCCGGGAGATGGCGCCAGATCGGCTACTGGGAGCCCCAACAGGGCGCCACCTTCCCGCCGGTTGATTGATGCGGCGGTGCCGGCCTGAATCCCTTAGACTGCCGCGCCCGTCGCAAAAAGGAGGGTCCCTTGCGCGGACGTTGGCTGATCAGCGCTGCCGTCATTTGTCTGGCGGCAACAGCGTGCGCCAGTGGCCCGTCGAGTCCCAACCTGGCGGCTCCGACCACGACCACCACGACCGAGCCGCCCCCGGAGGGCGTTGTGATCGTAATCATCACCAACGGCTCTTTCCGCCCTTCGAACCTCGACGTCGACCTCACCAAGACGCCCATCGTGCGCTGGGTGCACGAAGACGTCGCGGAGCGGGAGTACACGATCACCGCTCGCAACGGCGAGTTCGAGAGCCCGCTGCTGACCCCGGGCGACACCTGGGACCTCGATTTCAGCGAGTTCGAGCCGGCCATCTACCGCTACTTCTCGACCCTCGGCAACACCCGGGTCCCCGGGACGGTTGACACCCGGCCGGAGCAGTAGCGGTTCCAATCCCTCCCGACTCCGACGCCATAATGATCCGATGAGCCGTGCTCCCCACGCCATCGCCGTGCTGCTCGTGGCGGGCGCTTCGCTGTGGGCCCTCACGATCGCGACGAACGTCGACGAGCCTTTCGCTACGGATTCCGCAGTGCTCGTCAGCATCGGATTGCTCATCTTCGCGGTCATCGCCGCGGTCGGGCTGCTCATCCCGCGGGGTAGATGGGCCCGCAACCTGGCCCGGGGCCTCCTGGGTGGTGAGGTGCTGCTGGCGGCGCTCTCCCCGCTTCGGGGGTGGGCCATCGCCGCTCTCATCGCGACCGGCCTCGGCATCGTGGGGGTGCAGGGGAAATGGCTCAGCGGCTGGCTGCGCCGCCTCCCGTCCGCCACCGGCCCCGGCGTCAAGCCCATCCTGTTCATGATCGGGTCGCTGGGGCTGGTGCCGGTCATCGGAGTGGCCTCCCCGAGCGGAGTGGTCCTCCGCCAAGGCTTGCTGGGGGCGGCCGGCATCGTGATCGCGTGGGGCTACTCCAAAGCCAGGCCGTGGGCGTTGTGGTCGGGACGTGTCCTGCTGGCCCCCTTGATGATCATCGCCGCCGCGGCCGCCCCGGTTGCCGGTGCGGCGCTGATAGTCGCCATCGGGATCGCCTTGACGTGGCTCTCCTGGACCAAAGAGGTACGTCTTGCCGTCATGCCCCTCCTCGACACCCTGCCCGGCCCCCGCCCCATCCGGCCCCCGCGAGAGGACGCCGAATGACGGCCCGGGCCGACATCGCCCTGGTTGTCCTGATGGCCGGCATTGGCTGGATTGCCGGAATGCTCTTCGCCCCGGGACTGGGCTGGTCCTCGGTCGGGTTGGGTCTGGGCGTGGCCGCGGGCTGGGTGATGGCGCGCGCCGGCGTCCGACCCGCCATCGGGCCGGCCATCACGATCGGCGGCATCGTCGGTGCGTGGATTGGCCGCGCCATCGTCCGTGCCTTGTGCCTGCCGGGCAGCTGCCCCCGCATCGAGATCGCCGGAGCTGCTCTCGCCGGAATCGGGTCGCTCGTGGGAATCGGGCTGGTCGTGGCGCTGGTGGTGCGCTCGTTCGAGGAATTCGGCGAGGGCCGCAGGCCTACCGGCTCCTAACCGGGCCCGAACACCAGGGCAACGTTGTGACCGCCGAAGCCAAACGAGTTCGACATCACGTGGTTCACGGAGGTATCGCGGGCCTCGTTGGGAACGTAGTCGAGGTCACAGCCGGGATCGGGCGTCTCGTAGTTGATCGTCGGCGGGATCACGCCATGCCGGATGGCCAACACGCACAGCAGGGCTTCCAACGCCCCGGCACCACCGAGGAGGTGGCCCGTCATCGACTTCGTCGAGGACACCGGGATCTTGTAGGCGTGGTCCCCGAAGGCAGACTTGATGGCCTCGGTCTCGGTGACGTCATTGGCCGGTGTCGACGTGCCGTGGGCGTTGATGTAGTCGATATCGGCGAGTTCGAGCCCGGCGTCACGCAACGAGTGGAGCATGGCGCGGGCCGCTCCGGCACCACCCGGCCGCGGCATGGTGATGTGATAGCCGTCGGCGGACATGCCGTAGCCCATCACCTCGCCGTAGATGTCGGCGCCGCGATCGAGAGCGTGCTGGCGTTCTTCGAGAACCAGAACGGCGCCACCCTCGCCCATTACGAATCCGTCGCGATCGGCATCGAAGGGGCGGCTGGCACGTTCGGGGTCCTCATTACGGGTGCTCAACGCCCGGGCCGATGCGAAGCTGGCAACCGACAGTTCGACGATTCCCGCTTCGGCTCCTCCGGCCAGCATCACGTCGGCGTCGTCCCGGCGGATTATCTCGGCAGCATCGCCGATCGCGTTCGCCGACGCGGCGCAAGCCGTGACGGTGCAGATGTTGGGGCCGAAGAGGTTGAACTCGATGGAGGCCAGTCCGCCGGCCATGTTGGAGATGATCTTGGTTATGGCCAGGGGCGACACCCGGCTCGGGCCCCGGTCGCGGAGTACGCCGACTTCGTCCTGGAATGTGATGATGCCGCCGATACCGGAGCCGCAGGCGACACCGGCGCGCAGCGCGGCCGGGTCGTCCTCTTCGTAGGACAGTCCGGCGTCTTCGAGTCCCTGGCTCGCGGCCGCCCAGAAGAACTGAGCATTGCGATCTAGGCGCCGTACCTCTTTGCGCGGGATGTACTGCTCCGGGTCGAAGCCGACGACTTCGGCGGCGATCTGGGCGCGGAAGTCGCTCGGGTCGAAGTGCGAGATGCGACCGACTCCGGAAACGCCGTCGCGCGCGTTCTTCCAGGTATCGGCCACGTTGAGACCGAGCGGGTTGACGGTCCCGAGACCTGTGATGACTACACGTCTACGCGCCACGTGGCCTCCTTTGTCGACCTGAGCCGACGGCGATCCTCTTCAGCCCTTCAACTTGGCGGCGACAATGTCGACGGCCTCGCTGACGGTCGTGATGTTCTCCGCCTCTTCGTCGGGGATATTGACATCGAAGTTGTCCTCGAGCGCCATCAGCAGTTCGACAACTCCAAGGGAATCGACCTCGAGGTCCTCCTCGAACTTGGAGCTCATGGCGATCTTGTCTCGCTCAATACCGAGCTCCTCGACCAGCAGGTCGACCATCTTCGATTCGATTTCCGAACGGTCCATGTGGGTGATCCCCTTCTTGATTGCCTTGTGTCAAAGGGCCAGACCACCGTCGACGACGATTGTCTGGCCGGTGATATACGAAGCTGTGTCGGACGCAAGATAGCCCACAACCGAAGCCACCTCCTGCGGAGTCCCCAACCGGCCGACGGCGATCCGCTCCGCGGCCGCCGCCGTCACGTCCTCGCCGAGGGCGTCCGTCATGTCGGTCGCAATGAAGCCGGGAGCGACGACATTCACGGTTATGCCCCGTGAACCGACCTCTTTGGCGAGGGACTTGGTGAAGCCGACGATGCCGGCCTTGGCGGCGGCATAGTTGGCCTGGCCCGGGTTGCCCGCCAGGCCGGAGACGGAGCCTACCGAGATGATCCGTCCCCACTTGGCGCGCAACATGCCGCGCAGGGCGGCTTTGGAGCACAGATACACCGAGCGGAGATTCGTCGTGATGACGTCATCCCACTGGTCGACCTTCATCCGCAGCATCAGATCGTCCCGGGTGATGCCGGCATTGTTGACGAGGATCTCGACGGGCCCGAGGGCGGCGCCCACTGTCTCGAACATGCCGGCGACTTCGTCGGCGTCTCCCACGTTCGCCGCAACGGACAACGCCTCGGCGCCGGCGGCGCGCACCGCGGCCTCAGCCGCAGCCGCCGCGTCCTCGTTGGTCGCATAGTTGATGGCGATGCGGTGGCCCCGCGCCGCGAAATGCTCGGCGACCGCACGGCCGATGCCGCGCGACGCTCCGGTTACCAGAACTACTTTGGGATCCATGTCCGTTCCTCAGTCTCGCGGGCGTGCGGCCAGTAATTCGAGCCCGGTCTTGTCCGATGGAGGCAAGGCGGCGTCGCTGATATCGATCGGCTTGGTCCTTTGCCCCCAGCGGACCGCGGCGCCTCCCCACGTCAGCCCGCCCCCAAAGGCGACAAACACGATCAGGTCACCGGCGTTCACCCGGCCCTCCTCCAGCGCCTCGGTGAGAGCGATCGGAATCGTCGCGGCCGACGTATTCCCGTATGAGGCGATGTTCACATAGACCTGATCGGAGCTGAGGCCCATCCGCTTGGCGGTGGCATCGATGATTCGGATGTTGGCCTGATGTGGGATCAGGAGGTCGACATCCTCCAGCCCCAGGCCGGCCTGGTCGAGAACATGGACCGCCGACTCCCCCATCTTGACGACGGCGTTGCGGAAGATCTCGCGGCCTTCCATCCAGATCGTCCGCTCGGGATATGGCGGCGTCTCCGCGGGGTATTCAGTTCCCGTGTGCGTTACCGTCAGCAGCTGGGTGAGCCTCCCGTCGGAACCCAGCTCCATGGCGAGTATGCCTTCGTCGGCTTCGCCGCCCGCTTCGACGACCACGGCGCCGGCACCGTCGCCGAACAGAACCGCCGTGGTGCGCTCTTTCAGGTTGAGGTACGCGGTGAGCTTCTCGGCGCCGATCACGAGCACGCGCGACGTGACTCCCGCCGAGATCATTCCCATGGCAGTGCCCAGACCGTAGAGAAACCCGGTGCAGGCGGCGTTGATATCCATCGTTCCGGCGTTGTGCGCCCCGATCTTGGCCTGGACCATGGCTGCGGCCGACGGGATGAGCCGATCCGGCGTGCAGGTGCACATCAGGAGCATGTCGATGTCCTCCGGCTCGAGTCCGGCAGCGGCGATGGCATGCTGTCCGGCGACGGCGGCCATGTCCGAGGTCTCGACGTGACACACGCGGCGCTCTTTGATACCGGAGCGGGTGTGGATCCACTCGTCTGTTGTGTCCATGACCTGTTCCAGATCGAAATTGGACAACACGCCGGGGGGAACACACTTACCCCAACCGGTGACAATTGCGCGTGGCATAACTCTCTCCCATCACGATCGAGCGGTATCGCGGCAACTGCCACTCGTCCTCGCGGCGCCGATCATTGTACGGAAACCGCGGCGGCGACGGCGCCGGCCTGTTCGAGCGTCGCAACCACGTGAGTCGTAACGTCGCCCGCCACCCGTTTTGCCAGGCCCGCCGTGACATCGCCGGGGCCGATATGGACGAATGTGTTGATGCCGGCCGCCCGCATCGCCCTGATGCATTCCTCGAAGCGCACGGGATGGGTCAACTGGTCGACGAGGCTCGCCGCCACATCGGAAGCCGGCGTCGCCGCGACATTCGAGTACACAGCAAACGCCCCCGGAGAGAGCTCGACCCCGGCCAGCGCATCGTCGAGGGCGGCTGCGGCCGCTGCCATCAAGGGCGAATGGAATCCACCGGCGACTTCGAGCTTGATTGCCCGGCGAACTCCCAGGTCGCGCGCCGCGCCCACCAGCCAATCGATGTCGGCGAGACCGCCGGCGACAACGACCTGACCGGGAGCGTTGAGGTTGGCGACCCACAGCTGCCCGCCGACCTGCCGCCGCTCGGCGGCAATCGACTCAGCCAGGTCGGCGCCTGCACCGAGCAAGGCCGCCATCGAAGACGGGTTGGCCGCGGCGGCCGCCGCCATGGCACGACCCCGTTCCGCCACCAAGGCGAGGCCATCCCAGTATTCGACCACGCCCGCGGCGGCGAGGGCGGTGTACTCCCCGAGCGAATGCCCGGCGGCCGCTTGCGGAGCGGGGCCGACCGCGGCGGAGAAGGCTTCCCAGAGGGCGAACGCCGTGGCGTACAACGCAGGCTGCGCTCGATCGGTCTCGGTCAGCAGCTCCTGGGGGCCGTTGCGGATCGTGGCCGCGAGATCCCAGCCGAGGATGTCGTTGGCGGCTTGCCCGAGGAGATCGGGGCGGCTCGAGATGACATCCTCGGCCATGCCGACGACCTGGCTGCCCTGCCCGGGAAAAAGTACGGCGTAGTCCACGGGGATCAGACCTCTGCGCCGGCGGTGGGGTTACCCAAGGCGGCTCAGCGCCGTCTTGATGCCGCGGATCCCCTGCCCGATGCGATGCTCGTTCTCGACGAGGGCAAAACGGACGAACCCCTCTCCGGACGGGCCAAACCCGTTCCCGGGGCTCACCGCCACGTTCGCCTCGCGCAGCAGATGTAGCGTGAACTCCATCGAGCTCATGTGAGCAGCTACGTCCGGGATCGGGGCCCACATGAACATGGTGCCCCGCGGCGGGTCGACCTTCCAGCCGATCCGGTTGAGGCCGTCAACCAATGAATCGCGCCGGTCCCGGTAGATGTCATTGACGTAGTCGACGTACTCGTCGCATTCGTTCAGGGCGATGATCGAGGCGATCTGGATCGGCTGAAACGTGCCGTAATCGAGGTACGACTTGAGTTGGCTCAGGGCGGTGACGATCTCGGCGTTGCCGACTACGAAACCCACGCGCCAGCCGGGCATCGAGTGGCTCTTCGACAGCGTGTACAGCTCGACTCCGACCTCCTTGGCGCCCGGCACCTGGAGCAGGCTCGGCGGCCGGTAGTCGTCGAGCACGAGGTCGGCGTAGGCGAAGTCGTGGACAAGCAGCACCCCGTGCTTGGCGGCGAACCCCACCAGCCTCTCGAAGAAGCTGAGGTCGACGCACATCGTCGTCGGGTTGTGTGGGAACGAGGTCAGGATCACCCGGGGCCGGGGCCACGTCGACATGAATGAGTGGCGGAGCCGCTCGAAGAAGTCGCCCTCTGCCGGCAGCGCCACCTGGATGACCTCGGCTCCGGCGAGGGCCGGGGCGTAGATGTGGATGGGGTACGACGGCTCCGGGACCAGAGCGACATCGCCGGGCTGGACCAGAGCCCACATGAGGTGGGCCAATCCCTCTTTGGCGCCGATCGTATTGATCACCTCGGTCTCGGGATCGAGGGAGACGCCGAAGCGGCGCTGGTAGCGATCGGCCACGGCTTTGCGCAAGTTGGGGATCCCGCGCGACGACGAGTAGCGGTGGTTGTGCTCCTTCTGGGCGGCCTCGACCAGCTTGGCCACGACCTGAGGCGGCGACGGTATGTCGGGATTACCGAAGCCGAGATCGATGACATCTTTGCCGAGGCGCCGCGCCTCGAGCTTGAGTTGGTTCACCTCGGCGAACACGTAGGGCGGGAGATTGCCAATCCGTCGGAATTCCATGCAGGCCAGCGTAACCCGGCGGCGGCTACTGCGCCGTCACGCGCCGTCGAGAATCGAGCCAGGCACGGGCTGGCTCCGCGTCGCCTTCCAGGTCGAGACGCCGGCAGATCGGCCTCGAGACGCCGCACGCCGCGACGAGCAGTTCTGGAACATGCGTGCACGAGCACACATTCTCGTGACCTCCCAGAGCAGGCACATCCGGGATCGGTCACAGCGGCGATCCAACGAAGCTGGTCGAGCTGCTCTACTGATGTCAGGCGTCAGACCGAGCTCGTATCGTGCCAGGAACCCGGGCAACGATCGCAGCGCGCATGGGGTCGGCATCGCCCCGATAACTCGATGTGTCGCGCGCTTTGATCTCGCATTAGTTCTATGGCGCCGAAGTGATGATCCGGTGGATCGGGCCCGGAACCAGGTCGGCACCCCACTGGACGAGCCCGGCGACGATGTCGAGGGCATCCCGGGATCCTTCCCAGTATGCGTCGAGCCTGTCTTCGGGCACCGCAAGCATCAGAGAGTGGACGGCGGCCGCCAGCAGGACTATGTCGTCGATTCGACCGATGAAGGGGATACCGTCGGGCAGCAGGTCGTAAGGAGAGACGACGTACGCCAGCGCGGCACCGGCAAAGAGCTTCCGCCCCCGGGGGATATCACGGTCCCGCATCAGGCGGCTCAACAACATGCCCATGTGGGGCACGGCCAGAGCAGCCTCCTTGAGAAGCTCGGCGCGGGTTCGCGTCCGCGCCGGGACCTCTTCGGAGCTGCCGTCGCTCGAGTAGCGCCGAATGGGCCCCTCACTCATGGGTACCGACCGCGTCGATAGCCAGCAGCCCGGCTCCTATCGCTCCGGCGCGCTCGCCAAGCTCGGCAGCGACGATCGGGACGAGGTCATTGTGGTCGGCCGCATAGCGGCTCTCGTTGGCGCTCTTGCGGATCGGGTTGAGAAGGATCTCCCCTATCGAGCCCAGCCCACCGCCGACGACGATGCAGTCCGGGTCGAAGATGGAGATGAGGCTCGACAAGCCGCGGCCGAAAGCACGCCCGACTTGGTTGATCAACGCGATCGCCTGGGGCTCACCGGCGAGCGCCGCGGCCGTGATCGCCGGACCGGACACCGGCTGGTCGCCGAGCGAGTTGGCCAGCGATCCGGCTGGGTCGGACGCTATCAACTCAGCGGCGATTCGCTCCAGCGCCGGGCCGGCGGCCTCGGTCTCCCAGCACCCGCGCCGGCCACAGTCGCATTCGTTCATCCCGTCGACGAGCCGGGTGTGCCCAAACTCGCCCGCGAAGGCTCTGCCGCGATAGACGGAACCTCCCAACACCATCGCACCTCCGATGCCGGTGCCGAGCGTCAGCATCAACATTGCGCGGCTCCCGCGGCCTGCTCCCAGCCGGTGCTCGGCGAGAGCAGTTGTGTTGGCATCGTTGTCGATGGCGACGACAATCCCGAGCTCGGCTTGCAGCTGCCGGCGCACCGGGATCTTGATTCCCGCGACGTGGGGTCCCCAGACGAAGGTTCCGGTGTCGTGCTCGACCAGCCCGGCGATGCCGACACCGCAGGCGGCGACATCATCGCCTGCCGCCAAGTCCTGGACTGCCGCCGCGACTCCCGCCACCATCTCTTGGCCCCCGTCGGGCGTTGTCGTGCGATACTCGTCGAGCACCGAGCCGGCGGCGTCGATGCGCACAGCAAGCAGCTTGGTACCGCCGACATCGACGCCGATTGCACTCACTCGACTTCTATCCGTTGCGGGCCGGGCGGCCCCTCAGCGTCTTCTGCGCCGGCGCCGCCTACAGCTTCGAGGAACGCGCTGACCCCGGCGAGCAGCTCATATCCGGCGCGCAGCACGTGGTATCCGGCCTGGCGCAGCCCGGCGCGCAGCGCGTCGCTCATTTCCGGGTCGCCGGCTGCGCCGTTGTCCTCGAAATCCGGGTGATCACTCATCAAGACCAAACGTTACCCGCAGCTCGGCCTCCACGAGCTGGGCGCGGCGCACCTGGCGCCGCTTCAACGAGTCGGGCAATACGAACGAGCGCCGGTAGGGGCCGACCGTGATGACCAGCTCGTCGCCGTGACGCAATACGTCGACCTCGGCCTTGTCGACGAAGGGGACCGACAGCACCAGTACCACGTTGTCCCCTTCGTCCTCGACGCGGAATGGACGCCCCGCCGAGAAGTGATCCGCCGGGTCGCGCCCCCGGTAGAGCTCTTCACCGACCTGGCGAAGCAGGTCGATGCCCACCATCTCCTCGTCGAAGAGACGCAGCTCCCGGATATCGACGTCGGCGAAACCCTCGTGGACGGACTCGAGATGACCCTTCTGGATCTCGTGCCAGCGATCGAAATACGGGTCGGTCACGGTGTCCGGAAGCACCCGGTTCACAATGGCGACATCGACCGCATAGCCAAACAGTCCCAGATATGTGTAGGTGCGACGGGCTTCGGAGATGACCATCTTCTCCGGGTTCATGACCAGCCGGGCGCTGGTCACGGCTGGATCGGCGAGGATGTCGCGAATGCCGTCGAGGCGCTCGTAGAAGGAGGCCACCGCGGCGAACACCTTGTCGTCGGCAACCGGCAGGCTGGTCACCCGATTCAGCATTGGGCGCACAAAACTGGCGACCCGCCGGCCGATGGGGAAGATCTTCTCCATGTACCACGACAGCACCTCGGGGAGGCTGAGCAGCCGCAAAGTCTCGGCCGTCGGGGCGCAGTCGACGACGATGAGATCGTATTCCCCCGAGGCGGCATGATCTCGCACGCTGGCGAGGGCGAACAGCTCATCCATGCCCGGGAAAACGGTGAGCTCCTCGGCCTCGATGCCCTTGAGCCCCGACCAATCGAACAGCTCCGTGAGGTGATCCCGCACGTCGCCCCACGACTCTTCCAGGCGCTCCTGCGAGTCGATCTGCTGGGCGAGCAATCTGTCGGCAACCGCGGTCGGCTGGTCGCCGAGCTTGACCTGGAACGCGTCGGCCAGGCTGTGCGCCGGGTCGGTCGATGTCACCAGGGTGCGGTACCCCATCTCGGCGGCACGCACGGCGGTCGCCGCGGCGACGGTGGTTTTGCCTACGCCACCCTTGCCGGTGACGAGCAGGACACGCATCAGCTGCCTTCGGCTCGCTTCTTCAGGCCGCGCAATGCGCTCGAGACGATCTGCTTCTCCGCCTGGCGCCGCAGGAACCCGGGCACGGTGAAAGCGGGATCGACCCGCAGGGCATAGAGGACTTCGGTACCGCCGTCCTCCATCTCCTTGAACTCGTAGCTGCCGTCCATTGCCGTTATGTCGTCGCCGGGCTCCGCGGTCCAGGAGAAGCCGTTCTCCAGCTCGTATGAGTACAGAAGGGTGTAGTTGATCTCTTTGATCATGGCGTCGGCCGTGAAATTCACCCGGGTGGGACGGCCATGCTCATCCTCTTCGAGAATGTCGACTTCTTTGACACCGGTAATCCATTCGGGATACGCCTCGAGATCAAGGGCGACTTCGTAGATGTGCTGCGGATCGGCGGACACCTCGATGCTCTGCACCGTTCCTTCCATGGTCATCTGCGGCCTTTCCGAGTCAGCGACTCTGTCATCTCCAAGCAAGCGTAGTCACGAGTGGGTCCATGCCCGTCCGGTGGCGCGGAAGTAGCCGACGTTGCGGCATGTCGTGGATCCGACCCGCCATCTAGTGGCCTGCGGCTGGTGGACATCACCGAAATAGTGCCACGGCGGCTGGTGACGATGCAGGTAGTCGAGGATCGCCTGCGACCCCTTCGCTCGCCCGGCAATGACGTCCTTCTGCACCGCCCACACCGCCGGCGGGACGTGAGTACACAGCATGTCGACCGGTCCCAGTTGCGCCAGCTTGGCGGCCATCTCTTCGTCGGACACCTCGCCCTGCGTGCCGATCGAGATGATGCCGCCACCGGCGAATCCGACACGGAGGCCTTCGATCTCGACCACTTCGCCATCGACGAACCGGGCCCCGGCCGGCAGTTTCTCCTTCATCAGTGCCGGCCGATCGACGTTCCCGAAGGTCACATAGGACTCGGATCCGGCGAGCGCCGGCAGAATCTCGTCATAGGCGGCGGCGATTGCATCGTCGTACGCCCGGCGCAACTCGTCCTCACGCCCCTTGCGAAACTCCTTCCACAGCGCCCCGGCCGCCACCGCCTCTCCGGCGGTGCGCAGCGCCACCATCTGGTCGGTGAACTCCTGCCCCGAGACGTCCGTGACGATGCCTTCGTTGTTGCGGTAGTCGATGAAGTTGATCAGATCACCGAGTATCAACAGCGGCCCGGGCTCTTGGGCCACCCGGCGGAGGGCCGCGACGGCACCGTGAACGTCGGCGACCAGCCTCATTCCTCGCCGATCGGGGCGTAGCGGATACCGAGACCGACGAGCAGTGCCGCCCCACCCAAGCCGGCGACAACCGCTAGACCGGACGGCCAGCCGCCGAATGAGGCCGACATCCCGGCGAGCCCAAACCCGAGGACCGCCAGCAGAGCGTGGCGCAGTTGCGGCGGCAGCCCGGGGCGCTCCGGGTTCAACGCCAGGCCGACGCCGAGGAGCACGCCGCCGGCACCGAGGAGAATCGCGAGGCCGTAAACCAGGGTCATAGTCACCGTTCTGCCGACGGCTAAGCGTAACCCGCCAGGGCGGATTCGATCTCCATCCGGACCTCAGGATCGGCTTCCTCGCGGGCTGCGTGCTGAAGCGCGGCGAGGGCGCGGTCGCCGCCGATTTCGCCCAATGCCCAGGCGGCGTGGCCCCGCAGCATCGGCTCGGGATGTGGCAGGTACGCGTCGATAGCAGGCACGGCCGATCCGTCGCCGCCATTGCCGAGGGCCACCAGGATATTGCGCCGCAGGAAGTCGGCACGACGCCGGGGCACGTAGAAGTGCTCGAATCGGGTCATAAGCTCATCGTCGGTCTGTCCTAGCAGGGCGAGCAGATCCAGCCGCGGCCACGGCGCCGCCGTTGCCTCGAGTTTGGCGCCGGGCGGGCAGGCGTCGAGGCAGTCGTCGCATCCGTAGATCCGGTCCCCTACCGCCCGGCGCAGCTCGATGGGGATCCAGCCGGGCGCTTGGAGGAGATGGGCCAGGCACAGGCGGGCATCGAGAACACCGGGTGCGACCAGGGCGCCGGTGGGACATGCCGGGAGGCATGCATCGCATGTTCCGCAGTCGCGCACCATCGGCGGCGTCGACTCGAGCGCGGCGTCGGTGACGACCGAACCCAGCAGCATCCACGGACCGGCCCCGGGCGCCAGCACCATGGTGTTCTTGCCCCACCACCCGACACCGGCCCGAACCGCGGCGGCGCGATCAACCAGGCGATTGTCGTCAACCACCACTTCGGCCTCGTGTCTTGCGTCTCTGAGGACTTCCGCCGCGGCGTCGAGGACGCGACGCAGACCCCGGTAGTGATCCTCGGTGGCGAAGCGGGCCACCCGGCCGTGATTCGACTGCGGCGGTGCAGGCGAACCGGCTTGCGGGAGATAGGCGAATCCGGCAACGACAAGTGACCGGGCCCAGGAAAACGAGCGGGAGACATCGGTCGATCGCCCCGGATCGCCAAACGTGAAGTGCATACCGGCGTGCATCCCGGCCGCCTTGCGATCCTCCAGGGACTGCTTCACCTCGGGAAAGGGGCGGGCGGCGGTGACGCCAACTGCCGCACAACCACCGTCGAGGACGGTGGAACGGAGGGTCTCCCAGAGTTCTGTCTGATTCACCGGGCCAGGGTACGGGGAAAGTTCGAGACTGGTTGCGGTTGGCCGATGGGGGCGGTCTGCTTGATGGGTCTCCCCGGAGGGAAGAAGGGCCCCGCCGGCGACGCAGTCGCCGCAGCGGGTAGAGGGGCGCACCGCCAGGCACCCGGCACTTTGGTTTCCCCAGACAACAACCGAAACCCAGGGGGGTACGCGCTATCCGGCAAGCGGAGCGGCTGTTGAGGCGCCAGCGACGAAGGTGGCCAAGTGTACGTCGCGTGCCGGTCGAGGGATCGGCGCGCTCGGTCGTCTCGCATCGTTCTCCTCAAACCCGCATGCGACGTGACTCCTGCATGTCGCATAGAGCCACTCCCGGGTCAAGGGCGGCGGGTCACCCCGTCCCTGAGGATCGTGCTTGCAGCAGCCGCTCTTGCACATCCCCGAGTACGCTCGGTAGGGATACGAGAGCTTGGCTCAGCTGGGCTCTCGGCGTCGTCGACAGAAGGAGGGAAGCCGTGCGAAAACGACTTATTGGTGTGGTCATTGCCGGAGTGGTGATGTTGGTCGGGCTTGTACCGACCGCAGCCCATGCAGACAAGCCGTTGGACGTGGACTGCGACGTGCTCGCAGTGACCCTGATCGACGTGGATGCTTTTCTCGAATCGCTGCCTGTGCCGCCATTCGAGGCCGATAGCCTGGGGGAGCTGTTGTCGATACTCAAGAAGGATCCGGCACTGTTCGCTGCGGTGAACGGCCTGATCGTGGCGTTCTCAGGCGGCACGATCAGCTTTGACTCGCCGCAAGAGGCGTACAGCACGATCGCTAAGTGCGGCCTCATTCCGCTGCTCAACGAGTTGGTCAAGGACTAACTCGGGGCTCAAGGATTTCAGGCCGGGCCGTCGGTCTACCGCTGCGCTCGCGAAAACGCCGCCGGTTTCATCCTCGTCGCCGCCATGGGCGCACCAGCGATCCAGGCGAGCTGAGAGTCGGCGCGGCAAATCGCGGCCGTTTCGATCCCGACTGACCAGGGCCGGGGACCCGAGGGAGTTTCCCGCGGTTTGCTGCAGAGAGATGGTCTCGGCCGTGACCTGGACGGAAAACCACGCGAGAGAACGGACACCAATGACAAACATGCAACTCGCGTTTGCCCAGTTCAGAGCACATTTTCAGCGCCAACGCGCAGGGACGGCAATCACCCGCTGAAATGAGCTACATCGGGTGGTAGCCCGCGACGGAGCCCGGGCCGGGTCGACCCGGGCTCCGTGATCAATCGCGTTCAGTCGAGCGAGAACTCCTGTGTCTGCGGGTTGAGGCGATCAAGCATGATCGCGCCCGCAGTGGCCGAGTCGCTCACGTGGAACACGTTGAGGCCCCGCGTGATGTCGGACTCGTACACGAAGTTGTTGTACCAGTAACTCGACCACGCCCCGCCGATCTGGCAGAAGCCGCCGCAGAACGGGCCCGGTCCCAGCGACACCGGGTCGGAGTAGGCCACCGTCACCGGATTCACCGGGTCGGTGAAGTCAGTGACCCAAGTGCCCGCCTGGTAGTTGCCGCTCACCACGACGTACCGTCCGCTGCGCAGCGGGACGATGTTGTAGTTGTGGATCGTGCAGTTCTCGTCGGCGCCTTGGCCGTTGGGCAACACCCACGTTCCCAGCTTGGCGCCGGTTTCGGCATCGTAGAAGAACATCGACTTGTCGATGTCGGGGTCGGTTGCCTCGCACTCGCCGGCACCACCGCCGCCGGGTTCCCAACCCGCCACGAGCACTTCGCCGTCCCACGTGAAGCCCGCCGAGTGCCAGCGGCCGTTCGACGCGGAGTCGCCGACGCCCGGCTCGACGATGCTCACCAGCGGTAACGGGTCGCGCGGGTTGCTGATGTCCCATACGTTTATCGTGTCGGCGCTCGCACACATCGCCTTGTTGACGTCGCCGAGGATCACGGCGGCGTCGTGGCAACCGGTACGGACGAGCGGATCGTTGGGACCGACGAGCGGCTCGCGATGAATCAGGCTCATCGCGCCCGGATCGTCCAGCGGCACCGCGATCACATCCATGAAGTCGCCGAGCAGATTCTGGCCGTCCCGGTCCAGCCCGACTCCGCAGCCACCGCTGCTCGAGTTGTTGCTGTAGATGATGAGATCCTCACCGTCCACGCCGGCGGCCGTTGCCGTATGCGACCCACACGGCAGCTCGAGAGAACCCAGCAGCTGCGGGTTCGCCGGATCGCTGATGTCCCAAGAGTGCAAGCCTTCGAACCCGGCCGGCACTATCGTGTTGCCGCACACTCGGTCGGTGGATCGCTTGGTGTTCCAGGTCCGGATCAGGATGTGGTCCCAGACGACGATGTCACCCTGATCACCGTTGCATTCCGGCTGCGCCAGCAGTTTGGGATTGCCGGGCGCCGAGATGTCGATCACCCGGAAACCGTCGTAGTTGCCCTGGTATGCGATGTCGCCCTGGAAGGCGATATCCGAGCTGACGACCCGCTGCCCGTCCGGTACGGAGAACGTCGCCGGCTGCGAGCTGTGGCCCAGAGCATGCATGTTGTTCGAGGCGGGCTCGGTCTTGTGTTCCGCCGTTGCCGGCATGGCCGGTAAAACCAACCCCACCGCGGTAGCAAGAACGAGAAGGACGATGCGTAACCGTCGCATAAATGACTCCTCCCATAGCGCTAGGCATTTGCCTACTCCGCTGAGGCTACCGAGAGTGGTCGCCAACTGTCGAGAACGCGAAAAAAGCGCGGCCCGAGTGCGACCATATCCTCGTCGGCACTACAGCCGATTCGTTCATCCAGTCTGGGGCGGTGCACGGTCGTGATCTTCCGCAACGATCGTGGGCGTCGCGGCCGGCGCCGCGGCGGCGGCCCACCCGTTACCGCTCGGAAGAACCGGCGCCGTCGAACCGCGAGGCAGGTAGGCGCAGCACCGCCGGTTCTCGAGCAGCTCACCGGTACCGAAGTCGTGGACGACCGGGCGTCGGCCTCGTTTCCGGCGCTCATCGATGAGGCGGTGGTCGGCAATCCCATCCGAGCCGATCCGACAATCCAGAGCGGTGTGACTCGACGCGCCATGCGCTTCTCCACGAGGGGTTGTGTACGGCAATGAGGCGGCTGCACTGCTGATCTGTTTAGCCGGCAGCCGCCTCGTCGCCCTCCCGAGGAACCAGCCGGAGCGGCGCCACCAGACCGGCGTCGGCGAGGTTCCCCAGTGCCTGGTGCTCGTCGTGGGACAAGACAACGGGCCGGTCCATGTCCCGCAATAGGACGGAGAGCACACAATCCGAGCACGCCGACGTGTGCTGCATCGCGCATTCGTCGCAATCGATGATCATTTGTCTCGCCTCCGCTCGCCGTCTCTTCGGTCGCCGACTCGTCATTCCCGGCAATCGCAAGATGCGGTCGCTCGGACCTGGTTTGGCCGGCTGACGCCAATGTACGAGCCACCTGTGACAGAAACCCAGAAACTGCACGGATCGCTCGGGCGCGGTAGCGTCGCCTCAGGTTTCGTGAAATGGAGAGAGCTTTGGAACTCGGACTCAATCTCGGATATTGGGGTCGGCGCCCCGCCCTGGACATGGAACTGGTGAAGGCGGCAGAGGCCAACGGGTACTCGACGGTGTGGGCCGCCGAGTCCTGGGGCTCGGATGTGGTGACGGTGCTGGCCTGGATCGGGGCCCAGACATCGAAGATAAAGCTGGGGGCGGGCATCATGCAGATGCCGGCCCGCTCCCCGGCGATGACGGCAATGACCGCCGTCACGTTGAGCGAGCTGAGCGGGGGCCGCTTCCTCCTCGGGCTCGGCCTCAGCGGGCCCCAGGTGGCCGAGGGCTGGCACGGCGAGGCCTACGGCAAGCCGCTCGGCAAGACCCGGGAGTACGTCAGCATCGTGCGCCAGATCACGGCCCGGGAGGCACCGCTCGAGCACGACGGGGCGCACTATCAGATCCCGTATCGCGGCGACGATGCGACCGGATTGGGTATCCCCCTCAAGCTGATCACCCACCCCACCCACGAGATCCCGATCTTCCTGGCATCGATCGGCCCCAAGAACGTGGCGCTGACCGCGGAGATCGCCGATGGCTGGCTGCCGATCTTCTATTCGCCCGAGTACACCGGGTTCAAGGAGGCATTGGAGCAAGGATTCGCCGCGGCCGATCCGGCCCGCCGCGATGAGCTCATCGTGGCGCCGGCCGTGCAAGCTGCCGTCAACGAGGACTTCACGGCCGCCCGCAACGCGATGCGACCCGCGCTGGCGCTGTACATCGGAGGCATGGGCGCCAAGGGCAAGAACTTCTACAACGACCTGGCGTGTCGCTACGGCTTCGAGGAGGCGGCCACCGAGATCCAGGACCTCTACCTGGGCGGCAATCAGATGGCTGCTGTAGCGGCGGTCCCCGACGAGCTCGTCGACGCCGTCTGCCTGGCCGGACCGCGTGGTCACATTGCCGAACGGCTGTCCGCTTGGGAGGAGTCCGGGGTCGACATGCTCAACATCAGCTCAACCGACATGGAAACCGTCATGACGATCGCGGAGCTCGTCAATGGCTGAGCCGGACCCGCCACCGGCAGCCGAGGCGCCGCCACGGCCGGACGACGTGCCGTTGATGATCGCGGTCACCATCGACTGCAACGACCTCGAAACGCAGACCAGGTTCTGGTCCGACCGGCGGCCGGCCGCGAAGTGGCGATCTGGCTGCAAAGAGTCCCGGAACCCAAAGCCACCAAGAACCGGGGCCATCTCGACTTCGTGGTCGCCGATTTGGAGGCCGCCGAGCGCCGCGTCGTCGCACTGGGGGGCGCGCTCGGAGAGCGACATACGTGGGAGACGTTCCTGTGGCGGATCTGCAACTCAGTACTTGGTACTGAGTACTGAGAATGAAAGAGTTGACAGTCCGCGCCTCGTTGTCGATACTCGCAGGATCGCGAAAGCCGACTTTCGCGCAACGACAGAGAAAGCGGCCCAACAAGCCATGACAAACACGCTGGTACTTATCGACTAGGCGCAGCCGGAGGAATCCGGACCCCTGCGCCCGCACCCTCCGTCCCGGAGGGTTTTTTGTTAGATGCGCCAGCCGCCACAAACAGAGCCGAACGGGAGAGACCATGAGCAAGACGATGACGGGAGCCCAGGCCCTCATTCACGCCCTCGAGTCACAGGGCGTTGACATCGTATTCGGCGTTCCCGGAGGGGCCATCCTCCCCGCATACGACCCGCTCCTCGACAGCCCGATTCGCCACGTGCTGGCCCGCCACGAGCAGGGGGCGGGCCACATGGCGTCCGGATATGCCCATGCCACGGGGCGGGTTGGCGTGATGGTGGCGACGTCGGGCCCCGGCGCCACCAACCTGATCACTCCCCTGCAGGACTGCTACATGGATTCGATCCCGGTGGTGGCCATCACCGGACAGGTGGCGACCCACTCGATCGGCAACGACGCCTTCCAGGAGGCCCACACCTGGGGTATCTCGATGCAGGCGACCAAGCACAATTACCTCGTCACCGACGCCGCCGATATCCCCGAGGTCATCAACGAGGCCTTCCACCTGGCAGCGACGGGACGGCCCGGTCCGGTGCTCGTCGACCTTCCCAAGGACGTGCTCGCCGCCACCATGAGCTGGCACACCCCCAAGGAGATCAAGCTCCCCGGCTACCGGCCGTCGGTCACGGGCCATCCGCTCCAGGTCAAGTCGGCGGTCGATCTGATCCTGGAATCGGAACGGCCCGTTCTCTACGCCGGCGGTGGCGTGATTCGCGCCGGGGCCGCGACCGAGCTGCGGACGTTTGCCGAGCTTGCCGACCTGCCCGTCGTGACGACGCTGATGGCGCGCGGAGCGATACCGGATTCACACCCGCTCTGCCTTGGAATGTCGGGCATGCATGGCTGCTATACGGCAACCACTGCCATGCAGAGGTCCGATCTGCTCGTCGCGATCGGGGCTCGCTTCGATGATCGTGTGACCGGCGAGGTCAAGAGTTTCGCTCCCAAAGCCAAGATCATCCACGTCGACGTCGATCCGGCCGAGATCAGCAAGGTCCGCAAGGCCGATGTGCCGATCGTCGGTGATGCCAAAGCGATCCTGGGCCAGCTCGTCGCCGCGATGGAAAAGAGGCTGGGCGGCAGGCCGGCACCCGAAAGGGCCCCATGGCATGAGCAGATCGCCGAGTGGCAGCGCGACTTCCCGCTGACGTTCGATCAGGACCCCAACGGCCCGATCCAGCAGCAGTATGTGATCTCCGAGCTCCGCCGCCTCACCGGTGGCGAGGCCATCGTGGTCTCCGGCGTCGGCCAGCATCAGATGTGGGCGGCCCAGTTCTGGGGCTTCGAGAGGCCCAACACCTGGATCAACTCCGGAGGCTTGGGAACGATGGGCTATGCAATTCCGGCTGCCGTAGGCGCCAAGGCGGGTAAGCCCGATGAGATCGTCTTCGCCATCGACGGCGACGGCTGCTTTCAGATGACCATGCAGGAACTGATCACCGCCAGCGTCGAGGAAATCCCGGTCAAGATCGCCGTGATGAACAACGGTGCCCTGGGCATGGTGAAGCAGTGGCAGAAGCTGTTCTACCACGAGCGCTTCTCGGCCACGGATCTCACTCACCACACACCGGACTACGTGAAGCTCGCGGAGGCGATGGGTTGTGTCGGAATCCGGGCGGAGCGCCCCGCCGATGTCATCCCGGCATTGGAGAAGGCGCTGGCGATCAACGACAAACCCGTTGTGATTGATTTCGTGTGTGACCCCGAGGCGATGGTCTTTCCGATGGTCGTCGCCGGAGGCAGCAACGACAAGGTGATCATGAGCGCCGCCGGCCTGCCGAAGGCGGACGAACCGCAGCCGGAGGACGTCATATGAACCACGTGATCACGGTGCAGGTCGAGAACAAGCCGGGGGTCCTGGCCCGGGTGGCGTCGATGTTCGCCGGTCGCGGCTTCAACATCCACTCGCTGACGGTCGGTCCCGCCGCGGACCCGGCGCTGTCACGGATGACCGTCGTCGTCGACGGCCCCGAGATGGAACAGATCATCAAGCAGCTCTACAAGCTCGTCCACATCGTGAAGGTGACCGAGCTACCCGCCGGCCAGGGCGTCGAGCGCGAGATCATGATGGTGCGCGTCAACGCTGAGGCCGGCAAACGAGCCGAGATCCTCGAGGCCGCCAGCATCTTCAAAGCCAAGACGGTCGACGTCGGCTTGGCCACTCTGACATTCGAGTTGGCCGGCGACCCCGACGAGCTCGGCGATTTCCTCGAGTTGATGCGTCCTTACGGCATTGCCGACCTCGTCAAGTCGGGGCGCATCGCCATCTCGCGCGATGTCAAGACCAATGGCAAGAAGGGCCGTCTCCGATCCGCTTGAATGCGTCATCACGCATAGGAGGAAGCACCCCCAGATGACAACCGTGTACTACGAGAAGGACGCCGATCCGGGGCTCATCGCCCGCCGTAAAGTGTCGGTGATCGGCTTCGGCAGCCAGGGTCATGCTCACGCTCTGAATCTGAAGGACTCGGGCGTGGATGTCGTCGTCGGGCTGCGCGACGGGAGCCGCCGCGAAGGCACCGCGGCGGCGGCCGGCCTCAAAGTGGTCACACCTGAAGATGCCGCCGACTGGGCCGACGTGATCATGTTGCTGGTGCCCGATCAGTATCAGAAGGCTCTCTATGCCGAGACCATCGCGCCGCGCCTCAATCCCGGCGACGCGCTCTTCTTCGCTCACGGTTTCAGTGTGCACTTCGGTTACATCAACGCTCCCCCCGACGTTGATGTGGCGATGGTGGCTCCGAAGGGTCCCGGACACCTCGTCCGCCGCCAGTATGTCGAGGGCAGCGGCGTGCCGTCGCTCCTGGCGATCCACCAGGATGCCACCGGCCAGGCCAAAGAATTGGGGCTGTCCTATGCCCACGGAATCGGCGGCACCCGGGCCGGAGTCATCGAAACGACGTTCCGCGATGAGACGGAAACCGACCTCTTCGGGGAACAGGTGATCTTGTGCGGCGGTATCGACGCCCTGGTCCGCGCCGCCTACGAAACCCTCACCGAAGGCGGCTACCCCGACGAGATGGCCTACTTCGAAGTTCTCCACGAGCTCAAACTCATCGTCGACCTGCTCTACGAGGGCGGCATCGGCTGGATGCGACACTCGGTATCGGACACCGCCGAGTACGGCGACATCACCCGAGGCCCCCGCATCGTGACCGATGCCACCAGAGAGGCGATGAAGGAGATCCTCGGTGAGATCCAGTCCGGTGCCTTTGCTCGGGAGTGGATGGCCGAGAACGATGCCGGCACCCCCCACCTGCTGGCGGGACGGGCCGCCGTCGCCAACCATCCGATCGAGGTGGTCGGACGCCGCCTGCGGGCCATGATGCCCTTCCTCAACGAGAAGTCACCCGAGGACGACATATGAGTGAGCCCGGCGTAGCCAGGCGCTCGCCCACCCTGCTCCTTACGTAGCCGGACGGCCCCGTCCGTCCGGCATTCGCAACCGCCACCCCCCCAATCACTCGTAAGGAGCCCCATCCCATGTCTGACCGTCTGCTCATCTTCGACACGACCCTGCGCGACGGGGAACAAGCCCCCGGCATCGCCCTATCGCCGACCGAGAAGCTCGCCATCGCCCGCCAGCTCGCCCGTCTCCAGGTCGACATCATCGAAGCCGGCTTCGCCGCCTCGTCGCCCGGGGATTTCGAGGCGGTGTCCCGCATCGCCCGCGAGGTCAGGGGCCCCACGATTGCCAGCCTCGCCCGAACCCATCCCGACGACATCGACAAAGCGGCGGAGGCGCTCAAAGAGGCCGAGCACCGCCGCATCCATGTGTTCATCTCCACATCGGCGATCCACATGGAGTCGATGCTGCGCATGACCGAAAGCGAGGTGATGCAGGCGGTCGTTGAATCGGTCAAACGTGCCAAGAGCTATTGCGACGACATAGAGTTCTCCCCCCAAGACGCAACCCGCACCAATCCTGATTTCGTGGTCGCCACCTGTCAGGCGGCGGTCAAGGCCGGGGCGACCACGATCAACATCCCCGACACCGTCGGCTATGCCATGCCGGCCGACTTCGTCGAATTGATGACCCGGGTATACAACGAAGTGCGGGCCGGCAACGAGGATGTCGTCGTCTCGACCCACTGCCACAACGACCTGGGGATGGCCGTCGCCAACTCACTTTCGGCGATCCATGCCGGGGCCCGCCAGATCGAAGGTGCCATCAACGGTATCGGCGAGCGCGCCGGGAACACGTCCACGGAGGAGATCATCATGGCGATCAAGACGCGTCAGGATTACTTCGGGGTCGAAATCGGCGCCGACACGACCCAAATCGTGGAGACGTCGCGCCTGGTGTCCCAACTGACCGGGTACCCGCTGCAGTACAACAAGGCCGTCGTGGGACGCAACGCCTTTGCCCACGAGTCGGGCATCCACCAGCACGGAGTACTGCGGGATCGGCTGACGTACGAGATCATGGATCCCGAAGCGATCGGCCACCGCTCCACGATCATCCTCGGCAAACACTCGGGCCGGGCGGCATTCGCCGATGCGCTCACCAAGATGCGGATCAACCTGGAGGACGACGATTTCAAGCGCGCCTTCGAGCGTTTCAAGGAACTCGCCGATCGCAAAGGTGAGATCAGCGAGGAAGGGATCCGGGCGATCGTCAACGCCGAGGCGCGAGTGACCATCGATGAGAGG